>DATKRK010000129.1:0-7354 GCA_035532215.1 Pirellulales bacterium | reverse complement strand
ACCGCAAGCTATCCTTCGGGACGCAGAGTGCCTCGGGCAGCCGTTTCATCGAGCGGATGCTGACCGTCAGCGAGACGTGCCGCCTGCAAGGCCGCTCGATCTTCAGCTACCTGACAGCCGCTGTCGAAGCCCACTTCCGCGGTCAACCCGTCGCCTCGCTCCTCCCCGGCGCGTGAACGGTTACTGCAAGACGCCATCGACCGCATCGCCAGCCGGCGGCAGGACACCACGCAGATTTTGGAAGACATTTCAAGTTCTTATTTGCAAAAAGGTAGCAAAATGCACGGCACATCCAGCAGCCCGGCGCAGGTTTTCGGACGCGCCGGCGACGTCAACGTGAAAGCTCCCAGCGCAAGATACAATACCAAGCGCTACGAGGCGGCGGACAAAAGGGGCGAGAAGGTCTTTCGCGGCGGCGCCGCGGTGGAACTGCCGAGCGAACGTGAATACGCCTTGATTGGCTCATGGTTTAGGGGCCTGGCGTATCGCACCTGCCACGGAATTCCGCCCTTGACCGAGCATGAAAATGATCTTTTGGCGGAACTGGCGCACGACCATCTTTGGGTCGGCGACGTGAACGGCCGCTACTATACCGGACACAAGTTGTCCGACGCGCTCCAAACGAGAGGCACGGATTTCATCGCCGATAGCACGTCGGGCGGAACGAGCCTTGTCCCGTACTTTTTCGACCAAGACTTGGTTACGTTTCCCCTCTTGAGTGGCGAGTTGTTTCCGCGCGTTGACGTGCGCGAACTGAGCACGTCGAATCAGGTCCGCACGCAGAGCCTCGCGAATCTCACGGCCAATTGGTCGGGCGCGCCAACCGAAGGTAGCGGCGCGGCAGTTCCGTTGCAGACGACGGACGGACTCATCGAGAGTCTGACTTCCAACGCGTGTGACGTGTCTTTGGCAATCGCCATTGGCCGCGACCTGTTGATGGATACGCCGCTTGCCTTAGGCCAAGAGATTACGGTCCGCATGGGCGCGCGCTTGGCTGCGGAACTGGACAAAGTAATCGCCGTTGGCGATGGCGTCACACAGCCGAAAGGATTGTCCCTTGCCACGGGAACCAATGCGGTGTCCGCGAAAAACGGTTCCGCCGGTCCGTTCGAGGTCGCCGACGTGGAGGATATGATCGCTTCGTTGCCGAAGCAATACAGGCTTAAAAACGACCCGAGTGTCTGCTGGGTAATGAACGATGCGACGTGGTTCAGGCTGCGCGGCATCCCGGTGAGTGCGACCGACCAGAGGCGTATCTTCGGGTATAACTACGAGCAGTATCAATTCGTCGGTCGGCCGGTAGCGATTTCCAATGATTTGCCGCAAATCGATATGTTTTTCGGCAAGCTGAGCTTGTATCGAATGTGGCGCCGCTTGGGGCTGAAAATCGAGACCAGCGTCGAGGGCAAGGCGCTGCGGCTGCAACACGAAATGCTGATTACCGCGAGGGGCCGCTATGCGGGACAATTCGTGAATGGCGCTGGACTCAGCAGTATGACCAACGCGCCGTTGCACTCCTAGTCTTCTGCTTGGCGCCCGTCGCGGTTTCGTTCATGCCCGCGGCGGGCGTTTTTTCTCTCACTGTGTCTGTTACATACGCTGTCTGTTACATAGGACTCGCTCTCAATGAAAAGCAATCTACTCGAAGTGACCATCGAAACGCCCAAAGACCAAAACGTATTCTTTCGTCCGTTCGGAGGATGCCTGCGCGGGCGCAAGGATTTCCAGCGCATCGCGGCGCATCAAATCGACGCCATGACCTTGCACCAGCAGTTCCCGCGCGGGGTGCCTGGCACGCTTTTGCAAATCGACCTGGACGCCAAGGCCGTGACGCTCGTTGAGACGTTGCGCCAGCCCGAATGGGCGCCGGAGCGGGAATCGCTCGAAAGCCGGGATATCGAGATTCCGCGCGACGTGGTCATCGACCGTCCGCACTTGCCCGATTGGCTGCACGCCACCCGACGCGCTGTCGATGCCGGCTTCGCAAAAGTGGTCAAGGGAGAACTGCCCAAAGACCTTGGCGAGGAGAGTAAGCGGCCCGCCGCGACCGACGTCGAAGAGCAGCGCATCGACAAGCTTTGCGGACTCATCGAGACGCTCATCGAGCGCTTGGTTCCCGCCGGCAAGTAGGACAAGTAGGAGTTGCCATGCGACGGTTTTTAGCACTCATGGGGCGCATTCTTTCACGCTGGGCGGCTGCGGCCCACGCGGCTCGCATCGCCGAACTGGAAGAGAAGCTTTCCGACGCGGAAACATCCCTCCGCGTGGCGACGAGTGAGAACCGCTTGTTGAGCGAGATTCACGAAGCGGACGTTGCCCGACGCAAGCGGGAACGAGCCGTGTTCGACCGAGATAGAGCCCTGGCTGTCGCCGCGGCCGTTGGCGCCGAGCGCGACGAAAGCGAAGTGTAGTATGGCTCGATTCGAGAGCGCGCTTGACAGTGTTCGCCGGGCTGGCGAATCCGATTTCCAACGCTGTCTCAAGGCCGTGGTCGGCCGCGGTCAAACGCCGCTACAGTTGTTGGGCAGCAACGCTACAGCCAATGCTCGCATCCAGTCCGACGCCCGCCAGCGGACCTACGATGCCCGCGAGCAGTATAAACATTTCCGCGGGCAAGCGTACCGCTCGATTCGACCTATCGCGCAACGCATCGCCGGGCAGCCGATTCGCTTGGCGATGGTGTCGAACAAGGGCCGCGGCAAGGCGCCGGGCAGCAAAGCCTTCGATTGCGGGGCGCCGCGCTGGGTGAAGGGCTTATCGCTCAAGGCCGGAGAAGAGCTGCGACTTGTTGATAGCCATCCGGTCTTGGCCGCGCTATCGAATCCGGCGCCCGAGATACAGTTCTTTTCGGATTGGCTGCTCAAATACGTCACCGTCGCATCGCTGGAAATCACGGGCAGTTCCTATCTCTGGGCGCGGCCTGTCGGCCCGTCGCGGGAAATCTGGCCCTTGCCTAGCCACTGGGTTCGCGCAAAACACGGCGCGAAACTATTCGAGGGCTGGTCGCTACTGCCCGACGGCTATGAAGATGAAATCCCGTTAGCGCGGGATGAAATCGTGCCCTTCGCCGTTCCAGACCCGGGGGACCCGTTGCGGCCGCTCGGGCCGCTGGAAGCCAACGCCCGCGAGGTGATGGTCGAGGAATTCGTGGTCGAGGCGCAGAAGCGTAGCTTCCAACTCGGCATACACCCCAGCGCATTGATTAAGGTCTCCAAGGGTGAAGACTTACAAGGCCGCCAACGAAGCACGCGGCTTAGAGAATATCAGCGCGAGCAAGTAATCCAGGCCATCAACCGGCACTATCGCGGGATGCTCCGTTATGGCGACCCGATGGTTTTGGACGGCCGAATCGAGAGCATCGAGCCCTACGGCAACAAGCCGAGCGAAATGGATTTCGGGTCGAACGCCGGGACGGCCCGCGAGCGCGTGGAGCAAAGTTTCGGAACTTCGGCCTACGTCGTGGGCGCGTCCGGGCTTGGCAGCCGTGCGGAATCGGCAGAGGCCGACGCGCACTTTTGCTACTCTACGGTCAATCCGAAAATCGAGTTGATTTCCCGGCTGTTGACGACCGTGCTGCTGCGTTTGTTCGACAAGAGCAATCGCTACGTCTTGTTCATCGAGCCCTGCCGGCCGCGCGATGACGAAATGCAGTTCAACGAGTGGACTCTCGCCATGAAGAGCGGCGCCGCCACGCTCAACGAGTTTCGCACGCAGATTTTGCGGCTGAAGCCCGTGCCGTGGGGCGATTCGCTCATCGTTCCGAACGGCTGGTCAATTGTACCCGCCAACCAGTTGCAAGACGGCTACGCGCTCGACCGTTCGCAAGGCGCGATTACTACTCGCGTGGACCCCAGCGCGCCGAAAACGAAACCGCCCGCGGACGGCGGCGACCCAAGATGAAGAGGAGGCAGAAGGGCAAGCGGCGGGCAAGGCTCTGCTTGCTGGCAAGACTCTGCGGTTGACCGGCAAGGCCATCGATGATGCGTTTTACGACGACTATGCAGATCGCTGGCTGAAGAGCCACGACGCGAACGAAACCAGCCTCCAAACCGCGGTCGAGAAATTCTTGAGGTGGCAAGGCGATGACGTGGCCGAAAAGCTCGAATCGCTGTTGGGCGCGTCGGGCAAATCTTTCGGTCGCAAGAGCGCTGCCGATAGCGCTGACGACCTGTTGCCGCACGTCTTCACGCCGAGTGCGTGGACCAAGGCGTTCGCCGATGCCATCGAACCTGCGCTCGCCTACGCGACGGCCGCGGGGGCCAGCCACGAGCTAGCGTCATTCTCCGATTGGAGCGGCAAGCCCTTGAAGCCGCCCGCCAACGCGCCGGCTGCGGGCAAGGCCGCCACGCTGGGCTATGACTTTGGCGTCGATTTCCCGCCCGACATGCTGGCCGGCATCGAAGCCGCGGTCAACGATGCCTTGTCGAAAGACTATTGGGCGGAGATTCAAGAGACGACCAAAGACCGCTTGGCCGAAGTATTGACCGATTCGCTTGACCAAGGCCAAGACCCGCGCACGATAACGAAGCGCGTGCGGGATGAAGTGTTCGACGGCGCGGCGGCGACGAAACGGGCGCGAACCATTGCCCGCACCGAGACGACGAACATGCTCAACGCGGGGCAGGACGTGGCCCGCCAAGAGCTATCGCGGGAAGGTCTGATTACCGGCAAGGAGTGGTTTGCGACCTACGACGGTTTGACTCGGCCGACGCACTTCGCGGCCAACGGCCAGCGCAAGGGCGTCGATGAAGACTTCGACGTCGGCGGCCACCCGGCGAAATATCCTGGCGACCCGGAGCTGCCGGCCAAGGAACGGGCGAATTGCCGATGCGTCGCTAGTTCAGTGACCGCGTTAACGAAGCGAGTGCGGGCGCCGCTGGTCAAAGGGCTACTCTCCCGCGGTTGCGAAATTCACGGCCGCTAGCGGCTGGACGCGAAAACGGTTCGCGACGTTGACTCCCAACGAGCGCTCTGCACGCCGCTCGATGCTTTGGTCGCATGGCCGAAGCGCTCGTTAAAACGCAAATACGGAGTTCGGGCCATGAGCTACGCGGGCGCCCTGTGCTTTTCGCTGTACGTCACGCCACTCTACGCGGCGAACGCCGTTGACCTGGGCGTCCTAGGTCTGCGATCCAGGGCCGGCGTGTTCGTGACCGATGCCACCTTGACCTGCACGGTAACGGACGTGGCCACGGGCGTTATGCTGGCCACCGTATTTCTTAATTACCTTGGCGCCGGCGTAGCTTTGCGAGGCTACGCCGATGGCAATTATCTCGGCTCGCTACCTGGCAGCATCGGGCTCGTCGCGGGGCGTGCTTACAAGCTGGAGTTCGCCGCGTCGAACTACGGACTTTCGGTGGACGCTTACCGCACGGCGCAGGCGCGGCAGGACTGACCTACGCGCCGGTGGCAATCCGTTGCCAGCTATTTTCGGCTGGTGTCAGTGACACCTGGCAGGTGTCAAAGTCGGCCATAATGTGGCATTACGTTCACTTGTTCATTTGTATCCCACACTGTCATAAACGCCGTTAAAAAGGCTGTTTTTATCGGTGTTCGGGTGGGTTGCTGTCCACTGGATGTACAGTATCGGAGTGAATTTCGAGTCCATGACGCTTTGCGCAAGCTTGGAATTCTTGCCGAGCCCGAGGTGATCAAGTACCTTCACCATCCCGATGAGGCGGTTCGCAAAACCGCGATCAAGGCCCTGGGCGACATCGGGACCTCCCGTTGCGTTCCGTTTCTGCAGGAACTGGCGAAATGCGGCGATTTCTTCATCGAAGTCGAGGCCAAGAACGCCCTGGAGCAGGTCCATCGCCGTCGCTATTGACTCCGCATCGCGGCCAGTCTCTCGGGTCGGCGACGGCATCGCGCGCCCTTTGATCCACAGCAGGGCGCCGCCATTTCGACTTGCCGAAATCCTCCATTCGGCGATACTGGACTCTTCGGTTTTCGGGGCGAATTTCGACCGTAGTTGATAAATTCGGACGCGATCATGCCGCTTGCCAACGACGTTTCGGAACCAATGCATTCCGCCGCAGTTCAGTCCGCCGCGGGCCGGTGGGCGCAGCTCGCAACGCGAGTGCTGGACGGGGACCGGCCGACCAAAGACGAAGCGCTGGCAGTGCTCCGTTGCCCCGACGAAGAGTTGCTCGACCTGCTCGCGGCCGCTTATCGCGTGCGGCGGCGGCGGTTCGGCAATACGGTGCAGCTCTATTTTCTGATGAACGCCAAGAGCGGGTTGTGTCCCGAAGATTGCTCGTATTGCTCGCAATCGATAGTCTCCGAGGCCGAGATTCCTCGCTACAACATCCTCAATCGCGAGAAACTGCTGGACGGCGCCCGGATCGCCGTCGAACGGCAATCGAAGACGTATTGCATCGTGATCTCGGCCCGCGGCCCCAACGAGCGCGAGATGGATGCCGTGGCGACGATTGTGCCCGAGATCAAGCAGCGTTACGGCCTGAATATCTGCGCCTGTCTCGGCCTGCTCACGCCCGAACAGGCTCAGCGGCTGAAGGATTGCGGCGTCGACAAGGTGAACCACAACCTGAACACGAGCGAAGGGTTTTACGGCGAGATCTGCTCGACGCACTCGTTTCAGGACCGCCTGGAAACGCTCAAGGCGGTGCGCGCCGCGGGCATGCAGCTCTGCTCGGGCGGAATCCTGGGCATGGGCGAGGCCGACGCCGACGTAGTCGACATGGCCCTGGCGCTTCGCGATCTGAAGGTCGAGTCGATCCCGGTGAATTTCTTGAACCCGATCGACGGCACTCCGCTGGCCGGCGTGCGGCGGTTGAACCCGCGCTATTGCCTCAAGGCGCTAGCCATGTTCCGACTGGTCAATCCGACGAGCGAAATTCGCATCGCCGGCGGCCGTGAGATTCACCTGGGCAGCTTGCAGGCACTGGGCCTTTACGCGGCGAATTCGATCTTCGTCGGCGACTATCTGACCACTAAAGGGCAGCCCCCCGAAGCCGATTACCGGATGATCGAAGAACTGGGCTTCGTCATCACCCGCGACGAAGAGGTGGCCTGCGGGGGCTGACGTGACGACTCGTCCGCACCACCCCGAAGCGTCAGCGAGTCATCTGCCCCGTGCAGGTAATGGTCATGCTGCGCGGCCATGTCCGAGGGCAAATCGGGCGCGATTCCGATCACGTCGGCAAATTGATCGGCCAGCGTCGGCACGGCAGGGGCCGACACGCTGGGGGCAGGCTTAGCCCCAATACCGTTCAATTAGTCAAAACGACGGACTGCATAAAGGTTTTCGTCGGCGGACGGGGGCCGCGATGCTGGGGCCGTTTTTTTGGCCACTTCGAGACTTTTTGTTTGATGACGCGCGGGTTGATTCGAT
>DATKRK010000128.1:0-7968 GCA_035532215.1 Pirellulales bacterium | reverse complement strand
GTTTGGCGAGGCGCTCTCGTACCTGCGCAATCACTGGGACGCGTTGCAAACGTTCGTGTCCGACGGCCGGATGCCGATCGACAACAACGACGTCGAGCAGTTGATGAAGCAGATCGCCGTGGGCAGGAAGAACTGGCTGTTTGTCGGCAGCCTGGAGGCCGGCGCGCGAGCCGCAACGCTGATGACGATCGTCAGCACGGCGGCGAGGAACGACCTGGACGTGTACGTCTACCTGAAGGACGTGCTGGACCAATTGCTGGCCGGCTCGACCGACTACCGCTCGTTGCACGCCGACGTCTGGAAGCAATCGCACCCCGAAGCGGTTCGCAATTACCGAACCGACGAGCGCCGCGACGCCGCCGACCGACGCCGGCGCCGTCGTGCTCAGCGACGGCTGGCCCAGAATTCTCCCGACCCCCGCCCCTAGCCCCGCCCGCCCCAGAGCCACCTGGCGCCGGTGTACGGTTACGGCCGGACGTCAACCTCAGCGACGTCGACACCGTGCTGGAAGGATTGGCCGGCACGTGCTTTTACCTGCAATGGGAGCGGAACCGGTATCGCTTCGGGCTGGTGCCCAACTTGAACCAGGTGCTGGTCGCCCGTCGAGGCGGCGTGCAGGACAAGGCCATCGACGAACGGGTCCGCAAGCGCACGGCAGAACTGTTCCGCAAGAACTCGACCGATGCCTGCAAATTCGTCGAACGCGAGTTTTTTCCGAAGCGGAGCAACGACGTGAAAGAGGTTCCGCGGATCACGCTCGTGGCGATGGGGATCGAGCATCCGGCCGAGGAACGCGCGACGCGCGAGCTGATGGAGGCGATCGTGCGCGACTGCGGATCGAGCGGCCGGACGTTCGAGTCGGCGCTGGTCTTCGCCGCGGTCGATCCCTCCGAGAATCTCCGCGACAAGGCGCGCGAGGTTTTGGCCTGGGAAGACATCGACGACGACGAGGAGACCAAGCAGCGCGTCGACGAGAGCCAGCTCAAGCTGCTCGAACGCAACCGCAAGACGGCGCAGCGCGACTTGGACGAGGCGATTTTCCGCGCCTACAAGCATCTGTATCTGCTTGGCAAAGACAACAAGCTGCGGCACGTCGACCTCGGCAACATCACGTCGAGTTCGGCCGGCTCGCTGGTCGAAGCCTATCTAGAACAAGCGTCAACGCCCCGCCCGCGCGACCTTGTCAGGTCTCTGAGACTACGGCACGACAAGCGTTGTGCACGTTTTCAAAGCAGAAGTCGAATGCACTTCGGCCGCAGGCCACCGACGCGCGGCGGCGCAGCTTGAGAAGAGGCTGTCACCGCACCCGAACGGGCGCGGCCGAATTGAAGTTTGGGACCTACACCTGCACCAGATATCCGGCCGCCCGCTCCGGCGGCGGCAAATCCGGCCGCACCGTGGCCTGCCGGACGAACGTAACGCGGCCGGCAGGCAGCAGCCGGAAATGGGCCCGGCGCTGGTGCTGGTGCCGAAGCTGGCCGTGGGTTCCAACAACGCCCTCGCCGCCCTCTTGCGGCCGGCCTAGGTGCAGAATCCTCTCGTGCTGCCCGACATGCCAGCCTTGCTTACCGCGCCGCTTGGCCTTCTCGACCAGCCGCTCGGCGGCGGCTGGGTCGCGCTTGCAGGCTTCCAGGTAGCGGGCTAGGTCTTTGCTCAGCACCTCGGGCTCGATCAGCCGGTCGGCGCCGGTAGCCAGGAAACAGACCGAGACCACGATCCGCAGGCACTGCTCCTGCAGCTCGCACGAAACGTGCAGGCCAAGCGCCTCTTGCCGAGGCAACAGATTGAATGCTTCCTCGATAGCAAGTCCCGGCCGGCAGTCGAGCTGGCAAAAGGTCAGGATCGGCCACAGACCTTGTCGTTCCCAGGCCGTATCGTGGCTTTGCTGGGGCGACGTCTTGACAGCTGAAGCACGCGAACGACACTTGGCGGTTTTCGACTCGCCTTGCCGCCTGTAAGCTATGAGATCTGCTTTTTTAACGCCGCCACCCGCGCCTTCGATGCCTGGCTGTCCAGACGCTGCCACGAGGCATTGTCAACGGAGGCTCACAAAGCCTGGCGAAGCGCGCCGCCGGAAAACCGCGCCGAGGTTGCACGGACGCAATTGGCGAACTTCCTCAGCGGTGCGCTGGCCGGCGCCCAGGCGGCCGGCGACGAGGTGGTCGCCGAAATTATTGAAGACGACGTCGATTTCGCGGCAATCGCCGACAAGTGGCTGCGCGGCGTATCCGAGGATGGACGTTGAGCCGAGGCGGCAGGCGAGATTGCCGATAATCAGCTTTTTCCGCCCCTGGCCTGCAAACCGGCCGCCGACAACCGTGACCTCACAATCGTTTATTGAGTCAGAAGCCTCCGGCACGCCGGACATGATGTCCGGGCCGCCGCAGGTCAGGCGGGCATCACATTGCTAACGATTGATCCGCCTTGGCGGTGGCGGCTGCGGCGCCGGCCAGAATGGGCTGCAGGATGAGGAACCGCAGCAGCCGGCTCTCCTGTTCCGACACCTGGGCCCTGTTATGGAAGGCCGTACACAGCACGTGCCCCCGGCCGTGCCAGAAGCCGATGATGATCGGCAACCTCTGCTCCGGACCCTTTGGGACGGCGCCATCGACGTAAACGCGCACCGAGGAGTCGACCTTCGTCATCCGCCACCAGGTCGTGTCGAAGTGGATGTCGAGTTGCTTGCCGACGATCTCCTGGAGGCCGCGATCGACGACGCTGCAAGGCATCCGACCTTTCTGCCCGTCCATGTCATACTGCACCATCTCGGGAAACGCCGCATGCACGCCGGCAACCGCCCAGTCTGAGGCGTACAAAACGCCGCCTTCCGCGACGAAATCACGCAGAGCGGGAGCGACTCGTTTGCCGTAGCCGAAGGCGAATCGCATGGCGCAGTTGACGAATAGAACGTCGCAGCCATGAAGGGACGCCGTCGACTTGATCTTTCCCCAGCCGATCTGCTCGAGCTCGAAGCCCTCGCCCAGCTTCGCCAGCACGTCGCCGATATTGTCAAAGCCCCAAGGCGAGAAGAGAAACCGCTGGTTTGTTGACGTTCGGTGCATGCTGGGCGACCTTAACAGCGGGGGGCTTCTATCACCATAGCCGATGCGAAAACCGAAGTCACTTCGCTGCCTTGGACGAATGCGGTATCTCCCAGGCAGCAAGCGTCAATCGCTCTCAGCCAAACAATAAAGATTCCGTTCTCCTCGCAGGAACAGTTCCTTGCCGGCGATTGCGGCGGAGGCGCTGAACGTGTCGTCCAGCTGATTCCTGGCCAGCAGCCGCGGCGCGTCGCTGTGACCGATCACCAAGGTCAAACCGCTGCGATCGGTGACGTAGATGCGATCTGCGGCGCCGACGGGCGAGGCGTAAACCTCGGTGACGCCGCCCAGCCGCAACGGCCCCGGACGATCGTTCCCGTTTCGCACATCGACGCGGTTCAGGATTCCTTGGTAGTGCGTGAGGAAATACAAAACGTCGCCGTACAAGAGCGGCGAGGGCACGTAGGGCGTTCCGCGCGAGCGACTCCATAGCACCTGCTTGCTGCCTGTGATGTCGCCATGTGCGCCGTCGAGCTGAATGGCTAGCAAAACGCGCTTGTCGTAGCTGCTCCCCGCGTACACGACCCCTCCGCCGAAAACCGGCGACGCGACGATGTTCGACGACAGGCCTCCGCATTCCCAAAGAATCTCGCCGCTGGCCAGGTCATAGCCGCGGAACCGGTTCGTGCCGCTGATAATGACCTGCGGCTTCCCAGCATGTTCGACGATGATCGGCGTGGCCCAGGAAGTGACTTCGTCGCGCTCGACCTTCCACCGCGGCTCTCCAGTTCGCTTGTCGAGGGCGACCACGAACGACTGGCCTTCATGGTCGCAATTGACGACGAGCGTGTCGCTGTAGAGCGCCGGCGACGCTCCCTCGCCGTGACCGTGCAGCGACTGCATCGGGCCGAAATCTCTCTGCCATAACTGCTTGCCGTCGATGTCCAGGCAATAGAGTCCGAAACTCCCGAAAAACGCGAAGAGCCGTTCGCCATCGGTGACCGGCGAATTGGAGGCCAGACTCGCCGTATGATGCCCTTGTTCGCGCGGCAGAGCTTCGCGCAGCTTGCGTTGCCATAGAATGCGGCCGTCGTTCCGGCTGACTGCCATGACCACGAACCGCTGGCGGTGCGTCACCGGCAGATTGTCGTGATTGCCGGGAACGGCGCTCGGCCGCGGCGGCAGCGCTTCGCCGTACGGTACGGCGGCGCTAAGAAATATCCGGTCGCCGAAGACGATCGGCGTCGAATGGCCGCGGCCCGGCAATTCGGTTTTCCAACGGACGTTTTTCGTTTCGCTCCACTCGATCGGCGGATTGCCGTACGGCGCAACGCCCGTGCCGAGCGGCCCGCGCCATTGGGGCCAGTTTCGCCGGGCGTCCTGATCGGAAATGAGGTCCTCATCGGCCAACGCCGGCGAGTTCAACGCGAGCGCCGCCGCACAGAGAAAGGAGCGATGAAGCGTCATGTCGGTCGCCGCCAATGGAATTGAGCCCTCCGACGCCATTGTATCGCCTGCGTACCCGCGGCGCCGCCAATTGGCCGCTCCTCAAACTCGTCAAGGTTCCGCTTGATATACGATTCGGCCCGCCATCACCGTCATGACGACCCTCGCCTCGGCGATTCTTGATTGCTCGTCCTCGGCCAATATATCGCGCGAGAGCACGACCAGGTCGGCCGCCTTTCCTGGCGCGATCGAACCGACCCGCTCTTCGGCGAAGTTTGCGTAAGCGGCGCCCAGCGTGTAGCCGCGGATCGCTTCGGCGACGGTAATGCGCTGCTCGGGGAACCAGCCGTTTGGGTGCTGGCCGTCGAGCGTGCGGCGGTTGACGGCGGCGTCGATGCCGGCCAGCTTCAAAGCGCGCGAGTTCGCCAGGGCCATGTGGCCGTCGTAACGAACCAGGAAGCAGGGGCGCCTGGCCGTAGGTTGCGAAATCGTTCCGTCACAACAATGCCTGCCCAAAGCGTGACCGCAAACGCCACAAGTCGGCTTTAGCCAGAACGTGAGTTTGGCGAATGACTTGGGCATGGCTACCAACATGAGGCGAACAGCGGTTGCGAGCAAGAGGCGCTATGCAATATCGGAGCGAACTTTGGCACGAGGACCTAACCGCGCCCGTCAGCCTCTAGCGCCGACCCTTGGAACCCAATAAGCGACGGCGAAAGCTATTTTTCATCCAGTCACTGACGGGAATTCCGCACTCGTGCATGCGTCGGCGATGATCACGGCCGTTGCGGCTTAACCCCGCCGGTAGCCATAGAGCCAGCGTGCCGTTGACCGTCCGATGTTCCGCGCCGAGTGATTGGCGCCGGCCGGAATCAGCACCTCCTCGCCACGCTGCGGATGTTCGATCACGCCCTCGATTGCGAACTCCATCGCGCCTTCCAGGATGATGACCAGTTCATCCGTGTCGTGAACGAAGTCTTCCCAGCGCTGGCCGGGCGAATCGATCCACAGGTCGCAGCTGAAGCCTCGGCGGGCCCAATTGGCGGCAATTTGTTCGCGGTTCATGGCCTGAATGCTACTGCGGCAAGAAACAAAGCGAAACGAGACGCCGAGACGTCGTTGCCGCAGGGCGAGACGGTCTGCTGCCCCCGATACGCTAGCCGCGTCGCGTCAGCAAGCAGGCCCAGCCCAGCGGCCCTTCAAGCCCGCCTGGATCTTCGAACCTGAACGGCCGAACCCAATCCACGCTGAATAACCCGCCAAGCTCGGCGCGGATTTCATGCTCCTGCACCCGAGGAGGTCCCGGCGCCTCGGTTTGTTCATTGGCGTTGCCGGCCAGCAGCAGATACTTGGCCCCGGGCCTGGTCGCCCGCTCCAGCGTGGCCAGGAAGCCGGGCAGATTATCGCGGCGAGCACAGTGGTAGCAGCCGCGGTCGAACACAAAATCGAAGGGTTCCAAAGAGGCCTGAAGGTCGCACACGTCGTCAACGAGAAAGTCGACGACGACTCGTTCGTCGCGGGCGCGGCTTTGCGCCCGAGCGATGGCAGCGGCCGAGAGGTCGACGGCCGTGACCGAGAAGCCTCGCTGAGCCAGGTAAACGGCATTCGTTCCCGTGCCGCAGCCCAATTCGAGTGCCCGACACGGTTGAGTGACGCCACTGTCTAGCACGGCGGCCAATTCCGCCGACGGCCGGCCTGTGTCCCAAGGCAAATCGCCCGTTTGGTAACGGTTCTCCCAACGGACTTTCGCGTCAGTATGCCCCGGCGCCGGTTCAGGCTTCGATTCCACGGTCGGTTTTCCTCCAATCACCGGTTGGGATTATTCAAAGTCTACGCAGAGATGCCAAGCCTTTTGGAAGCTTGAGCGCCACGCATTCTACCGGCCAGCGAAAGCATTGTACTCCTTCCAAAGTTCAGAGCGGCGTTCGCCCGGTTGGAGAGGGAACGTACCGCCCTAGGAACCCGCATGTAGGCCGCGCCAGCGCGCCCTACATCGCCAAGGGGACGGCTGTTGAGGCGGCGGCAAGGGTCTGGAGTTCGCGCAAGATGCTGAAATGACGCCGCGGCCGAAAAACGCCCCTGGCGCCCGAAGGCCGCCAGGGGCGTTTGTCGCTTCAACCCCGCACTACAGCAGGTTCACGACCCGCTCGGCCAATCCCTTCTCGCCGAGCACGACGTTGAGCTTGCTGCTGGCGGCGACCTTCTCGAGGATTTCCAGTTCGCGCAGCCGCATGAGCGTCGGGTTGTCCTCGAGCAGCTTGGCCGTGTTGGCCTGGCTGCGCATCGCCGCCGTTTCCTCGCGCCGCACGATCAGGTTGGCCTCGGCGGCCTTCTTGGCCTCGGTCACCCGGTTGAGCAGCGTCTTCATTTCACCCGGCAGAATCACGTCGCGGATGCCCACGGCGATCAACTCGAAGCCGAGCGCCGCCGCCCGCGGACGCAGGAACTCTTCCAACTCCTGGGCCACGCCATCCTTGGCGGTCAAGAAGCTGTCGAGTTCCCGCGCGCCGATCACGGCCCGCAACGCCAACTGGGCCTCGCGGTACAGCGTTTGCCGCGCGTCGTCGGTGATGCTGACGACCTGCAGCGCGTCGGCGACCCGGTAGGTCACCGCCGCGTTGAGCCGCAGCGTCACCTTGTCGGCCGTCATGATCTCTTGGCCGGCGACGTCGTGCATCGCCTCGCGCAGGTCGACCGGCACGAGCGTGACCTTGGCCACGTTCTTCCAGAAGGCGTGCCGGCCCGGCGACAGCGTGTCGACGTAGGCGCCGTCCACGTAAAGCACGCCCACGTGGCCCTGCTCGACGGTCAACACTTCCAGCACGCGGTCGGCCGACGCCGAACGCGAGATGACGTGCAGATCCTGATGCACGAAGCGCACGCTCCGGGCATCGACGATTTCCACCGTCACGTTGCGGAAGCCGGTCCAGTAGGCGAACAGGCCCGGCGGCAGCACGTGGCTGAAGCGGCCGTCGATCCAGACCAGCGCCCGCTGGCGGTCCTTCAGGTCGAGCACCACGGCGCGGTCCTTGAGTGCGCCCGACTTGACGATCACGTCGAGCTTGTCGTGGACCAGCCACGGATCGCGCTGCGACACGACCTGCACGCGGGCCTTCAGCAGCGGGTCGATGAACCAATGCCGGCCGCGGCCGAACAACCGCTTGAACTCGCCGTTGCGGAAGTAGAGGCCCATCTCGTAGCTGGCGATCTTCACGGTCTTCAACATGCTGCACCTTCCTTCGCGTAGGTCAGGCTTTCCGGCCTGACATTGAACTCCCTAATCCCTCGCAGCAACCCCGTCAGGCTGGAAAGCCTGACCTACCAAAATGCCGTCGGGCGACGGAACGTAACGCTCGCTCACACGGCCTTCCGCGGAGTGACGTTTGAGCAGCCGCTGGCCGCGGGCCTTGGCAAGCCAAGCTCGGTTCATCGCGTCGGGCGAAGAGCCCAACGCAAACTCTCCTTGCTTCGCTGCCGCGGC
>DATKRK010000127.1:0-2196 GCA_035532215.1 Pirellulales bacterium | reverse complement strand
AGCAAACCTTACATCGACCCGCGACTGGAGTTGCCCGACGTCGAAACCTTCGACAACTATTTGTTGATCGACGAGCGGCTGAATGCTTGCGATCCGCGTTGGCGCCCGCTGGTTCGCCGGCTGGGCGACCCGCTGGTGATGATGAATCATCAAGAGCATTTCGCGGCTGAAGCCGAACTATATCGTCAGCCGGATTGGTGCTGCGTCTATTACGACGCGCTGGCGTCGATTTTCGTGCCTCGGCAAGCGACATTGCGACCGAACGTCGATTTCGCCCAATTGCACTTCGATCAGCCGAGCGCCCCTTCGACCCCGGATCTGCCGGGCGCGGCCTTTCGCGAGGGGGTCGCCTTGTCGAACTTGGGCGCGACGCTGCGGCGCATCACGGGCAACGAACATCCCGAGCGGTTGGCCATGGCGCTACGCGCCCTGGACCGGTTGCAGATGGCGGTTGCCGAAGCTCCCGGCGATGCCAAAGCGTGGACCGTATTGGGAGACGGCTATCGGAATTTGATCCATCCGGGCGGGCCGTCGCCGCCCGCCGCAAGCGCCGGATGGCGGGTCGACCCGGACCTTTTCTGGGCGCAGGCGACTCGTTGTTATGTTCGCGCATTGGAAATCGATTCTGAAAACGCCGCCTGGGAGCGTCTCTATGACTCCTTCCGAGCGCGGCGAATGTTCGATGATCGAGGAATCGGAAACCAGGGGACGCGTCTTATCGAGTCGCCGGAGGAACGCGCGGCGGAAATCGAACGCTTGCGAGATTTCTTCTCGCCGCTGTTGGGCCTCGATTTTCGGACCGAACGCCCGGAGAACTTTGACGCGATTGCCTGGTTGCTCCAGAATTCCCGGCCCGACGCAGCGATCCGCGGCCCGCAAGAGCGCGAGCCGGGGCAAAAACCGAATTGGGAGTGGCCTTGGGCCGAACGGATCGCGACCGCTTGGATGCACTTGGGGCATCCGGCTCAGGCGCGCCGAATTTGGCAAGCCGCCCTGCATCCGCCCAGCGAGACCGAACGGCTTTGCCGGATCGCGGCCTCGCACGCTGCATCGGGCGACTGGCAGGAGGCGTTGCAACTTTACCTGCGAGCCGCCCGTTTGGCGCCGGAGTCGGCGGAGCCATTCCTCGGCCTGGCCGTTTTGCACTTCGAAGCGGGCCAGGCCGCCTCGGCGCGCGACGCCTGCCAGCGAGCATTGCAAAAGTCCCTGTCCGACTACGAGCGCGAACATCTGCAATCGTTCGCCCGACTGCTCGAGCCGCGAAATCGCGACCCGGCGTCGCGAGACTGACCGCTTGCTTCAAGCGCGAACCGGCGCCGATTTCCGCACTTCTCGCCACGCCGCAGAGGGCGTGCCCTACAGGCTTCGCCGCGCAAATCGTCTCCCGTCGAGATGCGCAGGCGCTTTGCTCAGGGCGAGATTCGAGTCCGGGGCAAGGCTCGCTGCAGTTTTTCAATTCCTTGCGAGGTAACTCGCGTTCCATCCAATTTCAGGAGCTTGAGCGCAGTCAAACCTTCGAGATGCACCAAGCCGGCGTCGCTGATGTCGTTGTCTTGAAGGTAAAGGAACTCGAGTCGCCGCAGCCCTGCCAGATCGGCTAAGCCGGCATCGGTAACGCGCGTCGTCCGCAGCGATAATTCTTCGAGAGCCGAGTTGCCGGAAAGCGCTTTGACCCCCGAGTCGCCGATCGCCGTGTCGTGCAACCAAAGGGCCTGCAAGCCCGGTAAACCCTTCAAGCACGTCAAATCCTCGTCCCGGACGGCCTTTCCGCCGAGTTTGACCAGGGCCACTGACGAGGTGTAGTCGTGGCCGAGCATTTCTCGCAACCAACGGGCCGCTGGGCTCGGCCCCTGAAACGGCAGTTCGTCGGCGTAACCGACCATGCCGTCGAGCGCCAATACGGCCTCGGCGGCCCGCTTTTGCCTGCGAGCCGAGTACCCCCACCAACCCGCTGCGGCGACCGCCGCCGCCACCGTCAACGCCAACGGCTTGATCCAGCGTCTGCGCCGAGAAGCTGTTTGCGCTGCTTGGGGCGCAGCGCTATCGCCCTCAAGGTCCATCGCTCTTCTCCGCGCCGTCGAGGCAACTCGTCGTTCTCTAGTGTTTTGTCAGTCGTGCTAGCGGCCTGTTCAGCGTTCGACAGGGGCTGAGCCCTCGTTGTTCTACACAAGTCGATCGACCGTTAGGAAGCGACGC
>DATKRK010000126.1:0-44608 GCA_035532215.1 Pirellulales bacterium | reverse complement strand
GAAGTAACTTGCACGTTCGGCCTCCTTGCCGCAGGTTGCCTGGGAAGTTGAATTCACCACAGGTTTACCCGTTTTTGGCACGGAGGCCGATTTCAATTCGACCGAAATTGCCTGGCGAAAACCGCGAAACTTGAACTAAGTAAGAGGGCGCCTGCGGCGGTCATGGCGCGGAACAAAATCGACGTAGACTTGGCCCCGCATCGGGCCCAAAATCGTGCATTTGCGCAGCCCAGGCTGAGCCTAGGCGAAGCCCCAGTTCGCTGGGGCATCGCCTAGGCTCTGCCGCCAGCCACCCCATCCGCAAGCGTTGGTCAAAGCATGGCTGACGGAGCACTAGTGCCGCGATTCTTCTTATCTGCCAACGCACTCCACGGCGTTCGACGTCGGAATTGGATGATGGATCGGTCGAAATCCCTCGGTTCTCTCCGCAGAGGCGGCGCCGCCTTCGCCGTCAGTTTCGCTTGCGCATGGGGCATCTCGTTGGGGCTCGGCCGGGCCGACGTCGTGCATCTCTCGTCGGCGAGCAATCCGCAGGCTCGCTCTCGGCTGAGAGGAAAGGTGCTGGAGTACACCGGCCGCGAGATCGTCGTCGAAACGGAAGACGGCCGCGAGGTGAAGCGCGCCAGCCGCCAGGTGGTCGAGATCGAAACCGAGTGGCCGCCCGGAGTCGACGCCGGCGACGAACGCTACGAGGCGGGCGATTTCAAACAAGCCCGCGATCAATACGTGGCCGCCATTCGCCAAGAGCAGCGCGCCTGGGCGCGGCGCAAGATACTGGCGAAAATCATCGATTGCTACAAGCAACTGGGCGAATTCGAGTCGGCCGGCAAGCTGTTCCTGGGGCTGGTGCGAGAAGATCCCGACACGCCCGACTTCGAGCGGATTCCGCTGGCCTGGGCGCCCGCTCAGCCGCAGGGCGACTTGGAGCGAGCCGCGGAACAATGGCTGGCATCGCCCGATGCGCCGGTCGCCGTTTTGCTGGGCGCCAGCCATTTGCTGCCGACCTCGCGCCGCGCCGGCGCGCTCGAGCGGCTGGAGTTGCTCGCCCGCGACAAAGACCGCCGCATCGCGGCGCTGGCCCAGGCGCAAACCTGGCGCGGCGCGTTGGCCACCGCGAACGAGGAGCGGATCGAACGTTGGAAGAAGAACCTCGCCGAATTTCCCGAAGCGTTGCGGGCCGGCCCCTACCTGGTGCTCGGCCAGGCCATGGCGCGCAAAGGCGACGCAGAGCAAGCGGCCTTGACGTTACTGCACGTGCCGATCCTCTACCCGCAAGATCGGCTGCTCGCCTCGCAAGCGCTGGCTGAATCGGCCGCGCTGTTGGAAAAGCTGGGCCAAGAGCCGGCCGCTGCGCGACTGTACCAGGAACTCGCTTCGCAATACGCCGGCACGCGCGCCGCGGTTGAGGCTGCCGGACGCTTGGGACAAGCCGCGGCGCCGAAGGCGGCGTTCGCCCGCCCGGCGACCGCGCCGGACGAGCCGCTGGAAGCGCGGTTTCTCGAAGGACTTCGCAGCCGTCGCTTATTCGAACTGGCCGAAGCGTACTGCCGCAGCGCTGCCAGCGAACCAGGCTTGTCACACGTCCGGCAGGCGGAGCTGGCGGTCGAGCTTTCGCGAACGTTCGCCGATCATGCTCTGCAAGTCGTGCCCGACGAGCGAGACGCGCTCTGGGCGCAGGCTTTGGGCGTCGTCGAGGAGCTGCTGCGCCGAGAGCCGAAGCATCCGCGGCGCGTGTTGCTCGAAGTGCAGCGAGGCTTGGTCCGCCTGGCCCGCGGCGAATTGGCGCGGCAAGAGGCGGAAATCTCGGGCGGCGCGAAAGTGCGCCTGGAGCAAGCCCGCGAAGAGCTGCGTGCGGCGGTGAGCGCTTTCGAAACGGCCCAACAAACCCTGGCCGAAGATTTGCGCCGCGCCAATCTGAGCAAGCGTCCCGATCCCGAGCGGCTGCCGGGCGCCGAGTTGCAGTCGCTGGCGCGTCATTTGAATTATCAGTTGGCGCGGGCCTTTCGCAATCAGGGGCAGAGTTACCCCGCCGGCAGCGAGGACCGCACGAATTCGCTCGGCCAGGCGGTCGAGCGGCTGAAGCCGCTGGCCCAGGCGGATGAAGACGACGACGCGGCCTGGCAAAGCCGCCTGGACGAGATCATTTGCGAACGTTTGTTGGAAGACCAGCGGGCCGCGTCGCTGCTGCTGGAATCGCTCGACCAGCTCGATCCGCCGCCGCGCATCCAGTTGAGCGCTCGGGCCGAAGCGATTCGCCTGGCGCTCGACCGCGGGCAAGCGCGCCAGGCGCTCGTGCTGATGGAAGCCGGCCGCACGGTTTCCGGCTGGCATTCGCCCGATCTCGACTACGCCTTCCTCGAGGCTTACGTCGCCGCTTGGCGGGCGGCCGGAAAGGCGGGCGACGAGGAACAAGCGACCAAGCTGCAATCGCAGGCCGCCGAGCTGATTCGGGCCATCGATCGTCTTTACGGTCCCTATTGGAGCCGCCGAGCCGAGACGCTGTTGGCCGGCAACATCAGCGAGGCGGGCGGATCGAAAGACTTGACGCTGCTCGTTCGCGCTGCGGAAAGCTTGTATCGCGCCGGGCAGTTCGAGCGAGCCGTCGCCGCCTACGACCAGGCGGCCGAACAAGCCGCGGCCGCCAAGGACGACGAGACGGCTTTCGACGCCGCCTACACCGCGGCGGTGCTGGAACAAGAACAAGGCCGCAACGGCGCAGCGGCCGAGCGGTTTCGCCGCTTGGCGCTGAGCCAGCCGAAGCGGGCCAAAGCGGGCGATGCTCATTTGCTGGCGATTTACAACACGGCTCAGGCAGCCAAACGCGATCCGGCCGCACGTTTTCCCGAGGGCGCTGGGCCCGACGGCTATGCGAAGCTGCTCGAAGAACATTTGCAGCACTGGGCCGGCGAGAAGAGCGCCAACCAGGCGAGGATCTGGCTGGGCAAGCTGCGCGAACGAGAGCAGGCCTGGTCGGCGGCGATCGCCGCCTATCGCGACATTCCGGCCGACGATCCTCGCTTTGCCGAGGCCGTCTCGGCCATCGCCCGCTCCCAGCAAAAGTTGCTGTCCGAACTGGCGGCGACCGGCAAGCCGACCCGCGATGCGGCCGAGCAAGCCGCGCGCTACTTCGAGCAGTTGGTCGTCGGAGATCGCAACCGCCTGCCCGAACGCTGGACGCCCGTCCAACGCGAGGCCGCCGCCAGCGCCGCCGAAATCTGGCTGCACTATGCCGACGACCAGTTCGACCGGGCCGAGCGCATCCTGGCGGCGGCGCTCGATGCGGCCGACGAGGCGCCGGAGGCCTGGCGGTCGCAGGCCGAGGGCTTGCTGGTGTTTGCCTTGGCCGGTCAAGGGCGCCGCGACGAAGCGGCGCGGCGGCTGGCGAAGTTGGCGCAAGGCCGGCCGCAACAGCTTTTGCTGCTCGTCGAAGGCTTGGGGCGCATCGCGCGAAAAGCCTCGCCCGCGGTTCGCCGCGAATTGGCGGAACTCGAACTGCAAGCCGCTGGCTTGCTGCGCGACGGGCGCAAGGATTTGAGCGAGGCGGATCGCAAGATCTTCGATCTGGCTTATGGGCGGGCGCTGGTTGCAGCCAGGCGTCGCGACGAGGCGCTAAAGCTCTTGGCCGGCATGGCCGAGGCTGCGCCCCGCGACGGCCAGATCCAGGAAGCGTATGCGCAACTGCTGCTCGACGGGGCCGACAAGGCATCGTGGCAGGCCGCACTCGGCAAATGGCGCCAGATCGAAAAGAAGTGCCGCCCCGGCAGCGATCGCTGGCTGCGATCGATCTATCACCAGGCGCTGGCCTTGGAGCGATTGGGCCAGAAGTCGCAGGCCGCTCGACTGCTCAAGCTCACGCAAGCCCTGCATCCGGAGCTGGGCGGGCCGGAACTGAAGGCCCAGTTCGTCGAACTGCTGCGGCGCTGCGAGCGCTGAGGCGGCTTTTCGCCTGGGCCTACCGGGGGTTGGGTTGGCGTCCGGCTTCGCCGGACGGGATTTTTCCAGTTGGCTATAGAGCAATAGAAGCGGGGACGCCTCGAGTCGGTTATAGGGTTGGGTGTCGTATTAACCCCATCCTTTTCCGAATTGCAGAAGGTCGTCCCCGTGAACAAGAGCAAAGCGTATCGCGCGACGGATGTCAACAATGTCAACATCGAAGAACTGGTGCAAGCGGCGGCGGGCCGCCAGGCGGCGGTCGGCATGGACGTGGGAAAGCACGCGGTGCTGTGCGTCGTGCGCTGGCAGGATGGCGAGTTCGAGAGGCCCTGGAAGGTGAAGAACCCTGCGGAAATCCCGCTGTTGGTCGGCCTGCTGCGGTCGCTCGCCGAGCGTTGCCGGCTACGCGCGGCCATGGAGCCGACCGGGACGTACGGCGACCCGCTGCGCGCGGAGCTCGACCGGCAAGGGCTGGGCTTGGATCGCGTGGGAGGCAAGGCGGCGCACGACTACGCCGAGATTTTCGATGGCGTGCCGTCGCAGCACGACGGCAAAGACGCCGCCGTGGCGCCCGAGTTGGCGGCGATCGGCAAGTGCCGGCCGTGGCCGTATCGCGAGCCGAGCGAGGAGGAGGCGGAACTGAACCGCTGGGTCGCTTGGCTCGACGGCCAAGACCGGATCCAGCAGTTGTGGACGGGCCGTCTCGAAGGGCTGTTGTCGCGTCATTGGCCGGAGGTCACGCGGTTGCTCGATCTGTCGAGCGTAACGCTGCTCAGCGCGCTGGCGCACTACGGCGGGCCGGCGGCGCTGGCGGCGCTGGCGGCCGATCCGGTCGCCGCCTCGCAGTTGGCGCGATGGGGCCGTTGCTCGGCGCGCTCGCCGGCGGCGGCCAACGTGATCGCGTCGGCGAAGCAGACCGCGGGCGTGCCGCAGCGGCGCCACGAGGCGGAGCAACTCCGGCAATACGCGTCTTTGGCGCTGGCGGCGTTTCGCGAGAAGCAGCGAACCGCCCAGCGTCTCGCGCAGCTCGCCCGGAGCCACGAAGCGCTCGCTCGCCTGGCGGCCGCGGTCGGAGCCGGCACGGCGAGCGTGTTGTGGGTGACGCTGGGCAATCCGGCCGATTATCCCTGCGGAGCGGCGTATCGCAAAGCGGCGGGGTTGAACCTCAAAGAGCGCAGCAGCGGCAAGTATCGCGGGCAATTGAAGATCACCAAGCGCGGCCCGTCCTTGGCGCGTCGTTGGCTGTACTTCGCGGCGATGCGGATCGTGCAAGAGCCCGCCGTCCGGCCGTGGTTCGAGGCGAAAAAGGCGAAGGACAAAGGCCGCGGCCAGGGGGCGTTGCTGGCCGTGGCGCGCAAGCTGACGTTGGCGTTGTACGCGGTCGCGGCGCGAGGCGAGACGTTCGACGCGCGGCGGCTGTTCCCGGGCGCCGGCGAGACGAAGGCCGCGGCGAAAAGAGCGGACGAAGCCACTGTTTGCTGAATTGGGGGCTCGCCCCCAAACCCCCAGGATTTATCGCATGGAGCTGATCCCGAAGACGAGTGAAAGACGGCGGCGGCCCGCTGAAAACGGGCCGCCGCGCTTCGGTCTCAGCCCTGCTTCTGCGCTCGGGTCGGTTCCCACCGGCGCCCTATCCTCCGCGCAGGCCCAGCGAGCATAGCATTGCACGTGTTAACGGATCCAGTTTCCCGTCGGAGAACTCCATGCCTTAGTCGTCGTCTCGCGTCAGCCACGTCGGCGCCGTCCGCGGGCGCCTTCCGCCATGCCTGAGCGTCCGCAAGGAACGCCTTTTTTAGTTTCGACCCGGCCGCTGGCGGCGTCCGTCGGTCAAATCTCCCATGTAGCCAATTCGATTGTCCGCTCTTTGGGCGGTACATTCCAGGTAAAAGGTTGGAGCTACCCGACTCGCAAGCCGCCCGGCGCCACGGGCCGACCGCGACTTACCAGAACACAACCCTGCGACCGAACCCTCGCCGTTTTCGCTGCACGTTTTTTTCAACATCGAAAAAAACGCCCGATCGCGGTACGGAGATCGAGGCCCGCAATCCGCTTTCCAAACGCCTCTTGACAAGCCTAGAAAAGGCATGGCCGGGCAATGGATGCCTGGATGCGATTCAACCTGTGATGCGACGTAAACATAGCGCCGGTCACGGCACACGGAGTGTGCCTACTACTTTGGGTGCGGCTCCGCCGCGCTCGGCTTTGCGGAGCAGTTTTGGAGTGCTTGTATCGAACATTCATTGCCCGGTCATGCTTCGAAAAACGCACGGTAGTGCTACTCAAAAGCGAAAATCCACCCACAGATTCCGCGGAGGAACCAACTTTTTCATTATATGCCGAAACCGCCGCTGCTTCACGACAGGCTATACACCTCGGGGCCCACGTGCTCGGTCACGACGCTGGCGAACAGCGTGAAGGCGTTGGCATCGTAGACCGTCAACGGCACGAAGCGCCCGATCAACCGGCGGTTGGCCTCGAACACGGCGATGCGGTCGCAGTTCGTGCGGCCGGTCATCTGCAAGACCTCGCCCTCGGCGGCTTGCTTGCGGCTGGTCTTGCTCGGCCCTTCGACCAGCACGGTCACGCGCCGGCCGAGAAAGGCCTGGTTGTCTTCCTCGCTGATCGCGTTTTGAATCGCCAGCAGCTCGTTGTTCCGGGTCCGCTTCACCTCTTCAGGCACGTCGTCGGCAAAGCGCTCGTCGGCCTTCGTGCCGGGCCGAGCGCTGTATTTGAAGATGAAGCTGTTCTTGAACCGCCCCTCGCGCACCAGATCGGCCGTGGCCTGGAAGTCGGCGTCGGTTTCGCCGCAAAAGCCGACGATCCAGTCGCTGGTCACGGCGGCATCGGGAACGCCCGCGCGAATGCGGGCCAGCATCTCGCGGTATTCCTCCACCGTGTAGCCGCGTTTCATCCGCTTGAGCACTTCGTTCGAGCCGCTCTGGCAAGGCACGTGCAGATAGTGCGAGCACTTGGGCAAGTCGCGCACGGCTTCGAGCAAGTCGTCGGTCATGTCCTTGGGATAGTTCGTGACGAACTTGATCCGTTCGATGCCCTCGACGTCGTGCAGGCGGTAGATCAGGTCCGAAAGCCGCGTGGTCCGGCCGTCGGCCGTGTGGCGATAGCTGTTCACCGTCTGGCCGAGCAGCGTAATCTCGCGGCATCCCTCGGCGGCCAGTTGGCGGACTTCGGCTTCGATTCGTGCGGCCGGCCGGCTTTGCTCGGGGCCGCGCACCGAGGGGACGATGCAATAGGTGCAGAACTTGTCGCAGCCGATCATGATCCGCACGAACGCCTGATAGGGCGTCGGCCGCATCTGCTCGTCGCGCAGCGGGTCGTAACTTTCGAAGCTCTGTTCGATTTCCGCCCGGTTGCCGGCCGTGCGATCGAGGCTGACCTCCATCCTTGGTCCGCCGCCGGCGGCGATCTCGGCGATCAACGCGGGGATCTGGTGCAACTGCCCGGGGCCGACGACCAGATCGACGTAAGGGGCGCGCTCGAAGATCAGTTTCTGGTCTTTCTGGGCCATGCAGCCCAGCACGCCGATGATCTTTTCCGGATGCCGCTGCTTGGCATGTTTCAGACGGCCCAGGGCGCTATAGATTTTGTCCTCGGCGTGCTGCCGGACGCTGCACGTGTTGAACAGAATCGTGTCGGCCTCTCGGGGCGTATCGACCAGCCGATAGCCCTGGCGGCGGAGGCTGGCCACGACCAGCTCGCTGTCGAGCATGTTCATCTGGCAGCCGACGGTTTCGATGTACAGTTTTCGATCCATGCCAAAATCTCGGATTCACGCCGCCCGTTGGCCGCCGTGGGCTTCAAGCGGCGTCCTTACGATCGGCCTGCGCCCGAGCTTTTTTCTCGGCGCGCTGCTGGGCCTGAGCGGCCTCGATCTGCTTCTGGAAATCGGCCAAGAGCTTGTTGCGCTCGGCCAACATGAAGCGAACCAAGACCGTCACGGCCACGTAACTGGCGCCGGCCAACAATGCCACATCCCAACCATCCATGGATTCCTCGGCCCGTTTGCGATCGATCCGTGCTCAGGGCAAGCCCCCTATCTTAATGTACGGGCGCCACCGGGGGCGAGGGGGATTTTGGCTCCCGGCGGAAGAGTGCTGTCCGGTGCTCTAGCTCCCTCTCCCTTTGGGAGAGGGCTGGGGTGAGGGGACGCGTTGCAGGCAGATGCGCCCTCACCCTAACCCTCTCCCGGAGGGAGAGGGGATTAACCGCTTTTCCGCTCCATCGCAATCACGCCGTCCCAGCCGGGCGGCGGAGTGCGGTCGTGCTGCAAAATGAAGCTGGTCAGCAGATCCTTGCCGCGGTCGTCGACCGGGACGTGGTGCAACCGCTCGTAGGCCACATGCCAATCGCCGCTCAAGAACGCGGTCAACGCGGCTTCGTAGTTGGCCAGGTCTTCGTCGCTGAGCCGCGAGTCCTTCGCGGCCGGCGGCAGCAATTCGCTGACCATCAACGGCGCCGTCAAGCCGTAGGGCTTGATCAACGCCAGCCGCCGGCAGCGGACGACCTCGGGCGACATCCGCTCGTGGACCGCCTTGGCCGTGGTCTCGTCGAGCAGGACCGGGGCCCGCAGGATCTTCGTCAGTCCTTCCAACCGCGAGGCCAAATTGACGCAAGGTCCGAACACGGAGACTTTGGTCTGGTCGAGGCTCCCGATTTGCCCCGCCACGGCATGCCCCGTGGCAAGCCCCACGCCCGCCATGAAGCCGTACAACGGATCGTCGGGCTGGCGCGAGAATTTTTCGAACGCCTCGTGGATGCTGATTGCCGCGAGGCAGGCCTGCTGAAGATCGTCCTCGTTTCGCAGCGGCCAGCCCCAGAAGCCCATGGCGGCGTCGCCGAGAAAATCGGCCACGGCGCCGCCGCGTTCGAGAATACATCGCGACATCACGCCCAGGGCGCGGCTGACGCGTTCGAGAATCGGCAGCAGGGCCTCGCCGGCGGCCTCGACCTTGCTCGAAAAGCCTCGCAAATCGCAAAACATCACGGTGATTTCCGTTTCGCGCGGCTTGAGCGCCTTTTCCGGATCGGCGGCCATCAACAAGGGCAGCACGCGGGGCGAGAAGAAGTGGCTGAGCACCGATTGGCGATGTTCCAGGTTTTGCACTTCCAACAGCGAGCTGACGATGGTCGACACCAACTCGGCGAACTTCACGTCCTCGTCGAGATCGCCCGCCTCCTGCGACGTGCGTTCGAACGTGGCGGCGCCGGGCATGAACTGCCCGGCGACGTAAATTCCCAGGCCCTGGCAGGCGTCGCCCCGCAACGGCGTGCAAAACGCCCAATCGAATTGGCTCCGCATCGTGTACGGATCGATCGCGGCGTCGCGCTCGGGCGACCAGACGTGGACCACGCTTTTTTTCAACTCGGCAAGGGCTTCCGCCGCCAGCCGGCGGCTGGGCTGCACGTCGGCCCCGCTCGTCATGCGGTGATCGGCGTACAGCGTTCTGACTTCGCGGCGTCCTTCTTTCTCGTCCAACGACACCACCGAGATCGCGTCGGCCCGGCGAATGCCTTCCAACAGCAGGTTCACGGTTTGCACGTAGAGTTCCGTGCGGTCGGTCACGCCCGAGATCACGTTCGATAACCGCCCGAGCACGTCGATGCGGTGCGGAGCGTCGCGAAACGGGATGCCGTGCAACTGGTCGACGCCGATCGAGTAGGCTTGGGCCAGCTTTCGCCCCTGAGCCGACGACGACTCTTGGTCGATTCTCAGCGAGAACACGGTTTTGCCGATGACGAAGCAGTCGCCGTTTTTCATCTGAAACGCGTCGGCCTCGCGCCCCTGGAAATAGACGGGATTGCGGGCCGCCGGCAACCGCTTGACGTTCAGGCGGTCGCGATCGAGCATCAGTTCGACGTGCCGGCGCGAAAGCCACGGTTCCCAGGGAACCGACCACTCCGACGGCTCTTTGCCCACGACGACGCTGGCGCCGGCGGGCAACTTCTTCTGCCAGCGTAATTCGGGGCGATCTCCTTCGGCGATCAGATCAGCCATGCTCGCCTCCCGCCGATTTATGCTCCGACGTTCCGGCGGTTCCCGCCGTCGCAGACATCGATCCGGACATTTCCGATATTCGCTCGCTCGGCCCGCCCGCCGTCCCGGTCATTCCGACCAGGCGGCGAACGAAGCGCCGCGCGTCGTCGGCGACGTGCAGCCGCACGAGGACGTAAATCCAAAGCCCGGTCAGCACGAGCACGACCAAGGCAAGCGCTGCCAGTCCGCCCCTGACGACCAAGCCCCACAGGTCGTGCAAAGGCGCGAGCACCTCGCGCTGCCGCTCTTCGACGAGGACGCACCAGCCGCTGTCGTAGACGCGATGTCCGGAGCGGGCCACGAAGACCGGTTCCGCGCCGCACAGCCAGCCGGTCTTGCCGTCCGGTTCGAGCGGATCGTGATAGAACTCGAATTGCCCCAGGGCGTTTTTCTTTTGCTGTTCGACGTCTAAATCGACGTTTTGTCCTGAAACGCGGGCCGCATGTTCCGCGCGCAGCCGTTCGAGGCGTTCGAGCGTCGGCGGGGCGACGTAAAAACGCTCCGATTCGGCATTTCGGCCGTGCAACGCCGGATGCTCGCCGATCAGGCCCCGTTTCCCCGTTTCGTCGGGCCGCAGGTCGACGATCGCCGCGAACTGATGCCGCGCGCCGGCAAACTCCGCAAAGTGCCCCAAATCGGCTTCCATGACGAGCACGCCCAGGGTTTCGTTGCGGCCGCCTGCGGCGTCGAGGATCGGCGTGCTGAATGCGACGGCAAGCATATTCTCCGGCTTGCTCAAGTAAATATTCGACCGGTGCGGCTCGCGGATCGGCTTGGGCGCGTCTCGCTTGTTGGCCGGCTCGTCGCCCCGGCCGTGAAAATAATCGCGATAACCGAAGTATTCTCCGATTAAATTCGGGCTGGGCGGACTGATCGCCTGCATCCGCCCCTGGCGATCGATCAGGTACCAATTCGACGCGGCAAGGCTGGCGCTGAATTGGGCGTTGCCGGCCTTTCGCTGCGTCTCGATCCACCGCGCCAGCGCCGCGTGCGTTTCGCTTCCGTCCCCCTCCTGCGCCGCTTGTTTCAGCAGTCGGTGCAATTGCGGATCGCTCGCCGCGCGTTCGAGCACTCGCCAGCGCTTGTCGATTTCCAGGCTGAACCGGGCGCCGACCAGGTGCGCGGCGAAGCCGTTGCTCTCCAGCGTGCGGCCGATCAATTGCCGCTCGGCGGTGGCCAGGATATCGCGAAACAGCCACAACGAAATGGCCGCCATCAACAGCACGACGACGGCCGGGCCGAGCGCGCCCAACAGCAGCATCGGCCGCTGAGCGCGTCGCGTGTCGCGCTGCTTCAGCGCCTCGAGCAGGGCCTGCACGTTCGAGTAGCGATGGCGGGGATTGAGCGCCAGGCAACGGTCGATGATCGAGGCCAAGGCCGAGTCCATCCCGCGCACCCGGCGGTGTTCGGTCGGCTTGGGCGCCTTCTTCAGCGACTGCCGGTAACAGTCGAGCCGGGTTTGCAGCGTGTCTCGCGACGACAGTTCGGCCAGCAGTTCCTCGGTTTGATGGGGAGCCTTGCCGACGACCATCTGGTACAAAATGGCGCCCAGACCGTAAACGTCCCAGCGGACGTCGGGCAGCGACTCGGGATCGGCCTGTTCGGGCGCCATGTAGAAGAACGTTCCCAGCGACGGCGCGTGCTCGTGCCGCAGCCGCGATTGCCCGAAGTCGGCCAGCCGCGGCTTGCCGTCCTGGTCGAGCATGATGTTGTTCGGCTTGAGATCGCAGTGCAGCACGCCCTTGCCGTGGGCGTGGGCCAGGCCCAGGGCGATTTCTTTGAACAGTTTCACCGCGTCGTCGACCGGCAGCGCGCCGCGGTGCAGCAGATCGGCGAGCGACCCGAACGACATGTACTCCATCACGAAGTAGGGCGGATCGGCGTCCCAGCCGACTTGCAGCAATTGGACCACGTAACGATCGGTGAACAAAAAGCGGAGCTTCTCCACCTCCCGGGCCATGTTCGACCAGTCGAGCGCGCCGCGGCGGCTGTAGAACTTGATGGCCACGCGGCGCCCGCTGTTGCTGTCGATCGCCGACCAAACCTCGCCGAACGCGCCGCGGCCGATGAATTCCTCTTGCTCGTAACCGGCGATCTTCAGCGGCGGGCGCAGCCGGCGGAGGCTCGATTCCTGGCTCAGCCGGCGGTCCTCCGGCGGCATCGAGGGGGTCCGATCATCGATCGGCGGCAAATCGTTCATGCTCGTCCATAGCGTCGGAAGCCGCGGTTTTGGAAATCAAGCGCCGGAGTAGCGAATCAATCCGCCAACGGGTCGATGACCGGCTGCGGCGGATGGCGCTGGAGCTCGAACAGTTCGTCTTCCTCGGCGACGCGCTGCGGCTTGGCGATCCGCACCTGGCGCACCGCGGCGACGACGCTCGGCAAGTTGCCCAGAAACACCAGTCCGGCGACGATCGGCAGCACGAACACAACGATCGTCGTCTCGGGCGAGAGCGAACGGTGGGTGAGAATCTCTTCCAGCGTCCAGAACGGATTGCTGATCTCCAACAGCGAATAATCGTCGCGCATGTCGGCGATCATCAAGTGGATCGTCAGCGGCGCGCAGCAGCCCGCCAGCAGCAACAGCACCTGCACCAGGGCGCCCAACAGCATTCGGCCTTGATTGAGGCGCCGCAAAACGGCCGTCAGCCAGCGCCCCAGGCCCAGATAGATCACCAGATAAGAGAACTCGGCCACGCCGAACGCGATCAGCGTCGGGTACGGATTGGCGCCGAGCACCGGAGAAGCCCGGCCCGGTAAAAACATTGCCCCGGCGACAAGTGCGATCCCTGCCAGCAGCAGCACGCTCGCCATGTTGACCACGGTGAACACGTAACCCGCGGCCGGGCCCGGATTGAACCAGGTCAAAAAGGCGCGGCCCAGAAAGCTTTGCGGCAACTGCCGTTTGACGCGCCCGGACAGCTCGGGCGATTCGCCGTTCATGAACGCGCCCATCACTCCCCAGTGCAAGCCGCTGAAAGCCAGGTACAGCACGACGAGCATGAGCTCGCCATCGTCTTTGGCGAACCTCCAGCCCATCCAGCCGGTGAACAACGCCTGCTGGCCGAGCATCACCGCGCGGAGCAAACTCGAACGATTGTTGCTGGCGAACGTCAATTGCGCCGACGCGACGCAAAACAGCAGCACGAAGTAAGAGAGGTAGTCCGTGAGCAAGGCGGCGTTGAAGACCCAGAAATCCCCGTCCTGAAACGGCAGCGGACTGCGAGAGAGTTCCCCCAGTACGAACGCCAGACTCAAGAAAAAGCACCACCCCAAGCCGAACAACAACGCCACCGAAAGCACGATCTGCCAGTGCTTCTCGGTCGTCGCCGTGGCCACGACCAGGCCGACCACGGCCAGCCCCAGCGAAGCCAGAAAAGCGCAAGCCATCACGTACAACACCGTGGGAAAGTCGATGCCCTTGAGCAGGTAGGTGAACGCCAGACAGGGCGACACTGCCGAAAAATAGACCAGCATCTGCACGACGGCGCTGCCCAGCTTGCCGCTCACGATTTGCCGCGGCCGCAAGGTCGTCACCGAGAGCAGTTCGTAGGTGCCATCCTCGCGTTCGCCGGCCAGCGAGCGGAAGGCGCCGAACGGCACGATCACCAGCAGCGGAAAGGCCAAAATCACGAAATAACCGCAGAACATGTCCCAGCCGTGATAGCCGTGATAGATGTTCGGGCCGATCAGCGAGACCCCGAGCATCGACCAGCCCCACGAGCAAACCAGCACCAGCGTGAAGGTGATCATGAACTGGCGGCTCTTCAGGGCTTGCCGCGTTTCCTTGACGAGAATCGGGTTCAGCCACTCGCCGGCGCGCTCGGCGAGCCGATCGAGCCGATCCCAAAGGTTCGGCCGCCGGGCGGCGGGCGCCTCGCCGGAATCGACTTTCGAGAGCGGCGGTTCGATGGCGGTCATTGGACGTGTCCGCGGGTGACGTGCATGAATACCTCTTCCAGCGATCGCGTTTGGCTGCCGAAGGCGACGACGCGAAAGCCGGCTTCGATCAGCTCGCGCAACAATTGGGCTTCCGCCTCGCGGTCGCCGCAATGCTCGAACATCGCCAATTCGCCGTCGGTGCGGATTTCTTGCACGTCTTGCCGGCCGGCGAGCCACTCGGCGACGGCGCCGGCCCCGCCGAGCACGCGGGCCTGGATCGGCGTGGTCTGCAAAGCGGCGCTGGAGCGTTGAATTTCGGCCACGTTGCCCACGGCCAGCAGGCGTCCTTGCTCGATGATGCCGACCAGGTCGCACATTTCGGCCAGTTCGGTGAGGATGTGCGAACTGATCAGGATCGCCTTGCCGTCGGCGGCCAGTTGGCGGATCATCTCGCGCAACTGGATCCTCGCCCGCGGGTCGAGCCCGGCGGCCGGTTCGTCGAGAATCATCACCCCCGGATCGTGAATCATGGCCCGGCCGAGGCAGAGCCGCTGCTTCATGCCTTTGGAAAGTCCGTCGATCGGCTTTTCGGCCAGCGTGTCGAGCTTGGTGAAGCTCATCACGTAGCTCAAGGCGCGGGTCCGCTCGCTGCCGCGCAGTCCGTAAGCCCGGGCGAAGAAATCGAGATATTCGCGGACGTTGACATTGGCGTAGGTGCCGAAATAGTCGGGCATGAAGCCCAGGCGGAAGCGCACGCGGTCGGGATCGTCGACGACCGAAAAGCCGTCGACGAAGGCGTCGCCGGCGGTCGGCTGATCGAGCGTGGCCAGAATTCGCATGCTGGTCGTCTTGCCGGCCCCGTTGGGGCCGATGTAGCCGAAGACCTGCCCCCGGGCCACCTCGAAGCTGACGTCGTTGACCGCCCGCGTGGCGCCGAAGTGGCGATGCACGCCGCGCAACTCGATCATCGGATGGGCGTCGATCATGCCTTGCCTACCACTTCCCCAGGATGACGTGCAGGCTGCCCGCCTCTTCGACTTCTTCGACGCCGTAGTCGGTCTCGGGCGAGCGCGAGACGATCGCGGCGTAAGTCCGCGGCGGCAATCCGCCGGTCCTGCCGTAGCCCGGCGCCACTTGGAGGTAAACGTCGCTGATGCCCCGTTCCAACAGGCTCGAGGCCAAGCTGGCCGCGGGCAAGGAATTGTTCAGCGGCGATTGCCAGCGAGTATTGTACCCGCGGGAGAAGCCGTAGCTTCGGCGGTCGAGTCCCGGCGGCACGCCCGGCGCCGTTTGCACCAGGATTTTGCGAAACGCCTCGCCGACTTTCGGCAGGTCGGCCGGCGTCAACGCGACTTTCGCCCCGGCTTCGATGCCAGCGGCGGAAAAGCATTGGCCTTCCTCGTCGGCCAGCAACAACTGCTCGATGCGCGTCTGCAAGCGGTTCTCGATCGACGGACTCGAGCCGTCGGGCGCCCGCACGATCCGCAAGCCCGCCGTAGTCGGCCGAGAGCGGACAGTGAGCAACTGGACCGGGGTGCGCGACGGCAGCCAGCCGCTCACCAGTTCCTGGCCTTGCGGCGTCCAGATCAGTCCGCGGTGCAGGCTGGCGGGTTGCGAATCGTAATCCCCTTGCGAATCCAAGGGAATCACGGCGGTCGTGTCGTCGAACTTCAGCCCGCCGCCGGGCGCCAGGCCGGCGTAATAGGCGATTCGCGACCAGCAAGCGGCCTCGCCGCGCCGCTGATCGATCTCGGTGAAGGACCGCACGCGCACGCGCACGCCAAAACCGTCACTGGCCACGGCATAGGCCAGGAGCGTCAAGGTTACGGCCGCCGCGCTCAGTGGCACGACGACGACCAGCAAGTGCAGCTTGCCGCGGCGGCGCAGCCACCAATAGTTCAAGGGGCCGATGGCGATCACGAAGCCGGTGATCAGCACCTGAAAGGCCGTGACCGGCGCCAGGCCCACGCCCAAAACCGGCAGGTTCCAAAAGTCGTCGTTGGCGAGCTGCGGCGAGACGCCGTGCCGGCGATACCAGGCCCAACGCTCGGGCGAGAGGGCGTTGAGAATTCCGGCCCACTGGGCGCTCGATTGGGCCATCAGATCGGCGGCCGAAACGGCGACGAGCATGCCCAGGCCGTGCTTGCGATAGCGGTAGGCAGGGTCGAAGGCTGGCTTGGTCGGCGCCGCGGGCTGCGTCGGCTGCGCTGCCGGCGGCGCGAGCCCTGCGTTGCCGGTTCCGGCCATGATTTGCACTTGGCCGCCGGGGCCGGTCAAGACCGCACCGGCGCCGGGCATCGAAAAATTGCCGCCGCCCGTGCCGAAAGGCGCCGGCAACTGGGGGTTGAACCATTCCGCCTGCGGCGTTTGCCAACCGCGTTCGGCCGGATCGATGATTTGCCAGCGGGCCTGCGGCTCGCCCAGCAGGCGGTCGATGGCGGCCAGCTTTTCCAGGTCGTCGCCCAGATCGGAAATCAGTAAATTACCGCCCGCCACGGTCCAAGCCCGGATGGCTTGCCAGCGCGTTTTATCCTTCGCGGCGAGTTGCCGGGCCTGATCGAACGAGAGGCAAATCAAATCGAGCCCGGAATAGGCGAGCCACGATTCAGGCAATTGATCGAGCGGCACGGTGACGAGCGTCTCGAGTTGAGGCGCGATCACAACGCCTGCCGGCAGGGCAGGAGTGGCCGCGTAACCGTTGGCCCCGTTCAGCGTCGGCAACAGCGCCGCCAACGAACTGGAGTCGGGGTTGCCCGGCAAACCGCTGTAAATAACCAGCGGCGCGCCAGGCTTCGCTGAACCCCAAGGCGGCGCCGCGGCGACGGGCGGCGGGTCGGCCGCCAGCAGGATGTGAGGCAGCCCTTCCGGCCAATCCTGCGCGCTGCCCGCGCCGACGTTCTCCATGTCGAGCGGCTTGAGATGCACGCCGTCTTCCCACACGAACATGTCGAACCATTGCCAGGTGAACTGCTGGGGAACGAGCAGCGTGGCCGTGACGCTGGCGACGCCGGCGGGCAGGTCGATGTCGCGGCTGGCGGCCGTTTCTCGCGTGCCGCCGGAGAAATTTTTGGCGTGGAATTCGACGTGGAAGCTGCGGTCGCCGGGCGAAGGCTTCGGCGGCTTGATCGTAATCCGCACCGGCCGGTAGCCGCCGCCGTCGAGCCATTCGGTTTGCACCGACAGCCCAAATCCCGATTTATCGACGACAATGTTCGTGAAACCGCTGGCCTCCAGCGCCGACGGCCGCGCGATCCAACACGCTGCGGCCAGCAGCAGCCAATTCCAGCGAATGCTTGGCCGAGTGTCGCTTTTCGCTCCGCGAAAAGACGTCTTTTCGCGGAGCGAATAGCGACTAACCAACGCGCGGCATCGAGACTGCCGGTTCATCGCGAATGTCTCCTGGACGGGCGAGGGCGCCCGTGCCTCCAACATGACGGGCGAGGGCGCCCGTGCCTCCAATATGACGGGCGAGGGCGCCCGTGCCTCCAAACTTGATATGTTCCGTCAGCGGCGAGCGTCGAACGGAGAGGCCGGCGAGTTTTGCACGCCGCCCAGCCGCCGCGCTGCGATGACGGAGAAAACCCACACGACGAAAAACATGAACCCGTGAGCCAGCAACGTCGCCCCCAGCGAAGCGGCGGCGAGGGTGATCGCCATGGCCCAGGCCGACCCGCGCAGAGCCATGGCGGCCACCAGCGAAAGCACGCCGCAAGCAGCCGTGACGCCCAGCACCCAGCGCAGAGAGAACTGCGGTATCAGCATACCGCTGATTGTGCCATGCCTACGGGCGGTTTCAAGCGAATTCTTCGCTCGCCAGGGTCGCTTTTCGATGCAGCAAAAAAGAATGTCGCTTTTCGCTCCGCGAAAAGACATCCTTTCGCGGAGCGAAAAGCGACTAACCGCCGCGCGGCGCCGCTTCAAGCGGCAATTTACGTGACAGGCGGCGGGTCGAGACGGTATAATTCAGGACTAAATGGAGCTGAGAAAAAAGGCAGTACGCCCGGCAGGATTCGAACCTGCAACCCTCGGTTCCGAAGACCGATGCGCTGTCCAGTTGCGCCACGGGCGCGGCCTTGAGCGTTAAGAATAAGGTTTCAGGTGCAGTTCTTCAAGCCGCGATCCGAAACGCCGTTTCGGATCGCCGGGTTGACCCCCCGCTAGGCTGAATGCTATAAGCGCTTGGTCCGCGCAGGCGTCCGTGGGATCGAACTTGTCAGTTGTACTTTGAACGACGGCTCATGGCGTTGATAACATTGCGGGTTTTGGACGGCGCCGATCGGGGGCGCGTCTATGAAGGCTTGAGCACTCCCGTGACCATTGGCCGCGAAGAGGGCAACTCCGTTCAGCTCAACGACGAACGGATCAGCCGGTTCCATCTCAAAATCCAGGAAGATCAAGACAAACTGGTGCTCACCGATCTGGAAAGCACCAACGGCACGAAGGTCAACGGGGAAGACATCCAGCTTCGCATCCTGCGCGTGGGCGACATGATCTCGCTGGGCCGCTCGGTGCTGTTGTTCGGCTCGCGCGAGGAGATCGCCGAGCGACTGGCCAGCCTGCGCAGCGGCGATCTGAAAGGCACCGGCACGATCGCGCCGGAGAACGCCGCCGCCTCGTTGCGTTCCGCCAGTCTGGAATACGAGTTGAATTGGAGCGAAAACCCCGATCTGCAACTCACCTGCCAATCCATGTCGCCGCCGGAACTGCCCGAGCGGCTCAGTCCGGGCCAGGCGGCCCAACTCTCCGAACTGCTGGAATACCTGCACATTCGCCTCCGCGACTTGCTCGCTTCGGTCCACACCGACGGGCAAGGCAAGCCGGTCAACCTCGACGACCGCCGCTGGCAGAACCTGCTCGATCTTCAGGCCCTGCTGGCCGAGTACCTCAGGGCCATCGGCGAACCTCGCGAGTAGCCGACACGGAGGGACGGGCACCCTCGCCCGTCTCGCAAACGTGGAGGGACGGGCACCCTCGCCCGTCTTGCTTACACGGAGGGACGGGCCGACACGGAGGGACGGGCGCCCTCGCCCGTTTCGCCCGCTCCCTGTCTCCTACGCCCCGTTTCCGCCCTTCCGCGCGAGCGATTCGTAGCGGCCAAAGATCATCCGCCCGGCGCTGGTCTGCAACACGCTGGTGACCGCGATCTTCACGGTTTTCCCCACGTGCTCGCGTCCCCCCTCGATCACGATCATCGTGCCGTCGTCGAGGTAGCCCACGCCTTGGCTGGCCTCTTCGCCCGGCTTGACGATGTGGACTTCGAGCGACTCGCCGGGCAAAAACTGCGGCTTGAGCGCGTTGGCCAATTCGTTCAGATTGATGACGTCGACGCCGTGCAACTTGGCGACCTTGTTGAGGTTGTAGTCGTTGGTCACCACTTTGCCGTCGAGATGCTTGGCCAGCATCACCAGCTTCAAGTCGACCGGGTGACCTTCGAACTCGGGCAGCACGCGGTCGTAGATTTGCAGGTCAACCGCCGTGTTCGACCGCAATCGATTGAGAATATCCAACCCCCGGCGCCCGCGGCTGCGCCGCAAGCGGTCGGAACTGTCGGCGATGGCCTGCAATTCGCTCAGCACGAACCGCGGCATGATCAATTGGCTGTCCAGCACCTTGGTTTCGACCACGTCGGCGATCCGGCCGTCGATGACCACGCTGGTGTCGAGGACGTACGGCTTCAGCCCCTTGATTTCCTTGGAAAACTCGACGTAGGGAATGATGAAGCGGAAGTCCTTGCGCGTTTGCAGCAGCAAACTGATGCACGAATAGCAAATCACCAATCCGACGACCAGTTCCACGACCGAGCGGGTCCAAACGTCGCGCGGCATCACGGGCGTCATCGCCAACCGGAAGACGTAGGTCAGAAACAAGCCCACGATCAGCCCAAAGTAGACCGACGAAATCACGTCGAGCTGCTTCTTGGGGAAAAACGCATCCACTGCGGCGACAATCGCCGTAATGCCCAGGATTCCCCCGAACACCAAGAAGGGCGCCCAGTTGGCGCCTTCGGGCATGGTTTGCACCAGCGAAACCGCTAGCCCGATCGCGACCAGGAAGAAAATCAAACGCAGTACGATCAATGGCATCGGTTGCATCTACCCCGAAAGGTAATCCCTATGGCGGGATCGTCGCCCCGCTGGTGGCGGAAAACTCTTAGGCTTAAGTCTAGCATTTCCCGAGGCAAGGCGACAGGGAACCGCCACTTCACCCTGGCCGGGCGAACAATCTCCCGTATTCCTGCTGGGCGAAACGGTCGGTCATGCCGGCCAGGTAGTCGCCGACGCTGCGCCCCAGCCCAATCCGCGCGGCTCGTTCCTGAAAACCAACAGGCAGCAGTTCGGGCCGGGCGACGTAGCCGGCGAACATTTCCGCCAGCATGGCCTGCGCCTGCCATCGCAAACGCAAAACGTCGGGGTGCCGATAAACGCGATCGTACAGGAATTGCTCGAGTTGCCGTTTCAATTCCGCCAGTTCCGGATGGACGCCGACGACGTACCCGGCCTGACGCACTTCGGCCGCCGAGTGCAAGTCGCCCGCCGCCAAGCGGCGCGAGGCGCGATCGACGAGGTCGCCCACCTGCCAATCGATCAGTTCGTGCAGCACGGCTCGTTTCAGTTGCTTGTCGTCGAGCGTCCCGTAACGCCGCCGGACGCGCCGCGACGCTTCGCTCCATAAGGGCAGCTTTAGCAATTCGTCGAGGGAAAGCAGCCTGAGCTCCAGGGCGTCGTCGGCGTCGTGCGTGTCGTAAGCGACGCTATCGGCCGCTTCGACCACCTGGGCTTCCAACAGCGGGCGAAGTTCGCCCTGCTCCTTGACGATCCGCCCGGCTTGGCCTTCGAGCACTTCGAGGCTCAGGTTCAGGCCCGGAAAATCGGGATAGCGCTGTTCCAACTCTTCGACGATCGACAGCGCGTGCCGGTTGTGCGAAAAGCCGCCCTCGGATTTCAGGCATTCGTCCAAGGCGTCTTCGCCGGCGTGCCCGAACGGCGGATGCCCGAGATCGTGGGCCAAAGCCAGGGCCTCGATCAGGTCCTCGTTCAGCCGCAGCGCCCGGCCGACGGTGCGGGCCACCGAGGCGACCTCGTGCGTGTGGGTTAGCCGGGTGCGATGGTAATCGCCCATTTCGCCCGTGAAGACCTGCATCTTCGCGCTCAGCCGCCGGTACGCGGCGCTGTGGACGATGCGGTCGCGATCGCGCTGAAACGGGCCGCGGTACGGGTGCGGCGGCTCGGGGTATCTGCGGCCGGCCGTGTCGGCGCCGTGCATCGCGTACGGCGCCAACAAGATCGCCTCGCGCGCCGCGATCCACTCGCCCGTTTGCGCTGCGGCGTCGGGTTTGGCAAGGCTCATAAGCCGTCGCTCATCGGCCCTCGCCCGCCAGCGGGGAACGAGCCAACTCGCCCGACAACAATTCCCAGGCGGCATCGAGGGCTTGCGGAATCACGTCCACGCCGCCCAGCACGGGCATGAAATTCGTGTCGCCGCTCCACCGCGGCACGACGTGCCAGTGCAGGTGCCCCGGCACGCCCGCCCCCGCGACGCGGCCCAGGTTCAGGCCCACGTTGAAGCCTTCGGCGTTCATCGTGCGTTCGATCACACACACCAACTCGCGGATGATCGCGTTCATTTCGGCGTGGGTTTCGGCCGGCGCCAGATCGAGCCGGGCCAGATGCTCTTGCGGGGCGACGAGCACGTGGCCGTTGTTGTAGGGATAACGATTCAAGATCGCCAGCGAGCGCCGCCCGCGATGTACGACCAGGTTCTCGCGGTCGGCCGTATCGGCCGCGGCCCGGCACATAAAGCAGCCCGCGTCGGCCCCCGGCGGCAGCGCAACGGGCCGCTCGGCGACCGTCCGGTCTCCTTTGACGTAGCCCAACCGCCAGGGCGCCCAAAGCTGTTCGTGGTTCAAAACGCAACGACCCTTCTTGCTGGCGGATTCTGCACAAGACCCGGCGAAAATGCCCGGGCCAATCAAACGTGGCAGCCGAAGTCTATCGGGTAAATCTAGCGGACGTGTTAATATAGTCGCAAGGTTTATATGTCTGCCGCTCATCTGTTCTCGCCTCTCGTCTGGCCAAACCCGCTGTTTCTAGCGGCGTTGGCGAAAGATTTGCAACTCAAGTCATTTGTTGTGCGGCGCCAATGTTGACATTTGTGCAGTATTCGGTTAGCTTGGCTATCGACACGCGAACCCCTTTTTTTTGTTGTGCGCTCCAGACATGGTAAAGCTGGACCTTTCAAAAATCCCCGACGATGAAAAGATGAGAGAGCTTATTCTCTACATCTGCAGCCGCTCCGCGGGCGATCAGGCATTCGGCGCCACAAAGCTCAACAAATTGCTGTTTTATGCGGACTTCCTTGCATATCGGCAGTTTGGGAGGTCCATGACGAGGCATGTTTATCAACGCTTGCCCAACGGCCCAGCCCCTCGCGCAATCATGCCTATTCTAAAAGGGATGGAGCAAACTGGAGAAGTTGCCTTTGGCGAACTTTCTTACCACGGCAAAAAGCAAAAGCGCACATACGCTTTACGCGATGCAAATCTAGCTGCGTTCACGGCAGACGAGATCGCTTTGGTTGACGCAATCCTCTGTGAATGTGCCGGCGTAAACGCGACGCAAATCAGTGCCATGTCGCACGATTTTCTTGGTTGGCAACTGGCCGAGAACGGAGAGGAAATCCCGTATGAGGTCTCGCTTGTCGACTTCGGGCAACCGAGCCATGATAAAATCGATTCCGCTCTAGCCGCAAAGCTTCGCCCCATCGTGAAAGAGTGCCTCGGAAATGACCGCTAGGGGAATTCTGAGGACCACCAATTTTGAGGCAGACCTAGAGACTCTCGCGCAAACGATCCCGAGTCTACGCGAAGCAGTCGAAGGCGCACTTTGGTCCTTGAAGAGAAGCCCTGAGAATCACGGGGTTCTTGTCCCCGAAATCGGAGCCTGGCGCGCTCGTCTTGTAAACCTACACCCTACTGACGACGTGCTTCTCTACTACGCCTTCACTCCGCGCTTGTTGCATGCACTTTGCCTAACTGTCGGCAAAGGATAGGGCCGGCCACTGAGCCTTGGTCATTGGGTGGCCAACGCATCCTCAAAAACATCGCTACCTGCAACTCCGCGATGCTCGATTAGCTGGATCCTCGCCAAGGCTCAAACGCCAGTCGCATGTCGATTCCCGGGCGCGCGCGATCAGCGGTGGCGCATGGCCCGTTCGATGTCGCGTTTGACGGATGCGGTTTTCATTTTCTCTCGCTTGTCGTGCAGCTTGCGGCCGCGGCAAATGCCCATCAACACCTTGGCCCGGCCTTGCTTGAAATAAATCTTCAAGGGCACCAGCGTCAGCCCTTGTTCGTAGGCCCGGCTGGCGAACTTGCGGATTTCGCGACGGTGCATCAACAGTTTGCGCGGTCGTCGCGGCTCGTGGTTGAAACGGTTGGCCTGCACGTATTCCGGAATGTCGCAGCCGAGCAGCCAGACTTCGCCGTTCTTCAGGCGGCCGTAAGCTTCGTCCAGCGACAGCCGGCCGGTGCGCAGGCTCTTCACCTCGCTGCCCACGAGCGCAATGCCGCACTCCAGCGTCTCCAGCACTTCGTATTCGTGCCGGGCGCTGCGGTTTTGCGCGATCACGCGCTCGTTGTCGTGTTCCTTGTCCGAGGCCGGCTTGGCTTTGTTTTTGCCCGTGGCGAACTCCCTTCGTCGCTGGCCGTATGCAGCGGCTCGTGCGGTTGATTCTGTAGGGAACGCCCTCCGTGGCGTTCCGGAAACCCGCGAAAACAGTCTGCCTCCGCGATTCCTGGAACGCCACGGAGGGCGTTCCCTACAGCGTTGACTCGGACGCTTCCCTACTCGCTTTGTCTCTCGACAATCCGTCTTTTCTCGGCCTGCGAGGCGTGTTAGAGTAACATGCGTCACGGCAGGCAAGAGAATTGTACCATGAAACCTTTTACTCGCCCGGCCCATCCGGCTCAAGTCGCCCGTTGCGGCTCGACGCCGACGGGAGAGCCTTCTCCGAATGCGCTTTTGACATGGAATCGAGGTCGACCCGCCATCCTGCGATCGTTGGGAGTGCGCCCGCGGTAGAAGCCTACCTGCTGGGAGTGGTCGATTTCGATGCTTGCCTGGCCTTGCAGCAGCGGCTGGTCTACGAAACGGCGGGCCGCAACGACGGCCAGATTTCGCTGCTGGTTTGCGAACATCCGCTGTCGATCTCGGTCGGCCGCCAAGGTTCGCGAGCCCACATCCGGCTCGACCGGCGAGAACTGGAAAGCCGGCGCCTGGAAATCCGCTGGGTCAATCGCGGCGGCGGCTGCCTGGTTCACGCCCCCGGCCAACTGGCCGTCTACCCGATCGTGCCCCTCGAATGGCACGGACTGTTGGTCGGCGACTATCTGGCGCGATTGCAGAGCGCCATCATGGCCGCGCTGGCCGATTTGCGGTTCACGGGCCGCACCGAGCCGGATCGCGAGGGCATTTGGGGGCGGGCCGGACAGGTGGCCTTTTTCGGCGCGGCGATCAAAAACGGCGTAAGTTATTTCGGGGCTTACGTCAACCTGGCGCCGGCGACGACCTTGTTTCGCTGGGTGAACGGCGATCCTCAAGGCGGAACGCCCATGAGTTCGCTCGTCAGCGAACGGCAGCAGCCGGTGCGAATGTCGGGGCTGCGCGAGGCGGTCGTGCGGCGGTTCGCCGCGGCTTTCGGCTGCGATCGCTATCATATTTATACGGGGCACCCTTTGTTCGCGCATCCTCACGGAGCGAGCCATGCACCGACTGCCCGTGTTGGATAATCGCCCGGCGGAAGCGGCGGCGAAAGACGAAGCCGCGCGCGCCGCCTTGCCGATCGAATCGCCCGGCGAGTCGCCGCGGCGGCTGCCCCGCTGGCTGAAGCGGAACGTGCCGTTGGGCAACGCGAATCATTTCACCGCCTCGCTGCTGGAAGAGTTGCGGCTGGAGACGGTCTGCGATAACGCTAAGTGCCCCAATCGCATGGAGTGTTATTCGCAGAAGACGGCCACCTTCATGATCCTGGGCAACGTTTGCACCCGGCCATGCGGGTTCTGTTCGGTGGCCAAGGGCAAGACGCAGGCTGTCCAACTCGATGAGCCCGAGCGCCTGGCCGAAGCCAGCCTGCGCTTGGGTCTGAAGCACGTGGTCATCACCTCGGTCACGCGCGACGATCTGTCCGACGGCGGCGCCGAGCACTTTTATCGCTGCGTGTTGGCCGTGCGGGCCGCCACGGGCGCCGCGGTGGAAGTGCTCACGCCCGACTTTCTCGGCAAGCCGGGCACCATCGAGCGCATCGTGGAAGCCGCCCCGGAAGTCTTCAACCACAATACCGAGACCGTGCCGCGGCTTTATCGACAGGTTCGCGGCCGCAAGAGCGACTATCGCTGGACCCTGGCTCTGCTCCGCCGCGTGAAGCAACTCAATCCCGCGATCAAGACCAAGAGCGGGTTGATGCTCGGCCTCGGCGAAACTCGCGAAGAACTTTTAGAAACGTTGGCCGATCTGCGCGACGCCGGCTGCGATCTGTTGACGCTCGGCCAATACTTGCAGCCCTCGCCCGAGCACTTCCCGGTGACGCGATACGTTCCGCCCGAGGAATTCGACGAGTTGGGGCGATTGTCTCGGGCGTTGGGCTTTCAACAAGTGGCCAGCGGGCCGTTCGTGCGTTCGAGTTATCACGCGCGAGACATGGCCGAACGCGCCCCTTAGGGCGGCCCCATGCCGAAACGCCGCCATATTTTGACGCTGCCGGATCTGGGCCTGGGTTCGCGCGAGGTCGTGGCCAGTCTCTGGCTGGTCGAACCGGGCAGTCCGTTGAACGCCGGCGACCGCCTGCTCGAAGTGCTCTCCGGCAGCGTGACGGTCGATTTGCCCGCTCCGGCCGGCGGCGTGCTCGTCGAAACGCTGGTGGTCGAGGACGAACCGCTCGCCATCGGCCAGCCGCTGGCGATTATCGAAAGCGACGAGGAAGAAGCCGCGGCGCCTATTGAAGATTGAAGTATTCGAGGCTGCCTAGAATCTCGGCTTGAACCACCGTGCGCGGATCGCCGGCCTGCAACAGCGACATCCACACGGTCAAGCCGATCGGATCGGCCGGATGGCCCAGGTAGCTCTGGTAGTAGCCGTTGATCAAGCGGGCGTGGTACTCGGGCGAGCCGAGGAAGGCCAGGGCCACGTTCGTGCGCGAGGCGCCGGCCATCGACGCGGTCCAATTGGCGATCTCCGCCTGGCTGGCCGTTCGGCCGAGCAGATCCTGGTACAGCCCGGCGACAAAGCCCGCGTTCGTCCCACCGTGCTTGAAGTAATACTCTGCCGAGGAGGCGATGGCCGCCGTGACTTGCTCGGCGCTTGCGCCGGCATTCAACTGCCCTGCCCAATAAAGTTCGCCGACGAAGTCGGCCGGGCGGCCGAGCAATTGCTCGTAGATGCTGTTGACCAAGTCTCCGTGGTACTCGGGCGAATTCAGGAACGCCAAAGCCACGTCCGACCGGGGGACGCCTTGATTCAAGGCGCCGGTCCAGGCCAGGATATCGCCGTCGCTGCCCGTTCGCCCCAGGACCGAGTGGTACAGCTTCTCGACGTAATGGAACTGCGGGCTGACCACGCGGATCACGCCCACGTTGCTCACCTGGCCGCCGCCCACGACCTGGAAGTCGAACGAGTCGAGTCCCTGGAAATTCGGGCCTTGGTTGTAGGTGAACGTGCCGTCGGGATTGAGCGTCGCGGTTCCCAATGCGGCTTGCTGCACCAGTTGCACGGTCAACGAGCCGCTGTTCGTCGGATTGTCGAGCGCAGTGATGCCGCGGATCGTGTTGTAGCCGGGCACCAGCACGAATTCGTGGTCGAGCGCCACCGGCGCGCCGGCCGAACTGACGACGATCGAAACCAGGGCCGCGTTCGAAACATTGCCCACGATGTCCGACACGGTGTACGTAAAGCTATCCGTGCCGAAGAAGTTGGGCTTCGGCGTGTAGGTCACGGCGCCCGTCGAAGGGTCGACGCTCAACGTGCCGTTCTGAGTCGGCGTGACGATCGATACGGTGGACGGATCGAGCGGGATGTCCGGCGCGCCTTGTTGATCGTTGCCGAGGACGTTGATCGATACGGCCTGGTTCTTCGCCGTCGTGACGTTGTCGTTCTCGGCGACCGGAGATCCGCTCAAGCGATGGATCGTGACCGTCGCGACGTTCGACGTCTCCCCCTGGCTGTCCGTCACGTCGTACTGGAAACTGTCCGTAAGCTGGAAGGCGCCGCCGGGCGTGTAGGTGACGACGCCCGTCAGCGAGTTGACCGAGACGATGCCGAATTGCGGCTGCGTGACGATCGTCACGCTGGAGGGAACCAACGTGCCGTCGGGCGAGCTGTCGTTGGCCAGCACGTCGATGGCCGCCGAACTGCCCAGCGCCACGCTGCCCGAATCGTCGACGGCCACCGGCTTTCCGGCCACGAAGCCGACATTGACGCTGACCGTGGCCGTGCGCGACTTCGTGCCTTGGGCGTCGGTCACGAGATAGGTGAACGTATCGACGCCCGAGAAGCCGGGCAGGGGCGTGTAGACGGCGATGCCCGTATTCGGATTGTAAGTCACCGTGCCGTCTTTCGGCTGGCTGGCGATCGTGATTTCGCCGCCCGCGGCGGTCGAGTTGGTAATGAAGTCGTAGGTATTCGCGGTCATGCCGACCGAAACCGGCGTGCTGCCCGGGGTGTTCGCGGAGAAGTCATCGGCAATCGGCGGATAGTCGGTCGTGCCAAAGAGGTTGAGCTGCCACGAATTGAACGTTCCCACCTGGCCGTTGGCGGCGCGATCGGAGACCTGCAAGGTCCACTGGCCCGTCGACATTTCGCCCCAGTCGCGGACGCTGGTGAATGTGTAGCTCGTGTAGTCGGCGTTGGGAACGAAGGCGCCGGTCGTCGGATCGACATAGCCGTCCGTCGTGCGCGTCGCCGCCAGCACCGATTGCGTGCCGTCGGGCGAAGTCAAGGTGATCGTCAAATCGCCGCGCGAGGGGTGCGTGGCCGTCAGCGTCACCTCGACGTGCTCCAAGTGCAACGCCTGTCCCGAATAGGTGATCGTACTGCTGACGCCCGCCGCCGTGCCGTCGGGGATGGCCTGGTTGACGTTGACGAGCGGCGAACTGAGCACGTTCTCGGCCGGCAAAGGCGACCATTGTTTGGCCAAGGCCACGGCCGCCGCGGCGTTGACCGTGCCGAAGCCGAACTTGTTGTCGATGTGGAAAGGCGTGAAGTTGACGCCGTCGTTGGTAAAGCTGGCCCCGTTGCCGCTCCAGCCCGGATCGGTCGGATCGTTCTTGGTGGCCGTTTCCGCCAGAATCATCTGCACGTCGCGATAGCTCAAATTGGGGTTGGCCGAGAGCATCAAGGCCACCACGCCCGAAACGACGGGCGCCGCCGACGACGTGCCGTTGAACCCGTTGGCGTCGTTGGTGAGATACGAGGGCGCCAGCGTGGGCAGGCCGTTGGCGTCGGTGGCGTCGATCACGTCGGTGGTCGGGATGCCGCGTTCGTCGGGGGCGCCTTGATAGTCGTGGCCGGTCGGAGCGGCGACCAGCACCGCGGCGCCCGGCACGCCGTAGGTGGTTTGCTTGCCGAAGTCGTCGACGCCCGTAACGGCAATCGCGAACTGGGAATTCGCCAGGCCGGCGTAATTCACGTCCGACTGAGAACCCAGGCCATTTCCGGCCGCAAACACGTAGACGTTGCCCAAGCCGTTGCGGCCGTGCTGAGCGCCGTCCTGCATCGCGGCCAGCAAAACCGGGTCTTCGACCGATGCAATGCCGTAATTCGCCGTGGCCGGTCCCCAACTGTTGTTGTAGACCTGGATCTGCTGATTGTGCAATTCGATCGCCTGCGCGAGCGTCGTGTCGGTAATCGGTCCGCCGATCGCCCGGATGCCGGCGATCTGGGCCTGCGGCGCCACGCCCACCGTGCCGTCGCTGGTCGAGCCCGAGGCTGCGGCCACGCCCGCCACGGCGGTGCCGTGATCGTCTTCCGGTCCCAGCGGCGCCGGCGGAGAGGCGTCGGGCGAGCTTTCCAGGAAGTTGTAGCTCAGGTCAGGCCGATAATTGGGCGCCAGATCAGGATGCGCGCCGTACACGCCCGTATCCACCACGCCGATCACGACCCCTTTGCCCAAATCGCCCGCCGCCCAGGCCGGCAGCACGTTGGCGTCGGCGCCCGGAGTCCCGCCGGTTTGTCCGGTGTTTTGCAATTGCCATTCTTGCGGAAATAGCGAGCCGGCCGGCGTGAAAGATTCGGTCGTGTACTGGATCGGCACGAGCGGAAAATCGAATGTCAAGCCCGACAAGCCGGCCAGTTCGCTGCCGGCGGTTTTCGCGCTGACGGTCGCGGGAAACGCGAAGAGCGCCGAATTCGCCAACCCGGTGACGGGCCCCAACGACGTGGCCCCAATCGCCGCCGCCAGTAGTGCCGGCGACTGGCCGGGCGCGTAGCCGACCGCCCAATCGTACGTCTGGCTCAATTGCGCCGCCGTGTATTGGCTCAGATCGGCCGCCTCCATCACGGCCGCCATGAGCGTCGGCGAATGAGAAACGTCGATTTGCCCCGGCGGGTCGACAGGCACGACCGACATCATCCGCCGGTCTTCCAGGTATTCCAACTGCAACTGGCGCCCTAGGAAAACTCCAAGGCGACGTTTCCGAAACGCGGAAGTTCCGCGTGTTCGAGCGCTCCGCTTGCGCTCGGTGCGTGCAGAATGGTCGTTGCCGGTCGCTTCGCCAAACAGCATGGGAGAATGTTCCAAAAGGCCCGAAAACTAGGAATTCCCGGTCAAAAGCGGGGAATAAGAACGTATTTCGCAGAATAACCAGCGGCTACATCGGCCGCAATGATTTTTCATATCGCGACGCTAATTTTGGCCCCCAACGGTGCAATTCGCCGCCGTCTGCGCTAAACTGAGCGCTGTTCTCCGCCCATTGATTCCGCGCCGCAGCGAGCCGAAACCATGACCCCAGCCCTGTTTTCCGTCAGCTACGCCGGCGCCTGGGGCCAACACCGGCTCGATTTGCCCGCTTTCTTCGACAAGGCGGCGGCCCTGGGCTATCCGGCCGTCGAGATCGGTGGCAAGCGGCCGCACCTGTCGGTACTCGACTATCCCGACGACGAGTCGCTGGAAGCCGTCCATTCGGCGGCGGCCGAGGCCGGCGTCGAAATCGCTGCGCTGGCCGCCTACACCGACTTCACCGCCGGCCGCAACGCGCCCGAGGCGCCGTTCGTCGAGGTGCAACTGGCCTATCTCGGCTCGCTGGCCCGCATGGCCCGGGCGCTGGGCGCCAAGATCGTCCGTGTGTTCAGCGGCTATTCGCCCGACGACGCTTATTACCAGGCCGACTGGAATAAGTGCGTCAAGGCCCTCCGCGAGGCGGCCGAAATCACGGCCGGCTACGGGGTGGTGCTCGGCCTGCAAAACCATCACGACATCGGCGTTTCGGTCGACGGCTTCGAGGCCCTGCTCGACGAGGTCGACCATCCGAACCTGAAGGCCATGTTCGACCCCTGGTCGATCGCCTTGCACGGCGCCGACCTTTACCGCTCGGCCCGCCGGATGGCGCCGCGAATGGTGCAAACCACGCTGGCCGACTACGTGCGGATCGAGCGTTACGCTTACGACTCGGGCCTCGTCAACTATCGCCGGCTCGATCCGCCTGCCATGCGCGCCGTGCCCTTGGGCGACGGCTTCATCGACTTGCCCGCGTTCTTCGCCGGCTTGAAAGAAGGCGGCTTCCGCGGCTACGTGGCCTACGAGATGTGTTCTCCCCTTCGCGGCGGCGGCAGCGAAGCCAACCTCGACGCCGCGGCGGCCAAAAGCCTGCGGAAGATCCGCGAGTTGATCGCGTGAGCGCTGTCACTCCCTCTCCTTTTGGAAGAGGGCCGGGGTGAGGGCTGGCGCGAGAATGCGGAAAAATGATTGATACCCATGACGATTTATACGGACGAGCGGTTTGGCGTTTTGTTGGCCGTCCGATTGTCGAGTCCTCCGAGGAATCCAGGCGTTTTCGCCCGCGTAAGCCGCGGCAAAAGGAACGTCCATTACCGGCCGCGGCGGCGCCACCGTTCCCAGCCTGCTTCGGCGCCGACGAAGTCAAACTCCTGCGCAAGGCGATCGCGGACCGCTAATAAATATCGGCGCTCGCTCGCACAAACAGGGAGGTGACACGAACTCGAAGTCAGCCAATCGTGCGGATCCAGCAATATCTCGTCGACGTGCCCGGCCTCGAGGGCGCTCCAAGCGGCGGCAAATTGCTGAGCATTGAGGCATTCCCAAAAGATATCCGCAACGGGCAAATCAGGCCAACGGCGCGCGATCTTCGCAATGGGGTAGCAATCGACCGTCAAAAACACGAGCCCTGGCGACGATCGCGATTTCAAGTATTCGGCCCTTTGCAAAATGGCGCCGGTTCGAGCGTCATCCGGCAAGTAGGCGCCGAGCTCCGGGATGTATTTTTTGTCTTGACTCCGAACCACATTGTCGGAGGCGGGCGGCGCCGCCAGATATTGCTGAACGCACTGCTGCTTGACGACCGGCACGACAACCCAGCTTATCGCGGCGGCGGCGCAAGCCGTTGCCGTGAGAGGCAGTCGTCCGCGGAGGCCCGCGGAAACAACCCGCAACTGGTCGATGAGAAGACAGCCGAGCAATGGAAAAAAGCCATAAAGATATTCGCGATGCGGCCGATTGGCGTAGTACGCGAACCACACGAGCGACGCGGCAGCGACTGCGAACTGCACTGCGTGGGCGGGCATTTCGCAACGACGCCAGTCCAAGACGCGATAGGCCAGCGTGAAGCAACAACTGCCAAGGATGACCAATGCCAAAGGATCGATCGTAGTCGGCAAGGCTGCCCCGAACCCAGTGGAGGACATCAATCTGAAAAGTTTCGCCTGATTGAAAGCGGCAACCAAATCCGGTGCTTTGCCTAACGACAAAATGCACAAGACGGCCCAGCAGAGAAGCCCGGTTGCGCAACCGACGCACGTTCGCGCCGCGACCGCCGCTATTTGCCGAGGAGCAAGATGGCGCGAGCGATAAGCTATGAAAGCAAAACATCCCGCGGCAGCCGCGATGCCGGTTTCGACGTTATGAATGACTGCCAGACAACCGACCAGACCGGCGCCCAGCGCGGCGAGACGAAGCGGCGCCGCGGCCAACTTTGTCAAGGTCCAGGGGAGGAGCCAGAGAATCAAGTATCGCCATGCCGAATGGTTGGGCTGAAGCCACGTTACCAGCCAGAAGTTGCACCCGGCCACAACCAGCGCGGGGCAGCATAACAACCACGCGCCGCGCGAGAGGAAATAATAGGTTCGAAGCAAGGCCAGCATCACCACGGTTTGCAGTCCGACGATAAAAGCCAGGTGACCCCGCAGCGTGAACTCGCCCAACAACCTCTGCAGGGCCACGTTCACGAGCGTCGCGAGCTGCCCGTAACTAGGAGTCGCTCCGTAGTGCAACCGAGCTCCGTGCAGCAGCCGGTCGGCGTGGCTCGCGACATAGAGCCAATGATTCATGTGGATTTCCGTTACATCCCAATCGCTCGTGTATACAAGCGTCAGGCGTTGCCCCGGGATGACGAACAAAAGCACCAGGCCGATGCAGGCCGCGAGAGCCGGCCATTGGACGAGCTTTCGCTTTCGGCGCCTTGCCAGCAGACACAAGATCGCCAATCCGAAGAATCCACCCAAGCGCTCGACAACGGTCGTCTGTTGATCGACGAAAACGCACCATCCCGGCAACAACGCCAGGACCGCGGCAAGGACCATCGCGGACGACGAAAAGGCAATTCGAGCAAGACGGTTGCTCCATCGGTTTCGAAGCGCATAGCCGGCAACCGCAAGGCTTGCCAGTGACAGGAGGAGCGCAAAATGCGCGCGTCGCAGACCTCGACTGTCAACCGGGGCCCAAGGCGGCGGCACGCCGGCGATGTATCGGTTCAGACCCGTCACCTCGTCGAAAAGCGGCTCGCTTGGCGACATCGGATAGACGATTTTCGGCGGTTTCGGTTCATACGACAGAAAAACGCCCAAGGCGATGGCCCAGGCGATTGCCACGAGAGCTAGCACGATCACAGTGCGCCGCTCGCCGGGCATCGCGGCGAAGCATCCGACGGATGCCGTAGCTCCAGTACCGTCGAATGAGGTCATTCCTTGCCTAGGTGTTGGCATCACCGCGCTCCAGCAGTTCCTGCAAATAGTTAGGCGGCGGTATGGTAGCCCCGCACGTGTATCCCGCCAAGAGCGATCCGACCTATCAGCCGATCCGCAAGCTGCGTAAAATAGGGATCCCCGGAGAAATCTGTGGTTCCTCGGCAAAATCCGTGGGTGATTCTCGTCGCCGCAAGAAGACTTCCGGCGCGGGCCGCACATGGCGCCGTCCAACCGCCGCAACAGCCTTTGGCCATCGGAGCCGTGCCTCAGAAAATGGCTCTTCCGGAGAATCCGTGGGTGGTTCCGACCGCTGAGAAGCTGGAGGCGTGCGTTTTTCGAGGCATTTCCGGGCAATGAGTGAGGCTCTGATTCGCGCCAACGGTTTTGGCGTTAAGCGAAAACGAACATTCATTGCCCGGCCATGCCTGACAAAAACGCACCGTGACGATGCTCAACGGCGAAAATCTACCCACGGATTCCGCCGAGGGGCCCAGAAAAATCCACCGCCGCGCGCGGTTGTCGCGTGACGCCTGGCAGTTGACCCGCCAAGTCCCATTGATCGAGACTATCGACAGAACCTGGGCGTCTGGGACTTTTCGGTCGATCACCGACGTGACGCGCAAGCGAAACGCACGGCCAGGCGCTCTACCCGCCGGACTGCGGCGCCCGGTAGGGATTGTCATCGTCAAGGGGCCGATCCGCAGAAGGCGCAAACGAATCGCGGATGTAGCCGAACTCGTGGAGCCGCTCGGCGATGCCTTCTGCGGTATCCGGCGCCATCACGATCAAATCGAATGTCATGCCGTCGTGCATCTCCATCGTGAGCGTGCTGCCGCCGCCTACCTTCCACCGCCACGACTTGGCCCGGTCCGTCGGCTGCGCATTGCGGATGAACGACGCGGGCACGGTGAAATTCCGCCGGTCGCGCGCCAGGAATTGTTCCGGCTCGGAAATCAGCGAATCGTAGCAAGCCTCGCGCCGGCCTCGCAGCCCTAACGGCCAGTACGCGAGCGGCGCCAAGATCAGCAGGTAGAACCATGCCGTCCGCCATGTGCAAATCTCGCCCGCCAGCCAGGCGCCGTATAGCGCGTCGCGAGTCGCATAAACCTTGTAAAAGCGGTCTCGTTCGAACCACTTTGGCTGCAGGCCGTAAAAGCAGAACTCCACCATAAACGCCACCTGCTGCCGTTCCCCTACGGCAAATAATTCAGCGTGTAATACGCCTGCGGATGCAACAGCGGCAAGCCGGAGGCGGAGCGGACGCCATTCGAGTGCAACTCGTGAACGTGCCCGAGCTGCAACCCTTCGATCGTGAGCCGCACGCTTTTGCGATCGGCGGAGACGGTCGCGCTGTTGATCGCGGGCGTGGTGTGATCGACCTCGGGGCTGCCGTAAGTGGCCTGGTAGATGTAGGTGTAAGTGCCGAGCTGGTACGACTTCACGTCGCCGGCTGAAACCGGATCGACCGGCTCGGTGAAGGTCAGCTCGAAGCCGTCGGGTTTGACGCGCATCTCGTGAATCTCGAACGGCGTCTTGCCGGTCCAGTTCATCCGCTCGACGCTATACGGCAGCGACCCGCGCGAGCCCCAGCCGCGGTTGGTGCCGCCGATGAACATCGAGCCGTCGGGCGTCATTTCCAGCCCCAGCGTGCCCGAGCCGATCCCTTCGCGGAACGGGAAGCAGGCGCCTTGGTAGTGGCCCTGCACTTTCTCCAGGTAGCAGCGCATGACGGTGCTGGCCGACTGGTCGCCGACGAACATCTGCCCGGCGAACGGCCCGAACTTGCCGGCGGTCGTATCGCAGACGACGCCGCTGGCCGATTTGCCCATCTTGTCGTAGGGAAACAGGATCGTTGGCGGCTCGTACGCGGGAATCTTGCCGGCCTCGACGATGAAGCGGCTGCCGCTGGTGGGGTCGGCCGGCCGCGGCCCCATCACTTCTTTGGCGATGTCGTACCACTTGTTGCCCGCCGGGTTGCCGACGAACTTGCCGGGGATCAGGTGTTTCAGTGCGCAGGCGCCGTTCCAGGGGCCCTGGTTGTCGGTGTAAAAGACGTCGCCCGCCGCGTTGGCGCCGATGCCGCCGGGCGAGCGGATGCCGCTGCACGTGGGAATCATTTTCCCGTCGGGCGTGATCCGCAGGCACCAGCCGCGGAACTTGCAGTTGCTGTCGAACGAGCCGGTCAGGCAGAGCACGACCCACAGGTTCCCCTCGCGGTCGAACTTCGAGCCGAAGGCGTATTCGTGGTAGTCGCCGGTGATCTCCCAGTCGTCGTTGACCACTTCGAACTCGTCGGCCTCGCCGTCGCCGTCCGTATCGCGCAGCCGCGAGACGTCGCAGCGCTGCGTCACGTAGAGCCAGCCGTCGCGATAGGCCAGGCTCAGCGGTTCGTGCAGGCCGTGCGCGAAGCGCTTGAACTGCTCGGGCTTGACCAGTTTCGCCAGCGGATTTTCGATCATCCAGATCTCGCCGCGCCGCGAGCAGACCGCCATCCGGCCATCGGGCATGAGTTGAAATCCGGCCGCTTCCAGTTCGACGCCCTGGGGCGTTTCGAAGCGCGTGATCGTGTAATAGTCCGCTTCGGTCGGCCGTTCTTCTTCGGCCGAGGCTGGCCGCGCGAACGCCGCGAGCGCGATCAGCAACACGAACGCTTCGCGCCGCACGCTTCGATTGACGAGTCCGGTCATGTTTGCACTTATCCGGTTGAGTTTGATGTCTCTTCTCCCTCTCCCTTTGGGAGAGGGAACTATTATTAGTTCGCCTCCCTCTCCCTCGGGGAGAGGGCCGGGGTGAGGGAGCGCCGCCGAGACGCTCTGTTTCAACGCACAGGTTCGATGAAGTGGCAGTCCCGCTCCGCCCTCACCCTCTCCCAAAGGGAGAAGGGATTCTTCTTCCCCGTCTGCCGCCTACCGTCTACCGCCTACCGTCTGCCGCCTACCGCCTACCGTCTGCCGTCTGCCGCCTACCAAACAATCTCCTGCACCACTTCCGCCTTGCCGTCCTTCAACGTCACCGGCACGAGCAACTCCTGCCGGCCGCCGTTCGTGCGAACGACCGGCGAGGCGCCGTCGGCGCGAATGCCGATCGTCACGGCGCCGAGCTGATACCGCCCGTCGCCGAGCGGCTTGATTTCGCCCGCGGCGCCAGCCAAGAAATACAGTGCGGAAAGCGGCTGCTCGGCGCGAATCGTCAGCCGCCGCTCGAAGCCCGTTTCCTTGCCGCTCGGTTTGGGCAGCGGCTGATCTTCGACCGCAAAGCCAGGGCCCGAATATTGGAAAACCGGACGGCCTTCGCGGTCGAGCCGGTAGCCGCGGAAGCGGTAGCCGCGCTCTTTTGGCGGCTCGCTGGGCCAGGCCGTATCGAGCGATGCGAGCACGGCCAGCGGCACGGTCGTTTCGAGCCGCACGATATGATCGCCCAGCGGCGTTTGAAAGCCGTTGCCGCGGCCGACCCAGTGCAGCGAGGCGTCGATGAAGCGGCCGTGCCAGACGAGCGACAGGCAGAGCCGGTTCGCGTCCCAGGCCAGGTCGGCGCCCTCCGGGTAGCCGACCGCGATGCCGCGCGGCGACAGGCCGTCGATGAAGTTGCGATAAATGACCGGCCGACCGTCGGGCTTCAGTTCGATCACGCCGGCAATCAGCCCGTCAGGGATGCCCGCCTTGTCGCCGTCGCTCAGGTATTTCCAAATCGCGGCGATCTGGCTCGGCGGATCGCCGCCGTAGACGTCGCCGATCGTGACGCGGCCATTGGCGAAACCGGTCGGCATGCGCGTGCCGGGGCGAAATTGCGGCGGGTTGGGCAGGTAGCGGTGGAACCAGTCCTCGCGAATTCGCCGCGTCATCTTATCGAGCCCGATGGCTTGAATGCCGGTCGCGCGGTGCGGGCCGAACGTATGGCACTTGATGCAAGCCAGCGCTTTGTCGCCGACCAGCGCCCGGCCGGTCGATTTGAGGTGCAGTTCGCTTTCCGCCAGTGCGGGAATCTTGGCCTCGGACTTCTGGTCGGCGGCGGCGAACGCCTCGGCCAGCGCGGCCACTGCGGCGACGGCGAACTTGGGCATCCGCGCGAGCATGTAGGGCCGGTCCTTGGCGCCTTCGGCCAGCACGTGCTTCAGCCAGGCGTCTTGCAGCTTGTCGCCCACGCCGTCCAGCGGCGGCGGCACGCGGCCTTCGTCGCCCATCTCGGGGATTGTGGTGATGAACAGCGGATTGCGATCGGCCTCCGGCCCGCCGATTCCGCCCCGGCTGTGGCAGGCGTAGCAGTTGAAGGCGGTCATCGTCTGGGCAATTTGTTCTAACGGGCCGGGCGGCGCGGCGGGCGCCGGCGCGGTCAAGGCGGCGGCAAGCGCCTCGCGTTGGGCGGCGCTCAAGGCGAAGTCGGGCGCCTTCGAGGACGAGGGGTCGCCAAGGCAGCCTTTCTCCGGCGAGCATTCGCGTAGCGGTTTGGCCGACGCCATCGACTTGATTGGCTGGCCGTCGCGCTTCAACTCGTGGCACGACTCGCAACCAACGGCGGCGAACAGTTCTCGCCCGCGATCGACTTGCGAGGGGTCGAAGACAAACCGCTCGCCGTCTTCCGCCGCTGGCGGCAAAGGAGGCGGGGCGGTCTCAGTCAGATAGATCGACATATCAGCCGGCTGGCGCGGCACGCCGGGCCCTTCGTATTCCAGTTCGAGCGTCCATTCGCCGCCACCTTGAAAGTAATCGACGCGCAACGGGTGCATGCCCTTGGCAAGCATGGCCGAGCCTGAGTTCACCTGGTGCGGGTGGACGCCGTCGGACGACACGACCTGCTTGCCGTCGATCCACAGCAGGCTGCCGTCGTCGGAGCCAAGATGAAACTGGTACGTGCCCTCGCGGTCGATCTTCGAAAAACCTTCGAAGCGGACGCCAAAATTGTTCTCGCGGCCGGCGACCGCCAGATCGAAGCCCGCGGCCTGACCGGTCTTGATCGGCGTCAACTTGGCGAAGTCGGGCGCCTTGTCCCAGCTCCCTTCGAACGCGGCGAAGTGCAGGTTCGCGTCGCGAGGCTTGACATCGACTTCGCCGACCAGGTAATGAGCCAGGTCGCGGGCTTCGTCGTTGTTCAGGTTCAAGCTCGGCATGCGGCCGGCGGGGCGGAAGTGCTGCGGGTTCTTCAAAAACTCGACCAAAGCGGGGATCGTGGTTTTGGCTTTCAGGTCGGGCAACGGGATGGACGTGGCCGGCGAAACTTTTTGGCCATTTCGCGGTGCGTGGCAGGCCGTGCAGCCGATCGTGTGGAACAACTGCTCGCCGTTCTGAGCGAACTTGCGATTGCCGGCTTGTTCGGGCAGCCGCGAGCCGGCGGCCAGAAAGTTGACGATCGCCCGTGCGGCGCCGTCGCGTTCGGCCGCCGGCAGGTTGGCGAGCGCGGCCGGCATCAGCGTGCCGGGCTTCACGACGTGCGGGTGGGCGATGAATTCGAGCAAGTATTCGGGTCGCACGCGGGCGCCGACGTTCTCCAGCGACGGCGCCGGCCGGGGCGCCAAGCGGGCGGCTAACGCCGCGTCGGGCTGATGGCAAGCCGTGCAATTGAGTTCTTCAACGAGCAGCCGCCCGCCGGCTGCGTGATCGGCGCCGGCCGTGGCGTAGAAGCGCTCGAAGCCCGGCACGATCGGCCGCCGCGATTCCTGCTCGGCGTCGCGCGGCACGACCCAGATATTGCGGTAGCGCACCGGGTTGCCGTGGTCTTGCAGATAGACGGGGTCCGGCTCGGGCGATTCTTTGATCGGCGCCGCGGTGGTCGGCCCCGGGATTTCGACGTTCTGCTGCACCAGCACGCCGTTCAGCTTGACCGTCAGCTTCGCGGGCGAGGTCTTCTTGCCCTGCTCGTCGTAGCGGGCGGCCGTGAACTCCGCGTCGTAAGTCTGCCAGGTCAGCGGCGGCAGGCACATATTGACCGTCGGCGCCGCGACCGAATAGATGCCGCCGCACTCGTTGTCTTTGCCTTCCAGCCCGAACGAATCGAGTACCTGCGTTTCATAGCGGCCCTGATAATAAACGCCGCTGTTGCCGCGCCCCTGGTCGCGGGCCTTGGGCATAAACGGCGTGCGGAACTCCAGGTGCAGCGTGAAATCGCGAAACGTATCGATGCCCGTGCAGCCTGGCGCCAATAGGCCGTCGTCGGTCATCCGGGCGCCCCGGCGCCAATGCTTGTCGAGCGCGGCTTGCGTGCCGTCGAACAGCACCACCGCACTTTTCGGCGGCTTGGCGCCGAGCGTCGGGCTGGCGCGCTCGGTGCGCTTCAGCTTCGCGACGAGTTCCTTGACCTCTTCGCGGTCGGCCTCGCTCGCCTGTTTGTCTTTGCCCGTCCAGCCGGCGCCCGGCAATCCGCCGGGATACGACACGACGCTGAACTCGCCCTCGCCCAGCGCCACCACCTGCATGCCGATCCCTTCGCCGACATATTCGCCTTGCAGCGCGAAATCAGGATCAGCCTTGGCCGCCTCCGGCGTATCGTAAACGGCATCGGCGGCCCTGGCAGAATTCGCGGCCGAAAGCCAGCCAGCGGCCAGCAGCAAGAGCATTGGCGATCGGATCATGGAGTAGCGCCCAGGGGCTAAAAGGTCGGCTAATCGGGAACCGGCGGCGGGGGCTTCGGCATCTTCCGCGAGACGCAGTTCTGGCGGCAATCTCGCCGGCCCGCACGGCGGGTGAACCTGCCAGCGTAAAGCGACGCCCTGCGTAAATCAAGGAATTTGGCCAGCAGGTAGTGGGGCAAATCGATCGGAGATTCTTCCACCCGGCCGCATCGGCTAGATTGCAGGGCTTGGGCGTCGTCAGCGGTAGGCCACGACCACCTGCTGCATCGTCGGCTCGAGATTGAAGCACTCGGCCTTGGCGAAGCCCGCGGAGCGAAAACCGGCTTCATACTCGGCGAAGGTATAGGCGTCGCCGGCCGGGGTGGTGGCCAGCATCACCAGCGCAAAGGCGGCCGATGTGGGCGGTGCGACGCGGCTCTCGTCCGGCACGAATTCCAAGGCCACGGCGCGGCCGCCGAGTTTTAGGGCGGCGTGAATCTTCCGCATCAGGGCTTCGTTCGTCGCGGCGTCGAAGTGGTGCAAGAAATTGGTCAGCAGCACGACGTCGTAGCCAGAGCCGAAATCGACCTCGAACGCGCTGCCGCCGAGCAAGCGGTGCCGATCGGCCACGCCCGCCCGTTCGGCGTTTTGCTTCGCCACTTCCAGCACGTTGGACCAATCGACCGCCGTGACGACGGCTTGCGGATTGTGCCGGGCGAAGGCGATGCCGAACAAACCGTGCCCCGCGGCGATGTCGAGCACTTGCATCGGCGCGGCCGAGCCAGCGAGAATCCGCTGGGCCAGCAACTCGGCCGGCATACTCATCAAGCCCGCCATGCCGCGGGCGAATTTGACCCAGGCGTCGTGTTCCGGTTCGAGCACGCTCTGGTCGTTTTGCGGCGCCCCGCCTGCTCGCACGGCGCCGGCCAGGTCGCTGAAGCGAGTCTGGTGTTCCGGCGAGCACAAAAACTCGGCGGCGGCGCCCAGGTAGGCGGGCGAACGTTCGTCCAAGAACATGCTCGACTCGGGCGAAAGCCGGTAGCGGCCGGCGGCCTTTTCGAGAAAGCCGAGCACGGTCAAGTAATCGGCCAGGATGCGGACGCCTCGTTCGGCCGTATTGCAGGCTGCGGCCAGCGCCGCCGGCGTGTCGTGACCGGCGCCGACCGCCGTAAATAGCCCCAATTCGACCGCCGCCTTCAAGGCCGCCGTGCGCTGGAATGCGTTGAAGGTTTCGAACACCAACTGCGGCGAGGGAGCTTGTTGATTTTGCATGGCGAATGAATGCGTGGTCGCGTAAAGTGAAATGGAGATTGTTCCCACGGCGATAGGCCGACGCCGGCCGCCGTGGTCGTTGTAATCGAGCGTTTGGCCGATTGTCTACCCGTACTATTGATCTTTGCGTTGTGAATGGCCCCTGACATTACGGCGGAAGTTCAAAACAGCCGAATGCGGAGCGAGAGCGTTGCACGACCCGAGACTCGCAGCCGGCGAGATGCGATTTTTGCCGAGCGAAGAATAGTCGCTTTTCGCTCTGCGAAAAGAAGCCTTGCTCCCCAGCGAAGAAGCGACGAACGGCGCTTTTTTCGCGGAGCGAAAAGCGACAAAGGGCGGCCGACTTTTTTGGGAGAACGTGCCGAGCATGGCCAAACGAAAGCCCAGACGAAATGCGGAGAGCCCAAGGCAACTGAGCGAAGACGAGGCCTGGGAGATCGCGCTCGACGACCACCCGGAATATCGCGAGGGGATCCGCGAAGGAACGCTGCCGGAGGAAATTGTCGACGAGCGCGGCGAGCCGATGAACCCCCGGCTGCACCTCACGTTGCACTCGATCGTCGAAATGCAATTGGCGACCGACGAACCGAAAGGCGTGGCGGAGATTGGCCGGCAATTGGCTGCCCTGGGCGTTTCGCGTCACGATATCCGCCACGCCATCGGCGACCCGCTGATCGAGCAACTCTGGCTCATGCAGACCGAGGGCGCCCAGTTTGACGAGGGCGAGTACCTCGAGCAATTGCGGGATGTCGTCGATTCTTATCGCTGATTTCCCTGTTCCGAGATTTTCGCCCAGGCGCGTTGCGCCGGGCATTTTGCCTCGCCTATACTGAAGCCGGCGCATGCGGCAGGCCTCCGTCTGCGCTCTTCGGCGCGTAATTCCTCATGTCTGGCGAAAGGCGGATGTCATGTGGTCGCGCAAACGTCTCGATATCAGCTGGCGGGACCTGGCTTACGGCGCCGTGCAGTGCTGGCTGCCGGCCGACGCCGCCGCCGCCGATCGCCGCGCCCGGGAGTCGTGGTCGGCCGATGGCGAGGCGCTGGCCTGCCTGTCGGTGCGCAGCGGGTTCGATCTGTTGCTCGCTTCGCTACGTCTGCCAGCCGGCAGCGAGGTGCTCGTCTCGGCCGTGACGATTCCCGACATGGTCGAAATCATCGCCGCCCACGGTCTGCGGGCCGTGCCGGTCGACCTGACGCCCGCGACGATGGCGCCGCGGTTAGACATGGTGCGCCGCGCGATCACGCCCGCTTCGCGAGCCATCCTGGCCGCGCACCTGTTCGGCGGCCGCATCGACTTGGCTCCGCTGGCCGATGCGGCGCAAGAGTACGGGCTGCTGCTGATCGAAGACTGCGCTCAGGCCTACTGCGGGCCCGGTTTCCACGGCCACGCGCAGGCCGACGTCTCGATGTTCAGCTTCGGACCGATCAAAACGGCGACGGCCTTGGGCGGGGCGATCTTACGCGTTCGCGATGCTGAATTGCGACAGGCAATGGCGACTCGACAAGCCGCCTATGCGTCTCAATCTCGCTGGGCGTTGTTGCGCAGAATCGCCAAATACGCTGGCTTGAAAGGCCTTTCGGCGCCGGCCCCTTTTGCCCTGTTGGTCGCGTGCTGCCAGCTCGCGGGCCTGGACTCCGATCGGCTCTTGAACAGCTCGGTGCGAGGGTTCGCCCAAGGCGAATTGCTGGACCAACTGCGACGACGCCCATCGGCTGCGCTGCTGGCCTTGCTCGAGCGGCGGCTGCGGCGTTTCGACGGCGAGCGATTAGAAGCCCGCATCGCCGCCAGCCGGGCGATCGTCGACGCCTTGGCAAACCTTGCCGAGTTTCCCGGATTTGCGGCGGGCAATCATTGTCATTGGGTGCTGCCGATCCGCGTCGACGAGCCGCGGCGGTTGATCGCCGAGTTGCGGCGTGCGGGGTTCGATGCCACGCAAGGGCAAAGCTTGTGCGTCGTCTCGCCGCCGCCCGGTCGACCGGAGCTTGACCCCCGCGTTGCAAGGGATACGATGGCCGGCAGCGTCTTTTTGCCTTGTTACCCGGAAATGCCGTCCGAGGCCGCGAGCCGATTGATCGAAGTGCTGGCCGCATTCTGCCGGCCGCCGACTCGCGTTTCGACGCCGACAGCCGGAGAACTCGTTGCAACCTAGGACCGCTTCAAGACTAAATTGACAACGGAGGGCGCCTGGCGGCTGAGCGAAGCGATGCCAAGAGGGAACTGGGGCTTCGCCTAGGCTCAGCCACCAGCCAGCCACCCAACTGTCGAAATGCCTTTGCAGGGGCGCTCGCCGCGGCGCCGAAACAAGCTCGAGTTCCGTAGGCCCCGACCGGCACAACCAAGTTCGAGAACGCCATGCACCACAACGCCTATGTCGAGCGGGTCGTCGATCTGAGCGATCCGCAAGCCAATTGCATCTTCAACATGTCGTTGGATGAGGCGATCGAGTGCGTCGCTTCGGGCGACCCCGAGCGGGTTCGCGCCATCGACGGCCAGTTCGCCCTGCTGCACCGCAACGGCAAAATCGTGCGGATGGCCCGCTCGCTCGGCCGGCCGCTGCGCTATTTCATCGCCAAGCGGGCCGAAGGCCCGTGCCTGGTCGCGGCCGAGCGGATCGACGCGATCCGCGATTTTCTGGCCAGCGAAGGACTCGTCGGACAATTCCATCCTTCCTACACGCGAATGGTTCCGGCGCATCATCTGGTCGAAATCGCGTTGGTCGGCTGCCCCGACCCCAATCCGACCTATCGCCGGTTCTTCACGCCCCAGCGGAATCGGCTGCCGGCCGATTTGGACGCAATCGGCCGGGCCTATATCAGCGCGTTGGCCGAAGAGTGCCGCAAGTGGCTGCGGCGAATCGAGCCGGACGAGCCGATCGGCGTGCTGTTCTCGGGCGGCATCGATTCGGGCGCGTTGTTTCTGGCGATCTATCGCGTCCTGCTCGGCGAAGGGCTCGCGCCGAGCCGGCTGAAAGCGTTCACCTTGTCGGTCGACGGCGGGGGCGACGACGTGCGGCAAGCCCGCGAGTTTCTCGACGCACTCGATCTGGGCCTGTTCCTCGAACCGATCGAGGTCGCCGGTTCGGCGCTCGACCGGGCCGAGGCGGTGCGCGTGATCGAAGATTACAAACCGCTCGACGTACAAGCCGCTGCGGCAGCCCTGGCTTTGTGCCGCGGCATCCGCCAGCTCTATCCGGATTGGAAGTATCTGGCCGACGGCGACGGGGGCGACGAAAACCTGAAGGACTATCCGATCGAGGACAATCCCGAGCTGACGATCCGCAGCGTGCTCAACAATCTGATGCTCTATCAGGAAGGCTGGGGCGTCGAGGCGATCAAGCACTCGTTGACTTATTCCGGCGGTCAGAGCCGCGGTCATGTGCGTTCCTACGCGCCGGCCCGCTCGCTCGGCTTCCGCGGCTTCAGCCCCTATGCTTTGCCCAACGTGATCGAGGTGGCCGAGGGCATCCCGTTCATCGAGTTGACCGATTGGCAGCACGACAAGCTGTATGCCTTGAAGGGCGAGATCGTCCGCCGCGGCGTCGAGGCCGTGACCGGGCTCGCGATGCCGGTGTTCGAGAAGCGCCGTTTTCAGCACGGCGCCGTCGCTCGCGACCAGCTTGCCGAACGCCTTCCCGACGATCCGGCGGTTTATCGCCGCGAGTTTGCGGCGATCTTTGGGTAGGCGAGCGTCGCGGGGCAGCAACCTTTATTGAAGGGGATAGGGGATGCGGAGGAGATGAGGGG
>DATKRK010000125.1:0-6300 GCA_035532215.1 Pirellulales bacterium | reverse complement strand
GACTGATTTACCGTCGCCGACTCATCGCCGCGTTCCGTCTCCTGGCCATTCCCTAAACACCGTGAAACATCCGCCATGAAGCACCCGCCGCAAGGCGAAACAATCACCCTTGACTGGTCCAACCATATCGGAACGCCCTCCGTGGCGTTCCGAGAGGCAGGATCGACGGTGAACACTGGGTTCACGGAACGCCACGGAGGGCGTTCCCTACAGTATCGGAGCGTTTATCCTTGACTCCCGTTCAAATAGTGTCACTACCCGGCCGCCGTTCAGCTTGCCCCCGGCGTCGCTTTCGCATAGGTTGAAAGAAGCGGGTTTTCTCCCTATTCGACCACCTCGCGGCGGGAAGGGGAACGATGCGGTCGCTCTTGACTCGATTGGCCGACTGTCTGGCGGAACCGTGGGTGGATGAGACTCCGGCCGAAGAGCACCCTTATCAATCGCACGATCCGGACGTCTCGGTCGGCGCCCGGTTCACGCAAGCCGCCGTGATTAGCGCTGCTGCGCATGCCGCTCTGTTGGCTGTTTTGGCGCAGTTCGCTACGTCCGAGCGCCGGCCGACGCCCGAGCCGCTGTTGCTCACGGCCAGCGAAGAGGAAGCAGAGCTGCCGCTGCCCGACCTCGAGTATCAAATGGCCGAGGCCAAGGACGAGCCGGCCGAGACCGCCCTCAGCGCGCTGGCCATGTCGCTGGCGCCGGCGATTCGAAGCGAAGCGTCGCTGCGCGGGGTGTTGAGAGTTTCCGAACTGCCCGCCACGATCTCCGCCCCCTCGCCGGAACTCGACGTCGCAGCGGTGCAACTCGACGAGCGGCTGTTGAAGGCCGGTTCGCTGGGCGAGCAGATGCTGCAGGTCGAAGGCGCGGTCGACCGAATCACCGAAGAAATCATGACCAACGTCGAGCGCGAGAAGACGCTGGTCGTGTGGATCATGGACGCTTCGATCAGCCTGAAGGCCGACCGGCAGGCCGCGGCCGACCGCTTGCAGCAAGTCTACCGCGAGTTGGACGAGCTCGGCGCCATCGACGGCCGCGACGGACCGTTGACCAGCGCCGTGGTCGCTTTCGGCCAGCAGGCCCAGGAAATGGCGCCGCCGGGCAGCGAACCGGGCGAAATCATCGCCGCCATCCGCAACGTGCCGACCGACGACTCGGGCGTCGAAAACGTGTTTCGAACCGTCGCCTGGTGCGCGACGCGCTATCAGCGGCAGAGACAGACGGAGCATCGCCGCGAGATGTTCGTGATCTGGACCGACGAGTCGGGCAACGATTACGACCATCTCGAAAACGCCGTGACCTTTTGCCGCAATAACGTGATTCCCGTTTACGTCATCGGCCCTTCGGCCATGCTCGGCCAGCAGCGCGGAACCATGGCTTACAAGCACACCGACGGCAAGACTTACCAATTGCCGGTCGATCGCGGCCCCGACTCGGTGCGCGACGAACGCTTGCACTTGCCTTTTTGGTTCGACGGCAGCCAGTACGAGTCGCTCCGCGCCGGCTTGACTCCCTTCGCGCTGACGCGGCTGACGAGCCAGACGGGCGGCGCCTATTTCATCATGGACCGCACCGCCGACCGCTCGCCGTTCTCCGTCGAGACGATGCAGCGTTACGTGCCGGAATACGATCCGCCTGCGGTATACCTGCGCCACGCGGCGGCCGACCCGGTGCGGCGGGCCGTGTTGACGGCCGTCGACGTCACCGGGCAGCACAAGTTGAAAGGCACGCCGCGGCTGCGTTTTGCGCCGACCGGAAAGACTTACTACGGCGAACTGCGCGAGGCTCAAGAGACCGTGGCCTACAACCTGCCCACGATTCAACAGGCGTTGGGCGCCTTCGGGCCTCGTGGCTTGGAGCAGGCCTACGCCAAAGAATCGTCGCCGCGCTGGCGAGCTTGGTACGATTTGACTTACGGCCGCTTGCTGGCGATGTACGTCCGCTGCAACGAATACAACTGGGCCTGTGCGGTGATGAAGGGCAAGGGGGCCGACTTCGTCGACGCCAAATCGAATCGCTGGCAATTCAGCCCCGACACCGCCGTACACTCCGGCAGCCAAAGCGAAAAGATGGCCAAAGAAGCCGAGCGCCTGCTGACCCGCTGCGCGAACGAGAACCCCGACACGCCTTGGGCGCTGCTGGCCAAGCGCGAGCTGGCGCAACCGTTTGGCTTCAAGGTCCTCGAAGCTTACGAAGCTCCGCCTCCGCCGAAGCCGAAGCCCAAGGCGACGCCGCCCAAGCCAGCTCCGCCGCCCCCGCCCTCGAACCAGCGGCGCAGCGAACAACCCAAAAAGCTGCCGCGGCCCGTCGAGATTCCGCTGCCGAAACTTTAGACCGCGCGGCGGGAAACAAGCGATGCCGCGCATTGATACCCGGTCGCCGCACCAACTCGTTTATCGCCGGCGTTTCCATCGCGCGTGGCGGCTGTTCGGTTGCGCGACTTTGCTCGCCGGCTCGCTGGTTGCTTCGGCGCCGTGGCTGGCGCCGGCGGTCGACTCCTCGCCGCAGGCAATCCGCGCAAGCGTACTCTTGGGAGGCATGGCGGCGGCATTAGGCGCCGTGTTGCTCTTGGGCCGCCGCGTCAAGGCGTTCGACAAAGACGAGAGTACGCTCAATGTCTGGTGGGGCGTGCTCGTGCCCTGGCGGCAAGCCGTCTACGACTTGCCAGCGTTCCACGTGGTGCTGCTCGGGCCGCTCGACGCCGGCGAAGCGAGCCGTTGGCAAGTCGCCCTGGGCGGCGCCGAGGGAGAGTTCCTGACGGTCTTCGAGCTGCCGCGCGAAACGGCGGCCCGCGCCGCCGCCAACGAGATCGCCGCCTTTCTCGGCTGGCCGGTAGCGTTGCTGCCCGCTCCGCCGCCGCCATCGCCGGAAGAAGGCGCCGCGGACGAACCGGGCGATGCCTCGCCCAAAGCGCCGCTCAACGCAGAGGCGTGAGATCGATTTCGTTCGCGAAATCAGGTGAACGGCGCACCTTTTCGCCGTCAGCACGCAACAGGGACGTGCAGCTCAGGGCTGTTGGTCGGAATGGGGCCGGCATATAATCAGGCCGCCGGGTCGGCTGAAACGGCGCACTTATCTGGTCACTTGCCATCGACTTGATGGAACTCCCTCTTCGGCAATTCACCAGCATCGGATCCCACATGATCGAACGACTTTACGTCCACAATTTCCGTTGCCTGGAGAACTTCACGCTCGACCTTGTCGGTCACCCCTCCGCTGTTTTGATCGGAAAGAACGGTTCTGGGAAATCGACGGTGCTGAGATGTCTGGAAGTCTTCCAGACTATCTGCCGCGGATCAAGCCGGGTTGCGGATCTCATTTCGGCAAGCGATTTCGCTCAGTTTCAAACGAATCGGCCAATGCGGTTCGAAGTGGCATTGACCTTGACGGGCAGGCGTTTCAGGTACGCGATCGCATTCGAATGGCCGCCCGATTTCCGTGAGGCGCGAATCTTAGATGAGGTTCTGTCGGTCGATGGGGCCGATATCTTTACGCGTCACCAGGCACAGGTTCAGCTTTCGGGCGGATCGACTTTCGGCCTCGATTGGCACGTCTTTGCGCTACCGGTAATCAATGAGCGCCCTCCGGCGAGATCAATTCAGGACATCAAGTCGTTCTTCGCCTCGATGATCCTAATCGCACCAGTTCCCGCCGCGATGACGGGATTCGCCGAGGAACCTTCGATGGAGTTGCAAGACGACGCCGCCAACTACGCGTCTTGCCTGCTGTCCATGCTCCAGCAGAAGCCCAAAAGTTACAGCATCTTCGAATCCTACGTAAAGGCGGCAATCCCCGATTTTTCATCCATCGAGAACCCGCCGCGTGGAGAGAGCGGCACGCAGTTGATCGTGAAGTTCGAGCGGGAAAAGCCGGCGTCTAGCCTTTCGGTGGAGTTCAAGGCGCTCTCGGACGGCGAGAAGTGTTTCTTTCTGAGCGCGTACATCATTGCATCGAACCTGGTCGGCTCCCCGGTTATCTGCATGTGGGACGAACCCGACAACCACCTTTCGCTCTCGGAAGTCGGCCAGTTCATCACGGGCTTGCGGAAGATGACCAATCAAAGTGGTCAGTTCATCGCAACGACGCATCATCCCGAAACCGTTCGGAAGTTTTCCGATGAAACCACCTTCGTGCTGACACGTAAGTCTCATTTGGAACCGACCGTTGTGAGACCATTGGCTGAATTATCCTACAGCGGCGACCTGATCAACGCGCTGATTCGTGACGAAATCATCGGGTGACGCATGAACAAGTACGAATCTCACGTCTTTGTCATTCCCGAAGATGACGCGAATCGGCAAATTGCCGAGGGATTCGTTGAGTATCACGAAGTGAATCATCTGCGGATAAGAGTGATGCCAGTGGCAGGTGGCTGGGCCAATGTGCTCGTGACGTTCCAAAACGAGTACGTCCGGACGCTTCGGAATTTCGGAAAGGCTCATATCGTGATGCTCATCGACTTCGACGACCAAGTCGAGCAGCGAAGAGCACGGTTCGAAGAAGAGATACCGGAAGACGTCAAAACGCGAGTATTCGTGATTGGCTCGAAATACACGCCCGAGGCGCTCAAGAAGTCGATGAAGATTGCTTTCGAGAAAATCGGAGAATCTCTGGCCGGCGATTGCCGCGCCGACACTGCGGAAAACTGGAGTCACGAGCAACTCGAGCACAACGAGACAGAGCGCCAGCGTTTAGTCGAGACCGTCAAGCCATTTCTTTTCGGCATGGGTTTGCCAGGCCAAGTGCACGGATGAGTAATCGTAGGGTGGGCGCCGCCCACCAGAATTGTCGCAGCGTTTTCGAACCCTGGGAACTCCGCCCGCCGATGCGAGTTCCGAAAAGTCGAGCATGCCTCGATCGTTCCCGCTGCGTTCGATTTTGGGCGTCGAGGCAATTCTGGCGGGCGGCGCCCACCCTACGCCTACGCCGGCTTGAGATTGCGAGCAAGCCGCCGGGGCGATAAGGTCGGTTTGCCCGCCGGTCCAAAGCCAACGCGAGGTCTTTCGGCGCCTGGCGCAGCCGCGCCGAGCGTGGCTTGCTGAAAACGCCCGCTTGGCGGCCGGAGAGCCGCGGCGTGAAAGCGGAAAGTCATGATTTATACGCCCCGCGAAATCATAAACCGCCGCATGCACGAAAACGCCCAAAATCTCGGTCCGCAAGCGAAATCGCCGATTGCGATGATTTATCGATATGCGTCAAATCGGGGGTCAAACGGGCGCCGATCGGGCATAAAACGTCCTGTTTTTGGACGCCGCCGTCAGGCGCGCGCGGCGCGAAACCCTTGTTTTCACGGAGAATTTCGCGACGCGGCGCCGATTCGCACGCGCGCCGCGCGCGGCGATATAAATAAATCGGCCGAATTATAAATCACTGCAGCATTCCCAGCCCGACGGAAACTCAGTAGCGTAGGCTGGCGGGCCACGTTTACGACGCTCAAGGCTTGACGCCCAGCACGATTTCGACCGGCACCCACATGCTCTCGACGTCGGCCTCTTGAATCGTAAAGCCCGCGGCTTCCAACGCGCGGCGGACGTAGATCGGCCGGCAATCCATCAGGTTCGGGAAGTGCTTGTGCGTCCATTCGAAGAGTTCGAGCATCACGCCGTGCTTGCCCTCTCGTGAAACGGCCACCACGACGATTCGCCCGCCCGGCCGCAGCACCCGCTTGCACTCGGCCAGCACGCGCGGCAACTCGGGCGTATCGAACAGTTCCAGGGTAAAGCTGAAGAAGATGCCGTCGAGCGAATCGGCCTCGAACGGCAGTTGCTCGGCGTCGCCACAGTGCAGTTCGACTCGCTCGGCCAGTCCTTCGCGCTCGAGCAACTCGCCGGCCAGCTTTCGCATTTGCTCGGAAATGTCGATGCCCAACGCGCGGCCCTGGGGACCGACGGCCCGCGCGATCTCGACCAGGCAATGGCCGGTGCCGAAGCCGATTTCCAGAATCCGTTCGCCGGGCTGCGCCGCCAGCTTCTTGAGGCCCGCTTCGCGCATCGGCTTTTCGGCCTCTTCCGAGAGCAGGTCGTAGACCTTGGCGATTTTGTCGTAGTAATGCTTCGTCTGCTGTTTGGTTTGCAGCACGCGCAATACGCCTGGTTCATAGTCCAAAGATTCGTCGTTGGCCATGGAGTCCTCGTTGTAGCTCATGGAACCACGGATGACACGGATTCTTAGTTCAAGTTTCGCGGTTTTCGCCAGGCAATTTCGGTCGAATTGAAATCGGCCTCCGTGCCAAAAACGGGTAAACCTGTGGTGAATTCAACTTCCCAGGCAACCTGCGGCAAGGAGGCCGAACGTGCAAGTTACTTC
>DATKRK010000124.1:0-8194 GCA_035532215.1 Pirellulales bacterium | reverse complement strand
CGGCGCCTAATAGCGCTGAACCCGAGTAGCGCTGAACCGCTAAAATCTTCATCGGAGCCTTCGTCTCCCACGCCGGCTGATGTCGCTCGGCCCCTATTCTTGCCGGAACGCCGCATTCAAAGTATGGTAACGCAGGCGCCTACGCGGCGCTTTCCAGGAGGCACTATGAGCGCTACAGATAACGCGGCGACAACGACGGCCGGCGTCGCGGCCGGCCGCTCGGAAAATCAAGTTCACACCCTGGCCATCGACGTCGGCGGAACGGGGCTCAAGGCCTCCGTGCTCGACGAACAGGGGGAAATGCTCGTCGATCGCGTCCGCGTGGAAACGCCGCATCCCTCGCAGCCCGGCGCGGTCCTCGAGGCGCTGGTGAAGCTGGTGCAGCCGTTGCCGGCCTACGATCGCGTCTCGGCGGGCTTTCCCGGCGTGGTGCGCAAAGGCATCATCAAGACGGCCCACAATCTCGGCCAGGACGATTGGTGCGGCTTCGATCTGGCCGGCGCTTTGTCGCGCGAGTTGGGCAAGCCGGTGCGGGTGGAAAACGACGCCGACGTGCAGGGGCTCGGCGCCATTCGCGGCCAGGGCATCGAGATGGTCATCACGCTCGGCACGGGCTTCGGCTCCTCGCTGTTCGAAGACGGCTGGATCTCGCCGCACCTCGAACTGGCCCATCATCCGTTCCGCAAGCAAGAGACTTACGAAGAGCAGTTGGGCGACGCGGCGCTCAACCAGATCGGCAAGAAGAAATGGAATCGCCGCTTGGAGCGAGCGATCGAAACCATCCGCAGCTTGACGAACTTCGACACGTTGTTCATCGGCGGCGGCAACGCTCGCCACATCGAGTTCGACTTGCCCAGCGGCGTCGAAACGGTCTCGAACGACGACGGCATGCGCGGCGGCATCTGGCTTTGGCGCACCGACCGGCAGCATCTTGTGGCCGCGCCGAGCCCGGTTCGCGAAGGGGGGCCTTGAAGAGGCGAGGAATAATGGGAACCGCCTTGGGACGGGGCATTTCACGCGGAGGCGCGGAGCCGCGGAGAGAGGAACGAGTTGCAAACCCATCTTGCTCTTCTTTCCGCGGCTCCGCGCCTCCGCGTGAGAACTTTTAGCAAATAGTGCTGCGCACCCTTGAACCGAGGAGTCTCTCCGGTGAATGTCGAGCGTTCGAATCGCTGTCTGATGGTCTGCCTGCTGTTGGTGTTCTGCGCGCAACGCGCCGGCCAGGCCGAAACTCGCTGGCCGCGCTGGCGAGGACCGCGGGGAGACGGGCAGTCGGCCGAAAAGCAGTTGCCCGTCGAGTGGACCGCGGCCGACGTGGCCTGGAAGACCGAATTACCCGGTCGCGGGCAGTCGTCGCCGATCGTCTGGGATGATCGGATCTTTTTGACTTCGGCCAGCGACGACGGTTCGAAGCGCAGCGTGTTGTGCGTCGATCGCTCGAACAGAAAGCTCGTCTGGGAAAAGACGATCGAGTTCAACGGCACGCCCGAAAAGCTGCACAAGATGAACACCTGGGCCACGCCGAGCTGCGCGACCGATGGCCAGGTGGTGATCGCCTTCTTTGGCCGGGCCGGCTTGCACGCCTTCACTGTCGACGGCGAGCCGCTGTGGTCGAAAGACTTGGGCCCGTTCGAGAATCCTTGGGGCACGGCGGCCTGTCCGGTGCTGGTCGGCGACCTGGTGATTCAAAACGGCGACGCTGACGCCGACTCGTTCATTGCGGCCTTCGACAAGCGAACGGGCCGTGAAGTTTGGCGCCAGCGCCGGCCCGACTTTCGCGGCTGGAGCACGCCGGTCTTGATTCGCTCGGGCGACCGGGAAGAGCTCGTGCTCAACGGTCACACGGGCGTGACGGCCTACGATCCGGCAACCGGCAATCAGCTCTGGTTTTGCAAGAGTTTCAACGGCCGCGGCGAGCCGACGGCGACGCCCGGCGACGGGTTGGTCTATCTGGTCAACGGCCTGGCGGGCGACGTCTACGCCGTGCGGCCGGGCGGCGAGGGAGACGTCACCTCCAGCCGCATGGCCTGGCACACGCCGCGCCGCGTCGGCCGCGATCTGCCCTCGCCGATCGTGATTGGCGATTATGTGATCGTGGTCGGCATGCAGGGAGTCGCCGTGTGTTACGACGCGCGGCAAGGCACGGTTGTCTGGCAGGATCGGCTGGGCGGCAACTATTCGGCCTCCCCGATCGCCGCTGCCGGGCTGGCCTACTTTCTTTCGGAGGACGGCACGATGGTCGTGCTGGAGCCGGCGCCCGAGATGAAGGTCGTCGCTCGCAACAAACTCGAAACGACCGGCGACGAGATCTTCCGCGCCTCGCCCGCGCCCTGCGAAGGCCAGTTGCTGTTGCGGTCGGATCGAACGCTGTATTGTGTCGGCCGCCGCAACAAGGGTTGAACACGCTGTCGCGACAGGAGCATCGCAGCCATGAAGCCATCGCCACGGAGGGACGGGCGCCCTCGCCCGTCGCCGAGGTTTTCCGTTCGGATGACGTGTTGCGCCTGTTGCGTGCTTGGCTTGCTCGGTTTGCCGGCGGCCGGCGTCCGTGCCGCCGACGAGGCATCGCCTTTGGCCGACCGCTTGCTGCCGCTCATCAAGGCTCATCGCGGCCGAGTGGGCGCCGCGGTCAAGAACTTGAAGACCGGCGAAAGCTTCGCCTATCAGGCCGACGAGCCGATGCCGACGGCCAGCCTGATCAAGTTCCCCGTGCTCGTCGAGCTGTACCGGCAGGTGGATGCCGGCCAGGTCGATCTCGGCAAGATGCTCGTGCTCAACGAGTCGGACAAGGCGCCGGGCTCGGGAATCCTCACGACGCAATTCTCCGCCGGCGCCAGCTTTCCGCTGCGCGACGCGGCCCGGTTGATGATCGCCTATTCCGATAATACGGCCACCAACCTGGTGCTCGACCAAATCGGCCTGTCCGCGACCACGGAGACGATGGAGCAACTGGGTTATCCGAATACGCGGCTGCACCACAAGGTGTATCTGGGCGACAAGACGTCGATCGATCGCGAACGCAGCGAAAAATACGGGCTGGGCAGCACCACGGCGGCCGAGATGCTGCGGCTTTACGAGGCGCTTGCGCGCGGCGAATTGGCCAGCCCCGAATCGACCAAGGCCATGCGCCGGCATTTGCGAGCCTGCGAAGAACGCAACAAGTTTCCTCGCTTCCTGCCGTACGGCACGGTGTTGGCCTTCAAAGGCGGCAGCGTCGACCAGGCTCGCACCGCGGCGGGCATCATCGAATCGCCGGCCGGCCCGCTCGCGCTGTGCGTGCTGACGGCCGAAAACGAAGACCGCAGTTGGACGCCCGACAACGCCGGCGACCGGCTGTGCGCCGAGATCGCGCGAGAAGTCTTCGCCTATTTCAACCCCGGCCCCGGCGAATCCGCCGCTCCTCGGCCCTAGCCCTTCGAGATTATCGCCGGGCTGTCGAAGAATGTAGCCTAGACTTAAAGGTCAGGGAATTCGTGAGTCCGGGTCCGCGCACACGATTCGATCGAGCCTTCGATGCCACGTTCTCAGCCGTTTGAGATGCGTTTAGCCGCGCCGCTCGTGCAACTTGGTCTGATCGCCTCGCTGTGTTCCGCCACGGCCGCCCCGTTGCTCGCCGCCGAGCCGGGCCGCTGGACGCTGGACCTGACGCTCGATGGGACGCGCGTGCAGGGCTCTCCCTTGTCGTGGTCGAACCGCGAGGTGAACCTGCTGGCTCGCGACGGGCGGCTATGGACCTTCGCTCCGGAGGCCGCCAAAGACTTTCGCAAGACATCGGACGCGTTCGAAGGCTACTCGGCCTCCGAAATGCGCAGCCGCTTGTCGCAAGAACTGGGCCGCAACTTCGAGGTCAGCGGCACGGGCCATTACCTGGTGGCTCACCCGCGCGGGCAGGGCGGCTATTGGAGCCAGCGGTTCGAAGACCAGTACCGCTCGTTCGTGCATTATTTTTCGCTCCGCGGCTTCAAGATCGCCGAGCCGGAGTTTCCGCTGGTGGCGATCGTGTTCCGCAACCAGGCCGACTTCCTCCGTTATTCGCAGGCCCAAGGCGAGGGGGTCGGCGGCAACGTGCTGGGCTACTATTCGCCGGTCAGCAATCGCATCGCGGTGTTCGATCAGGGCGCCGGCGCGGCCAGCGCCGCCGACTGGCAGGAGAACGCCGCCACCATCGTCCACGAAGCCACGCACCAAACCGCGTTCAACACCGGCATTCACACTCGCTTCACCGAGCAGCCGCGCTGGCTGATCGAAGGGCTGGGCACGATGTTCGAGGCCCGCGGCGTGTGGGATTCGTCGCGGTATCGCGCCCGGCAAGACCGCTTCAATCGCGGACGGTTCGAACAGTTCAAGCGTTATCTGCCGCGCCGCCCGGAAGGCTCGCTGGCCGAATTCATCAGCTCCGACCGGCCCTTTCTCGCCGACATCAACGCCGGCTATGCGCAGGCTTGGGCCTTGTCGTTCTTTCTGGTCGAAACGCGGCCCCGGCAATACTGCGACTACCTGGCCCGCGTCGCCAGGCGATCCGAGTTCCAATCCTACTCTTCGCCCGAGCGTCTGGCCGATTTTACCACGGCTTTCGGCGCCGACATCCGCTTGCTCGAAGCCCACTTCCTGCAATTTATGGCGGAACTCAAGTAGAGGCGAATGTACGCGCGACGCGTTACTCGGCTTCGGGTTTGGGGCGCCGCTCGGCGACGTACCAATTGTACGGCTCCCGGGGCGTTGACTTGGAGCCCGGTCCTACGCTCCAGACCTCCTTGTCCTGATAACGGACCTGCAACCGGTAATCGGAGAACCGGCCGCAGCAATACTGCCACTGGTAGCCGCCGCCAACGCGAGCCGCCTCGATCAGCAGCAACACCTCGGGGTCGGTCCCTTGGGTCATCGTGAACAGGGCCCCGTCGAGCACTTCGTCGGTCGGTTCCAGTTCGTATCGATACAACGGGTTTGACAACAATCGCAATTCCCAGCGGCCGTCTTCCCGATCGATGCTGTTGCCGCTGAACTCGCTCGCGATGGCCTTGATCTGCCGCAGCCGCTGCGGCGCGCCGGCGGCGGGCGTCGGAGCATCGGGCACAGGAGTCCGTTCGACGCCTGCGGACGGCGACCAGACCTCGCGGCCCCGCCAGACGGCGTTGATCGGTCCGGCGCAGAAGGAGTGAAACTCGTGCTGCACGACGCGCAAGCCGTCGGCCTGCGGCCAGGCGAAAATCGTGCCGACCGCCGCTACGCGACCGCGGTCGAGCCACAAGAAGACGGCGCCGTCGTCGCCGCCGCGGACCGGTTGCGTCCAGCGAAACACGGGTTTCGACTGCAACTTGAACAGCCGCTCTGGCGCATCGGCCGGCGAAATCCGGTAATCTTCGGCCATCTGCTTGAAAATCGGCTGCCAAAGCGAGTTCTTGATTCCCGACGGCGCTTTGGCGGGCTGCGCCGACTTGGGCGGATCTTCTGCACGCGCGCTACCACCCAGCGCCAGGCAAGCCATGAAGGTCGCAACACAGCGAGTGCAACTTACTTGCACGGGTCCCTCTCTTCCCGGCGCCTCGCGATCGCAGGCGCCGCAAAATTTGGTTCTTGCCGAGAAACTACGGCCGCTCGGCGGTTGGCTCGTCGCGCTTGGCCCAGTCGCCGAAGACGTAACCCGTTTCGGCGGCGCGGCGGTGGCATTCGACGCAGGAAGCAATCTTGCCCCGTTCGAGCTGCGGCTGATCGTCAACGTAGAAGTATTCCCAATCTCCATGCTGCGGGTCGTAGCCGGCTTCCCGCTTGATCATGCCCGCCACGGCGGTCGGCGTCTCGGAGCGTTCCTTGGGCAAGACTTGCTTTTCCTTCACGATCACGGCGCCGGCCGGATACGCGGCCACCGAATCGCGAAAGGCCGCGGCGGCCGAATCGTTCATAAATACGCGAATCGCCGTGAAAGCATGCGGGCCCGATCGCTTCCGGGTCTCAGTCTCAATCTGTTCCAATTGTTCCAACGAGTAGCTTGCGCACAGTGTGAGGATTTCTAAGGCGATCGGCACGGGCTTGTCGGTCATCAACTGCAGCCGCTCATAGTTGCGAGCCAAATCTTCTGCCTTCGCGGCGTCGGGATCGCCCGACTTGTCGGTTGCGCCCTTTGCCGCGACATTGCGAGCCGCATCGGCGTCAGGGTTGGCGGGCGAGGCAGACGGCGCCTCGGCGCCGCGCTGTATACCCGCTTGCGTCGCCTGCATGCTCGACGCCTCGCTTCCGCTGCAACCGCTCGCGAGCGCCAAGCCCGCGAGCGCCAAGCCCGCGAGCCCCACCCACGCGAATCGGAGAGTCATCATGCGCCTCATGTTTCCAGGCAGCGTTCGATTCCATCAACCTAGCCCCTTACCTTGGGTGGATCAATCCCCGGCAAAGCGGCTTTCCGCGGCGGAATCCTGCCAGTAAAATCGAGTCGAACATCCACGATCCCCCCAGGAGCCGCCCCGCGATGATTCGTTCATGGCGCCTTGTTTCGCTGATCTTGTTGGCCGCGTTGATTGTTTCCCCGCGAGGCGCCGCGCGGGCGGCCGATTGGCCAACGTTCCGCGGCGCCGACCGGACTGCCGTTTCGAAAGAGACGGGCTTGCTCGAAGCGTGGCCTGAAGAAGGGCCGCCGCTCGTCTGGCAAGTCGAAGGCACGGGCCGGGGATACACTAGCCTGGCGATCGTCGGCGACCGCATTTATCTGGTCGGAGACGGCGTCGCCGACGTCGAAGACCAGGACGAATATCTCCTCTGCCACGACCGCAAGACGGGCGCCCGGCTGTGGGCCACCAAAACCGGCCCGGCCTGGAACAGCGGCAACCCCGCCTGGCAAAGCTCGCGCAGCACGCCGACGGTCGACCAGGATCGCGTTTACGCCCTGACCGCTACCGGCGATCTGATCTGCTGCGACGCGGCTTCGGGCGCCGAGCGGTGGCGAGAGAATCTCAAGACCGATTTCGGCGGCAAGAAGGCCGACGGCTGGGGCTATAGCGAATCGGTGCTCGTCGACGGCGACAAGCTGATCTGCACCCCGGGCGGCGAACAGACGACGATGGCCGCGCTCGACAAACTCACCGGCGAGACGATCTGGACGACCGTTCGCGAAGGGGACCGCGGCGCCGGCCATGTCTCGGCCGTGATCGCCGAGGTCGGCGGCGTGCGCGTCTACGTGCAGACCACCGGCGGCGGCGCCTTGGGCGTCCGCGCGTCAGACGGCAAACTCCTCTGGTCGTATCCGATCGACAAGACGACCGCCGTCGCCCCGACGCCGATCATCTCCGGCGACCTCGTCTTCTTTTCCGCCGGCTACAAGCGCGGCGGCGCCTTGCTCAAGCAGATTGCCGACGGCGACGGCGTGACGATCGAAGAGGTCTACCCCTTGAAGCCCGAGCTATCGAACAAGCACGGCGGCATCGTGCTCGTCGACGGGCGGCTCTACGGCGACACCGACTCATCGGGCATTCCCTTCTGCGCCGATCTCATGACCGGCGAAATCGCCTGGAAGGGTCGCGGCAGCGGCCGCGGCTCGGTGGCGGTCGCGGCGGCCGAGGGCCGGCTCTATCTGCACTTCGACAACGGCACGATGGTGCTCGCCAAGGCCGACCCCGCCGGCTACGAGGAAGTCGGCTCGTTCAAGGTCCCCCACAGCGGCGAGCGTCCCAGTTGGTCGCACCCCGTGATCCTCGACGGCAAGCTCTACCTCCGCGAGCAGAACGCCCTGCTTTGCTACGACATCCGCGCCAACCCGGCGGCGGCGGCCGGGGAGTGATGCGTTAAACGGAGGGCGGCGAAACAGCACGGAACGTGCATGATGCGACCCCGTGGGAGTCGGGAAGCGCGCGCGGCGGCGAAAGGACGCCGCAATCCGGCGCCGGACGGCAATGTCGCTTTTCGCTCCGCGAAAACAGCGCCTTTTTCGCTCCAGCGAAAAGCGACACTGGGGCGCCGGATCGCCCAGCGGAATCCATGCGAGCGCCCTGCCGCCGCCCGACGCGAAGCATTCGAAAGCCAGCGACTCGCCCGATTTCAAAGCCGCCCCACGCCCGAAAGAATCTCGGCAACCCCATGCGAGCCGCCAAGCCGGCCGCCATCAGCGAGCCGCCGACCATTGTCGCTTTTCGCTCCGCGAAAACAGCGCCTTTTTCGCTCCAGCGAAAAGCGACACTGGGGCGCCGGATCGCCCAGCGGAATCGTGGCG
>DATKRK010000123.1:0-9435 GCA_035532215.1 Pirellulales bacterium | reverse complement strand
CCGGCCTGCATTCGTGATCCGCCCCTAGTGAAACCGCATGGCGGCCGGCGAACACCCTCAACGGGCGCGCTCGAGGTCGAGATTTGCCGGCGCCCCCCCGAATTCTGCACCCTCTAGTCCGGATTATTCATCAACCCCGAGAATGCTCGACAAAGCGCTTCACACTAACCCGAAGCGCTAGCGAGGTAAGGAGATTGCGCCACCTCGCTTGCGCTTCGGGTTGGTATGGGCTGATGAATAATCCGGGCTAGCCCGTCTTGCTTGGCGCATGCGCGACGGGCTGGAAGCCCGCCCCACGGCGCGATTCGACCCATGGGCAAAACCGCGTCCCGCTTACGCGGAAGCGTGCGCCGGCAGGCTGATAGGGCAGTCGAAATTGGCGGGCTTGATGGCCAACAACGAGCAATGCACGCTCGACGCCAGGCGCTCCGCCGTATTTCCGATGAACACGCCGGGGATACCCGCCCGCGCCATCGTTCCCATCACGAGCAGATCGACGTGATGGTCGTGGATGAATTGCAGGATCGCCGAGTCGGCGATGACCGCTCGCTCGGTGGTGTGCAATTCGAGATTCATGCCGCTGCCATCGCCGAGCACGCGGACGGCTTGCGCGGCCAGCGACTTTTTCGCCTCGTCGGTCAACTGCTTGTGATAGGCCTGCGAGCTGTAGTCCATCATGCCCGTGCTCCAGAGTCGATCGAGCGGAAAATCGACTGCGTGCATCAGGTAGACCTTGCCGCCCGCTGCGGCGCCGATTTGGACCGCCGTTCGCAGCGCTTCGTCGCTGACGGCGCTGAAATCGCTGGCAACGAGAATGTTTTGCGGGCTCGCGGGCTGCCCGACTCGCGCGACCAGCACCTGAGAGGGGCAAATGTGCAGCAGTTTTCGGGCGGTGCTGCCGTACAGCCAACGCTCGACGGCGCCGGCGTCGCGGCTGCCGACGACGACCAAATCGTGGCCGTTTCTCAGCACTTCGTGAGTGATTTCCACCCAACCCTGTCCGCGCGCCATGGCGCTCTTCGCGGCGATGCCGCGGGCCTTCGCCTGCCCGACCAGCTCGTTGAGCACTTCCGAGCCGAACTTGCTCAGCCTGCTCGTGACGCCAGCCAGTTCGCTTTCAGAAAGGTAAAGGTCGTCTTCCGGCACGTCCATGGCGGCGAAGAACGTGAGCTGCGCCTGCGATTTCTCGGCCAGCCACGTCGCCTGTTTGATCGCCTCTTCGACGGGCGGATTGAACTTGATCGCCCCGGCGTGCAGGGCCTGCAAGGGATCGATGCCGACCAGGATGCTCTTGTAATGGATCACGCGGTAGGTCTCCCAGGAGATGATCTTCAATCCTACTCCCTAACTCGGGTGAATAACACTCTCGGGCGCCGGAATTCGAGTCTGGGGACCAGGTTCCCTTGCTACGATCGGATTCAAGCTGGTTAATGGAAGCGAGGTCATTGACATCGATCGGTCGATACGTTTTCCTCTAATTCACGGAAACATCGCTTTCCCGCCGTTGATGCGGCATCCTTGCCGCATACAATGCGGCACGGATGCCGCTTCTACGGAGCGCATCGCGATCGGTTAATTGGCTCCGCGGCAGCACGAAACTCCAACGCGAGAGGAATACCCTGGTGGAAAAATGGCCCATCGGCGTCTTCGCCAGCATCGATGCAGGGTTGGGCGTAAAGCTTGAGGTCGCTCGGGAACTCGGCGTGCCGACGATCCAACTGCACGCTCCGGCCCAGGAAACCCGCACCGCCGAGCACGCCCAAGCGTTTCTCGGCCGGCTGAAGGACGCCGGAATCACGCTGACCGCGGTGTTTGGCGGTTTCGAAGGGGAGAGTTACGCCGACATCCCCACCGTCGAGCGAACCGTCGGCCTGGTGCCGCCGGCCACCCGTGCCGCGCGGACCAAGGAAATGAAGGAAATCGCCGACTTTGCCAAGTTGCTCGGCTGCTCGGTGGTGGCTTTGCACCTGGGTTTCGTCCCGCACGATCCGTCCGATCCCTTATATCCCGAGGTGATCGCCGTCGCTCGCGACCTCTGCGACCATTGCCGCCAGAACGGCCAGGCGCTGCACCTGGAAACCGGACAGGAACCGGCCGACGCGCTGCTGCGGTTCATTCACGACGTCGAGCGCGACAATTTGTTCATCAACTTCGACCCGGCCAACATGATTCTTTACGGCTCGGGCGAGCCGATCTCCGCCTTGAAGAAAGTGGGCAAGTACGTCCGCAGCGTGCATTGCAAAGACGGCACGTGGGCCAAGCGCCCTGGGCAGGATTGGGGCGCTGAAACGCCGCTCGGCGAAGGCGACGTCGGCATCGAGAATTATTTGCGCACGCTCGACGAGATTGCCTACACGGGCCCGCTGACCATCGAACGCGAAATCCCCCAAGAGCCGGAAAGGCAAAAGGCGGAGATCGGCCGGGCGGTGCGATTGCTGAACGAACTGAAAGCCAAACTCGCCTGACGCCGAGTCGCCGCTTAGAATTGCATCGTTGCGTTAACTGATTGGCAGAATCAGCCCGGAAGAATCAGCAGAGTCCATCGACAAGGATGATCGCATGCCCAAACTCGCCATTACCATTCCCCACGCTCTTGGGCGCGAAGCGGCCGGCGAACGGCTCAAGGGTTTCATGGAACGATTGAAAGAAAAGCACCAAGACCAGGTCGGCAACTTGCAGGAGGAGTGGTCGGAGAACTCGCTGAAGTTCAGCTTCACGACCTTCGGCTTCAAGATTTCAGGAGCCGGCGCGGTCGAAGAAGCTGAAGTCAAGATGGACATCGACTTGCCGTTCGCCGCCATGATGTTCAAGGGCAAGATCGATGGCGAAATTCGCGAAACGCTGACCCGCGTGCTGCGCTAGCCCGGATTATTCATCAGCCCACACCAACCCGAAGCGCAAGCGAGGCGGAGCAAAGCACTTACCTCGCTGGCGCTTCGGGTTTGTATGGAGCGCTTTGTCAAGTAATAACTGGGCTGATGAATAATCCGGGCTAGATATACTGCGCCCGATTAAGAATGAGACGGGTGTTGGCCGTGGCGCGGCCTTCCTCACCCGCCGGCCATTGACGGCCTGGAAGGCCGCCCCACGAGTCGTCCAAGGTCTCGTTGGCATCCGCGCGGTATTGAACCTCGCCGCGTCCGAACAATCGTTACGGCACGCGCTCTTCGCCGGCGGCGGCGATTCGGTTTGACACGCGATCGGCGAAACCTATGGTTTTCCCGTGGCGTTGAAACTGAACGCCAAGCAACGTTTCCCTATCCGGCCGCCGCTCGTGGAGATGCTTTCGATGTGCCTGCGCGTCCTGGTGGCCGACGATTCGAGCGCCATGCGGAAAATCATCGTGCGTGCATTGCATGCCGCCGGCGCCGGTGCGGTTACGGAAGCCGCTGACGGCGACGAGGCCGTGCAGCGGTTCGCCGCGGGCGGTTTCGATCTCGTGCTGACCGATTGGAACATGCCCGGCAAGACCGGGCTGGAAGTGGTTCAGGAGATTCGGGCCCAGGACGCCACGGCGAAGATCATGATGATCACCACCGAGGCCGAGCCGACGCGCGTCGCCCAGGCGATCGAAGCCGGAGTCTCGGATTATCTCGTCAAGCCGTTCACGGCCGAAGCTTTGCGAGAAAAGCTGCAAAAGCACGGTCTCTAAGAGTAGATGCGGCATCCTTGCCGCATTAAAAGCGCCGGTTTTACTCAGCGTAGTCTCGGCATCCTTGTAGATGCGGCATCCTTGCCGCATTGAAAGCGGCAGGGATGCCGCTTCTACGCAAGGCGCCAGATTGCCGCTTCTACGCAAGGCGTGCCAGCTCCGCTTCGCCCAACTACTGGCCCGAGTTGGACGAAGCGGACGCTCTAACGGAGCTGGCCGCGTCCTTGTGGGCGCTTCCGCGCCTCGGACGATCGCGATCACAAGCCGGCTATCAAATCCGTGCTTGCTCCCCCCAAAAATACCCCCGAATTGGCGTCCGATGCAAGCAAAAAAATGCTCCTGCCCCGGCTTCTACGCGGCTGAAGCCGCGTGCCTGCACCGCAAACGGGGGCTCTGCAACCGCCCGGCCCAGGTTGACAATCGAAGCCCCCTGCGGTTCGATTACGGGTTCGATTCAGAATTCGACTAACCCGGATTATTCATCCGCCCGGCTATTACTTGACAAAGCGCTCCATGCAAACCCGAAGCGCCAGCGAGGTAAGTGCGTTGCTCCGCCTCGCTTGCGCTTCGGGTTAGTGTGGGCTGATGAATAATCCGGGCTAACGCCAGCCCGGCCGATTCAACGAAAGGTTTGCGAAGCGTGACAAGAATAGGACTGGCTCTGCGAGCTTTTTTTCGCGTACTTTCCGATGCGGCCTTCGCCGGGCGGCTCACGGCGCTGCTGACCGGTCCGGCGCCCGAGCCCGCCGCGCGCGAACCGACGCAGCCGCCCGCCAAGCCGGCGCCGCCCAAGGCCGTTCGGAGCGAGGCGTTGAGCCTGCTGGCCATGTTGCAGCGCGAGGCGCGGCTGGTCGACTTCCTGCAGGAACCGATCGCGGGTTATAGCGACGAGCAAATCGGCGCCGCGGTTCGCGACGTGCATCGCGACAGCGCTGCGGTGCTCGAACGCGTCTTCGGACTCAAGCCAGTGCTCTCGGCCGAAGAAGGGAGCCCGGTCGACGTGCCCGACGACTTCGACGCCTCGCGATACCGGCTGACGGGCAACGTCAAAGACCAGCCGCCTTACCGCGGGCAACTGGCGCACCACGGCTGGGAGGCGACTCGCACCGCGCTGCCCGAGTGGACCGGCGGCGCCGAAGGAGTCCAAGTGGTTGCGCCTGCAGAGGTGGAAATCAGTTAGTGGGGCGGCCTTCCAGGCCGTCCTTTTTCGGCGGCCTGGAAGGCCGCGCCACGAGTGGACCCGCGATTCGGCTCAAAGTCTCAGTCGCGCCCGCGTGCGGTATAAACGGTGAAATTCAGCTAAACGACGGAGATCAGCTCAATGGGCGTCCAATACGCCGTCGGCATCGATCTGGGCACGACCAACAGCGCCTTGGCCTATGCGCCGCTCGACGCCGAGCAGCCGCGCGTCGAACTGCTCGAAATCGCTCAGTTGACCGCCCCCGGCACGATCGAAGAGCGGACGCTGCTGCCGTCGTTCCTCTACTTGGGGACCGACGCCGACGCCAAGGCCAAGAACTTCGACCTGCCCTGGGAGCGGAAGCGCGAGTTCGCCGCGGGCGAGATCGCGCGGCGCCAGGCGGCCGAGGCGCCGACGCGCACCGTGGCGGCGGCCAAGTCGTGGCTCTGCCATAGCCGCGTCGACCGGCGCCAGCCGATTTTGCCCTGGAACGCGCCGGCCGACGTGCCGAAGATCTCGCCCGTCGAAGCTTCGACGCGCTATTTGCAGCACGTCGCGGCGGCCTGGCGAGCCAAATTTCCCGATGCGCCGCTGGCCGAGCAGCACGTCGTGCTGACGGCGCCCGCCTCGTTCGACGCCGCCGCGCGCGAGCTGACGCGCGAGGCCGCCCTCGCCGCCGGTTTGCCGGAAAACCTCGTGCTGTTGGAAGAGCCGCAGGCGGCCGTTTACGCCTGGCTGGCCGATACGGGCGACCGCTGGCGGCGGCAGTTGAAACTGGGCGACGTGCTGTTGGTTTGCGACGTCGGCGGCGGCACGACCGACTTCACGCTGGTCGCTGTCACCGAAGAGGACGGCGAACTGGCTTTGCGGCGGATTGCCGTGGGCAACCATATTCTCGTCGGCGGCGACAACATGGATCTGGCCTTGGCCCACCTCGCCGCCGGCGCGTTTAGCGTCAAGGGCGTGCAGCTCGACCCTTGGCAATCGGTGGCCTTGTGGCACTCGTGCCGCACGGCGAAAGAAACGTTGCTGGCCCCCGGCGGACCGCAGAAACATCCGATCAGCGTGCTTGGCCGCGGCAGCAAGCTGATCAAAGGCACGGTCACGGTCGACGTCGAACGCGAAGCGGCGGCCGAACTGTTGATCGAAGGCTTCTTTCCCGTCTGCGAAGCCGGCGCCTCGCCCGCGCATCGCCGCGCGTCGGGCTTCAAGGAACTCGGGCTGCCGTTCGAGACCGACACGGCGATCACGCGGCACCTGGCCGCCTTTTTGCGCAGCCACGGCGACGAGCAATCGCCGGCTCGGCCGACGCACTTGCTGTTCAACGGCGGCGTGTTCAAGTCGAAGGCCCTGCGCCAGCGGCTGTTCGAGGTCGTCGCCGGTTGGTTCGCGGGCCAGGCGCCGCAGGGTCTGGCCGGCAACGAAGATCTCGATTACGCGGTGGCCCGCGGCGCGGCCTATTATGGTTTTGCCAAGCACGGCAAAGGCATTCGCATCCGCGGCGGCACGGCCCGCTCGTACTACGTCGGCATCGAGACGGCCGGCCTGGCGATCCCCGGCGCCCAACGTCCGCTGCGAGCGTTGTGCGTCGTGCCGATCGGCATGGAGGAAGGGACCGAAACCGAAGTGCCCGGCGACGAGATCGGGCTGGTCGTCGGCGAGCCCGCCCAGTTTCGCTTCTTCAGCTCCGCCACGCGCAAAGACGACCGGCCCGGCGCGGTGCTTGGCTCTTGGACCGAAGACGAACTAGCCGAGACCGATCCGCTCGTCGCCACTTTGCCGCCGACCGCCAGCGCCGAAGAAGGCTACGTGCCCGTGCGGTTTCATGCCAAGATCACCGAGCTGGGCATGTTCGAGCTCTGGTGCCACAGCGTCACATCCGACGACCGCTGGAAGTTGGAGTTCAGCGTCCGCGAAGACGCGGAGTGATGATTTATATCCATGACGATTGATGTCGCCGCAGGCTGTTGCACTTCGGCGGGTGGCGGATTGCTGCGTTTGCCGAGAGATCCAAGCGTTTCCGCCGGCGCAAGCCGCTGCTGCGTGCCAAAACAGGGGCATTACAGGCCTGATAAAAGGCGTTCTAGAGCGGAACGGTTGCCTGTTCCACGACGTCTGACGGAAGCGAACCAGCTTGAATCGCGGGCCGCAACCTGATTCGTCGCGCCGGGCCTATAAATCGTGAATTTCCGCCCTGCTCGAGCGCGCAACGCCCCCCTCCTATCGCGCGCAGGCGCATCGCCCACGGGCCATCAAACCCAAGCCGGCGTGAACAAAAGCCCCGATTCGACCTATGTCCCCTTTTCTTGACTAGATTTTCTATGGAAAATATGTCTATACTTTACGTCAAATGAATGATTGCCTCCCCGCCATGCGGCATTTACAATCATCAAGTCAGGCGCCGCGCTGTCAGCGCTTACAGACTGGGGGGGCCGTGAAAATTCAATGGGGGCAAACCTTCTGAAGCATATGGCTGTTTATCGGGAGAGGAAGAGGCAACCAAGCTTGCCGCGGCGGGGTTCGAGTTTTATATTTTATATTTAGGAGTTTTTTCATGCATCGCCATTACGCCGCGATCGCGCCTTTGCGCCACCGAGCGGCCCTTTCGCGGGCCTTCACCCTGGTTGAACTGCTCGTCGTAATTGCCATTATCGGAATCTTGATCGCCCTGCTGCTGCCGGCGGTGCAGGCGGCGCGGGAAGCCGCCCGGCGATCGCAATGCACCAACAACATGAAGCAGTTGGGGCTGGCAGTGCAGCAATACCACGACATCAACAAAAAACTCATCCCGCGCATGGCCGGACCGCTGTACCCGTACAACACCTACCTTAACGGCATGATTCGGCTGCTGCCGTTCATCGAGCAGCAGGCGGACTACGACATGATCGGTAGGACCGAGTCCATTGGCGGCGTTACCTGGGGGCCGTGGGGCGCCGCTCCCTGGGACAGTCGTTACACGCCGTGGCTGCTGCAGGTTGCGCCTTTCCTGTGTCCTTCAGATCCCCAGGCGTTAATCACATCGGACGCGCAAGTCGGCCGCTGCAGCTACCATCTCAGTAACGGCGACTACGCGGGTTGGTGGGGCGATCCAACCTTCCGCGGCGCGTTCAAAGTGGGGCAACTCTACACGAGTTGGCCGAGTTGGTACAGTGGCACGGATGGTTTCGAGGGCATCACCGACGGCCTGAGCAATACGCTGGCGATGAGCGAAAGGGGCATTCCCGATTCCTCGACAAGCCGTTCGATTACCACCGACGTGGCGGTCAATCAAGCGACCGCCGTGTCGTACCCGGAGACTTCGGCCTCACCCATCGCTTGCATGGCCACCTCGGGCGGAAGCAACCGATACGCGAACGGCGTAAGCGTGGCGAATTGGGGCCCCGGCTCTTTCAGCTATGGCTGGCAGGGACGCAACGCGGAGATCAGTACGATCATGCCGCCCAACAGCCCCTCGTGCTCGATTTACGCCGAGGACTGGAACGCAGTCATGTTCACGGCGACCAGTTACCATCCCGCGGGCGTCAATGGACTGTTCTTGGATGGCTCGGTGAGGTTTATCCCCGACGCGATCAACACGGGCAATCTCGCCTCGCCGCCCATGTCGAGCGGCCCCTCGCCTTACGGAGTTTGGGGAGCTATGGGTTCGAGAAACGGTTCCGACGTTGTCGCCTATGGAGGCCTCTAGTTTGTGTTGCCTTCAATTCTAGAGGAGACTCATTCATGGTACGTCAACTAGTTTTCATCAGCATGTTCGCAGGGGCTTGCGTTTTCCTTGTCGGTTGCGGCCACAAGTCCGGAGTCGACGGGGTAGTTCAAGTCGGCGGAAGCGTTACCTACGACGGCAAGCCGATCGAAGGCGCCAGCGTCATCTTCAGCGCCGAGGGTGAAAGCCGCTCGGCGAGCGGCATCACGGATGCCGGCGGTCGATTCCAATTGACCACGCTGACGCCGAATGACGGCGCCCTGCCCGGCAAGTACAAAGTCGCTGTTTCGAAAGTCGAAGTAGAAAACGCGATGTCGGCCGAAGAGGCCAAAGAGTGGTTCCAGAAGAACGGCGGCCCTCCGCCGGCCGGCAACATCAAGAATCGCCTGCCAGAGAAATATAAGGATATAGAATCCTCGGAACTGACGGCTGAAGTCACCACGGATGGAAAAAACGACTTTACGTTCGACTTGAAGTGACTCGCACCAGGTTCGCCAGCGAGCAATCGCCGCCGCGTGTGGCGGCGAGTTGTCCGACAGGCGGGGTAGGCCGCGAAAACTGGTCTCGGCACGGACCGAGGGGTCGAGGCCCGCGCCGAGTCTATCTGTATCGCGCTGCGGCAAACGAGCTGGAGTCACCGCACCCTTTCGTTTAGCGACTGCCCCGCAGGCGGATGACGTCCGGCCGACCGAAACGGGATACTTTCCAGTCGCGAGCTCCATAGGCTTCATCGCGCGGGCTGGCCCTACCGGCGGGCTCGCGATCGGCCTACACTGAGCGGCAATCAGCCTCGTTTCCAGGAGGAATGACGTGCCTGCCTCGCCTTTAACGCCGCCCGCGACCGACCCGACGCCGATTTTCGAGATCTTTCGCGGCAATCACGGCACGGAGTTGCTGACC
>DATKRK010000122.1:0-23624 GCA_035532215.1 Pirellulales bacterium | reverse complement strand
GAAGTAACTTGCACGTTCGGCCTCCTTGCCGCGGGTTGCCTGGGAAGTTGAATTCACCACAGGTTTACCCGTTTTTGGCACGGAGGCCGATTTCAATTCGACCGAAATTGCCTGGCGAAAACCGCGAAACTTGAACTTAGCTTAGGGCGCTTGGATGCCGCCACTGTCATGGTCGTGGAAAGATCACCCGCAGAAAACTTTGGGAAATGCAAGATACCGAGCGGCGGGCCAGGAACCCATGACGCCGCGCGCTCGACTAAACATCCGATGGGCGCGCTTGGCAGAAACGCGCTGGGCATGAACGAATTATACTGCGGCGGCCGAGAGAATTCCTCGTCTCAAGCGGCATCAGCACTTTGCCAGCATGCTTCCGAATCGCCCAAGCCGCTGCCGCACGCGGCTGCGCATCGCTATACTTGAGCGTTTGCCTCCCGCTGAAACTCGCCACACGTCTGCATCCATGCCGCTGCTGATCAAGTATTTCGCTCATACCAACGTGCCGGTCGAAGTCGAAGGGCTCACTCCGAGCGCCGTCCGCGAAAAATCGCTCGTCGAAATCGAAAAGTTCACGATCTTTCACGGCAATCGGCAACTTCCGCTGGCCGAGTTCTTCGCCGTCTCGGGCGATGCGAGCGACGGCCGGATCGAGTTCGAGGGCGATCTGGCCGGCGTGCATTGGATCGGCGCCAAAATGAGCGAGGGGGAGATTCGCGTGGCGGGGCCCGCGGGGCGGCACGTCGGTTCGGAAATGTCGGGCGGGGAAATCCACGTCGAAGGGGACTGCGGCGATTGGCTCGGCGCCGAGATGCACGGCGGCTTGATTCACGTCCGCGGCCGAGCGGGACATCTGGTAGGGGCCGCCTATCGCGGCAGCCCGCGAGGCATGACCCGCGGCGCGATTCTCGTAGGCGGCGACGCGGGCGATGAGGTCGGCCGCTCGATGCGCCGCGGCCTGATTGCCATCGGCGGATCGATCGGCGACTTTCCGGCCGTCAACATAATCGCCGGCAGCGTGTTCGCATTCGGCGGCTGCGGCATTCGCCCTGCGGCCGGCATGCGCCGCGGCACGCTGGCATTGTTCGGCGCTCAAACGCCCGCCTTGCTTCCGACTTTCAAACTGGCCGGGCGCTGCCAGCCTCATTTCTTGCGCGTGTATCTGCGATCGCTGCGCAAGCGCGGTTTTCGCGTGCCCGAGGAACTGTTTGACGCCGATTTCCTCTTGTATCACGGCGACTTGATCGAATCGCAGCGCGGCGAAATCCTCGTTTGCGCCGCGTAGCGATCTCCGAACGACCGCATCGAGTGCTGCCCCGGCCCCCCACAACAGGGCGAAAACTCGCGATGCCGGAATGGGTGCTCGTATTGCGGCGATTGCAAACTCACGGGCCGCGATTTACAGCCGGCTCATGTCGCTGCTCGTGCCGCCTGCGGCGGGAATGTACGACTTGAGCACGTAGTCCATCACCATCCGGTCGGCGCTGAACCGCCAGCCGAGCGTGCGGATGGCTCGTTTCATGCGGCGAATCCAGGCCCGCGGCACGCCGTCCCGATCTCGCTGGTAAAAAAGCGGGATGACCTCTTCGCGGAGCACGGTCTGCAAGGCTTCGTAATCGCGGGCGTCGTGCAGTTCGGTCGAAAAGTGCGTGTCGCCTCCGCCGATCGCGAAGCCGTTGGCGCCGTCGTAGGCTTCGGCCCACCAGCCGTCGAGGATCGAAAGATTCAGGCCCCCATTCAGCACGACTTTCTGCCCGCTGGTGCCCGAGGCTTCGAGCGGACGGCGCGGATTGTTCAGCCAGACGTCGACGCCGTGCACCAGGTGCCGGCCGACGTTGATGTCGTAGTCTTCGACGAACACCAACTTGCCGAGGAACTTGGGATCGCGCGCGAGCCGGGCAATCCGCTGCAAGACCTGCTTGCCTGGCTGATCCTGGGGATGGGCCTTGCCGGCGAACACGAACTGAATGGGCATTTGCGCGTCGTTGACCAGTGCGGCCAAGCGTTCGACGTCGTCCATGACGAGGCTCGCGCGCTTATACGTGGCGAAGCGCCGGGCGAAGCCGATCGTGAGCGCATCGAGACTCAATGCACGGCGCAACTGGTCGGCCATTTCGGGCGGTTCCCCGCGGCGTTGGGCCTGTGCAGCCGCATGCCGGCGAACGAAATCGAGCAACCGCGCCTTGAGCGCCTGATGCGTTTCCCACAATTCGCCGTCGTCGATTGCCTCGACCGACTCCCAAAAGCCCGGCTCGCGGCCGCGCTCGGGCCAGTCGGGCCCCAGATGCCGGTCGTAGACCTGGTGCATCTGCGGCGCCAGCCACGAGAGCAGATGGACGCCGTTGGTGATGTGGCCGATCGGCGTCTCTTCTTCGAGCCGATTAGGCCACAGGCAATGCCACATGCCGCGCGAAACTTCGCCGTGCAGCGATGAAACGGCGTTGGCTCGCCGCGACACCTTCAAGGCCAACACGGTCATGCAGAAATCTTCGCCCGGATCGTAAGGATCGACCCGGCCCAGCGCCATCAATTGGTCGTGGCTCAGGCCCATCGCGTCGCGCAGCGGTCCGAGATGCTCTTCGATCAGGTGCGAATTGAAGCGGTCGTGCCCGGCGGGCACCGGCGTGTGCGTCGTGAACACGATCCGGCTCGATACGCGGCGCATCGTCTCCTCGACACTCAGGCCCTCGTGTCCCATTTTCAGCCGCACTTGCTCCAAAACGGCGAAGGCGCTGTGGCCCTCGTTCAGGTGCAGCACGCCCGGCGAAATGCCCATCGCCCGCAAGGCGCGCACGCCGCCGACGCCTAATAGCAGCTCTTGGCGAATCCGCACGCGATGATCGCCGCCGTACAAGCGGGCCGTCAGCCCGCGGTCTTCCGGGGCGTTGCCTTCCACGTCGGAATCGAGCAGCAACAACGTGTTGCGGCCGACGGCCAACTGCCAGACGCGGGCGGCGATTTCGCCCGTGCGCGTCTCGATGTGAACCGTAACCGGCTGCCCCATCCGGTCGACCGCCGGGCGGATCGGCAGCAGCCGGCTGTCGACGTCCAGATACTCTTCTCGCTGCCAGCCCTCGGCGTCGAGCCGCTGCCGGAAATAACCTTGATCGTAATACAACCCAATGCCGACCAAGGGAATGCCCAAGTCGGAGGCGCTCTTGATATGGTCGCCGGCCAGCACGCCCAGGCCGCCCGAATAAATCGGCACGGATTCGTGCAGCCCGAATTCGGCCGAGAAATACGCCACCGGCCGGGCCCACAGCACGCCGGCATTTCGGGCGCCCCAGGTCTTTTCGGAGCCCAGGTATTCCTGCATGCGGCGATAGGCGTAGTTGATCCGGCTGTGCAGCACCAGTTGCCGGGCCCGCTCTTCGACCTGCTCGAGCTGCATGTCGCGCAACAGCGCGATCGGGTTGTGATCCAATTGCCGCCAACGCACCGGGTCGAGATCTTGAAACAGCCGCACGGCGTCGTCGTCCCAGCTCCACCACAAGTTGGCGGCCAGCGTACACAGCCGCTCGTAAGTGGGCGCGACGAATTGTTCGAGCACGCGGGCCTCGCCGACGATCGCCGCCAATTGTTCGCCGGCGGCGACCAGGGTGCGGATTTCGTTTGCGGAAAAGCTGCGGGCTTCGGCGGTTTGCACCACCAGCACGCCGACCAGCAGTCCGCGATCGAACAGCGGCGCGCCCAGAAACGAGCGATACGCCTCCTCGCCCGCTTCGCGGAAATACTTGAACCGCGAATGGGTCGCGGCGTCTTCGACCATCAGCGGCTTGAGCTGTTGGGCTACCAGCCCCGCCAAACCTTCGTCAAGCCGCATTCGCACGCGGCCCACGCTCTCGGGCCGCAGACCGATCGTGGCGGCCAACACTAGATGCGAACGGCCCGGCTCCAGCAAATAGACCGAACAAACGTCGATCTCGAACTGGCGCTGGATCAGGCTTACGACGTTGTTCAGCGTCTGGCTCGGCTTGCCGTTGCCCGCCGCTAGTCGGCCGATTTCTTCGACCGGCCACACCATGGCGCCCGCTTCCGCCGCAACGGTCTTGTGCATGTGTCTACGCCTTGAGTAAGGCTGAAATGGCTGTCGACCGGAAGGACGGGTCGATCAAGCGGTTCCGTAGATGCAAGGGCCATGCCAAGGCGTCGCCGTGAGCGATCGTGACGCGCGCAAACATCAATGACGAAGGATGTTGCAGCGAAAAAGCACCGGCCCAAATTCAGCTAGCTGCAATGAGAGCGGAACGACTTGCCAGAGTCTTAAGCATGGCTTGCAGCAGAATGCAACAGGGGGGTTAGTTCGACGAAGGCGCCGGCTGAACCGGGTCGCACGCAGCGCCGCGACGCTCGTCGATCACGGCCTCGACCCATTCAGAAGGCAGCAGCCGCACCGATTCGCGCAAGCGTTCCTGCCACCAATGAGAGATTTCGGCCAGGTCGCTCTTTTCATAGCGGTGGCAGACCAGGTCGAAGCTGTTGCGTTTGTAGACGACTACGTCGATCGGAAAGTCGACGTTGGCCGCGCTGATCCGCGTCGAGTCGAAGGCCAGGCAGCCGACCTTGAGCGCATACTGCATGCTGTCCGTGTATTTCAGCGTGCGGTCGAGAATCGGCTTGCCGTAACCGGTCTCGCCGATGATGCAATACGGAGTGCCGTAGTTGATCTCGACCCAGTTGGCTTGCGGATAGAGCAGGTAGAGCTTGTGCTCCTTATCGCATTCCATCTGTCCGCCGATCAGGGCGTGGAAGTTGAACGAGAGGTTGCTGGCTTCGAGCGCGGCCTTGTCTTCGGCGGCGGCTCGCCGCACCTGCCCGGCCAGCGCGTTGACCGCCTTGTAGAGCCGGTCGAACTTCGAGTCTTCCGCATCGAGCACTTCTTCGAAGTAGGTGACCACTTTGTCGCGCAGCGAGCGCAGCCCGGAGGTCATCATGAACAGCGTATGTTGCCCGTGCTCGAAGATCGTGACTTTGCGGGCGGTAATGCATTCCGACCCCGAAGTCACGCGCGTATCGGCAATCGCCACCAGGCCGTCCTGGAGTTTCATTCCCAAGCAGAAGGTCATTGTTGAGCGGCTTCCTGATACGCCGGTCCGGGCATCGGCCGGACGGCGAAGAACGTGTCGGTAATGGCCTGCCCGACGAGGTTCAGCCGCTGTTGAAAGCGATCGACGAACTCGTGCAGTCCCTCCTGTATGATATCATGGACGTGGACGAAGTCGAATTCCGAACGGAGCCGGCCCAGTTGCTGCTCGGCGTCGTTCTGGAACGTGCCCGAGGCCGAACCGGTGATCGCGTGCAGCGACGCCTCGGCCTCGATCAGACAAAAGTGCATCGAACGCGGGAAATCGCGGTCGAGAATCAAGAAATCAGCGACGGCCAGCGGGGTGATCCGTCCCCGAGCCTTGCGATACATTTCCAGGGCGCTGGCCGATTTCAACAACGAACTCCACTGGATCACGTCGACCGGCGTGCTGACTTCGGCCGCGGTCGGAAGCAGCAGGAAGTATTTGACGTCGAGAATCCGCGAGGTCTTGTCGGCCCGTTCGAGCAGGCGTCCCATGCGGGCGAAGTGCCAGGCCTCGCCGCGCGACATCGCCGATTCGCTGATGCCGACGATCACCTGCACCGAGCGCTTGACTCGCTCCAGAATGCGGCAGGCGTCGTCCAGCGAATTCTGCCGCGCCTGGTTCCGCACCAGCAGGTAAAAGCGATTCGCCTCCTCCCACATCACCGAAGGGATGATTTCGCGGATCATGCGGGCGTTTTCGCGGGCGGCCCGCAGGCACGACAAGATCGAGTTGGGATTTTCGCGGTCGAAGATCAGGAACTGAAACACGCTCTCGCGGGTCGCCGCCCCGTACTTATGCGCGAAGGCGTCGTAGTCGCCGGTGGTGTTGATCAGCGGCTGCCACTGCTCTTCGACGCTCTCGCCCACGTCGAGCAGCAGGTTGAGATTCGTGTCGATGAAGCGGGCGACGTTCTCGGCTCGTTCCAAATAGGCGCTCATCCAATACACGGAGTCGGCCACGCGGCTCAGCATAGCTCTCGCTCCGCGAAGCGCGGCCGGCCGAGCAGGGCGGCCGCTTCGTTCGGCTGAGCGGCGATCGGCTCTCGACCGCCCGTCAAAACCCAGGTGTCTTTGCTGCCGCCTCCCTGCGATGAATTCACGACCAGCGAGCCTTTGCGCAGCGCCACCCGCGTCAGCCCGCCTGGCATGACGTAGATTTCCTTGCCATACAGAATAAAGGGCCGCAAATCGACGTGCCGGCCCTCCAGGCGATCGCCGATCATCGTCGGCACGCGCGACAGCGAGAGCATCGGCTGAGCGATGAAGTTGCGCGGATTGGCCCGGATGCGGTCGGCGCACTCGTCGAGTTCTTCGCGCGAGGCGCGCGGGCCGATGACGATGCCGTAGCCGCCGGACTCATTGGTCGGTTTGACGACCAGCTTGTCGAGATGGGCCAAGACGTGCTGGCACTGCTTGGCGTCCCAGCAGACGTAAGTCGGCACGTTCGGCAGCAGAATGTCCTCGCCGAGGTAATACTTCACGATCTGCGGCACGTAGGCGTAGACCGCTTTGTCGTCGGCCACGCCGGCGCCCGGCGCGTTGGCCAGCGCTACGCGGCCGGCCCGATAGACCTCCATCAGCCCCGGCACGCCCAACACCGAATCGCCGCGGAAGGTCCGCGGATCGAGGAACGTGTCGTCGATCCGCCGGTAAATCACGTCGACTCGCTTCAGCCCGCGAGTGGTCCGCATGCAGACGAAGCCGTCGACCGCCAGCAGATCCGAACCTTCGACCAACTCGATGCCCATCTGCTGGGCGAGGAACGAATGTTCGAAGTAAGCCGAGTTATAAACTCCCGGCGTGAGCAACACGACGTTGGGCCTGCCGATGCCCGGCGGCGCCACGTATTGCAGCGCTTCCAGCAGCCGCTCCGGGTAGTCTTCCACCGGCTGGATGCGAAAGCCGTCGAATACCTGCGGCAGCGTGCGCTTCATCACCTCGCGGTTTTCAAGCACGTAAGACACGCCCGACGGGCAGCGCAGGTTGTCTTCGAGCACGTAGATCTGGCCGTCGCCGTCGCGCACCAGGTCGGCGCCCGTGATATGGCACCAGATGCCGCGCGGCGGCGCCAGTCCCTGGCACGGGGCGAGTAGACACTTCGCCGAGACGAGCAAGTCCTCGGGCACGACACCGTCGCGCAGGATTTGCCGATCGTGATAGACGTCGTCGATGAACAGGTTGAGCGCGCGGATCCGCTGTTTCAGCCCGCGTTCGATGAAATCCCACTCGTCGGCCGAAACGATCCGCGGCACGAGGTCCAAGGGCCAGACCTTCTCGGCGCCGTCGGCGTGGCCGTAGACGTTGAAGGTGATGCCCATGTCCAAGAGCGTGAGGTCGGCCGCTTTTTGCCGGCGTTCCAACTCGCCTTCGGACAAAGCCGACAAGCGCTTCAAGAGCGCGGCGGCCGCAGCTCGCGGCCGCCCGTCGCCTTGAAACATCTCGTCATAAAAGCCGTCGGTCACATATTCGTCGAGTTTCATGGCGCCGCAGGCTCGAATTGTTCACCGACAAAAGTGTTCGGTCCGCCTTGAACCTAGCCGTCCGACCCAAGGGTTGCCGCAGACCGACGCCTTTTGAAGATGCGAAAATCGGGGCCGAACGGCAACGGTCTCACGCGAGCCGCAACTCACATACCATAACCGTCGTGCTGCTCGGCCGGCGGTGTTTATTGGATATCGACAGACGAGCACAAGTCCAGTTAATGCAAATGGTTACAATAAAGGTACGCGACAAGGAACCGATCATTTCAGCCCCAGAGGCTTATCCGGTATCTTGGCCGCCTGCCAGCTTTTTAGGCACTCTTCGAAAACGCGGTCCCGCGACCAGTTTTCGGCGTGGCGGTCGACTGCTAGGGTGATATGCGGGTCGCCGCTCCGGGGAAATGGACGCCTGCGCCTTAGAATAGCGAACTTGTGAGGAAAGGAAACCGCTTGCGAACGTATCGCTGTACCTGCGGGAATCAGCTTTTTTACGAGAACAATCGTTGCCTGCGTTGCGGCGCTGATCTGGCGTTTTGTCCGGCGTGCCGCCGGTTGGCGCCGCTGTCGCTCGAGCCCACCGGTCTTTATCGCTGCGGCCACGCCGATTGCGGCGCCGAGTTGATCAAGTGCGATAACTACCGCCGACATCAGGTCTGCAACCGCGCCATCCGCTGGCTGTCGCAGCCCGGTCGGCAGGAGCGGCTTTGCAATTGCTGCCGCTACAATCGGGTGATCCCGGACTTGTCGGCGCCGGGCAATCGCGATCGCTGGCGCCGGCTCGAAGCCGCCAAGCGGCGGCTGTTCTACACGGTCGATCTGCTCTGCCTGCCATACGGCCGGGCTGAGGACGGCTTTTCGCCGCCGCTCTCGTTCGAGTTCAAGGCCGACACGAGCGATTGCGAGTACCAGCCGGGCTCGGGGCAGCCGGTGCTGACCGGGCACGCCAACGGCCGCATCACGATCAACATCCGCGAGGCCGACGACGAAGAACGCGAAAAGCTGCGCGTGCAGTTCGGCGAAGATCAGCGCACGCTGCTCGGCCACTTCCGCCACGAAATGGGGCATTACTACTGGGAATTGCTGGTGCGCGGCCGCGCCGAAGACGCGTGCAAAGCGGTTTTCGGCGATCACGACCAACCGAGCTATGCGGAGGCGCTGGTAAGGCACTACGGCGCCGGCCCGCCCGCCGATTGGCGGCAGCGATACATCAGCGCCTATGCCACCATGCACCCTTGGGAGGATTTCGCGGAAACCTTCGCCACGTTTCTCGACATGGTTTGCCTGCTGGACACCGCGCACCACGTGGGATTCAGTGAGCTGGATGTCGCTGAGCGGCCGGCGCTCGACGCCCTGGTCGTCGAATATCAACGGATCGGCATCGCCTTGAACGAAATGAACCGGGCCGTTGGCCTGAGCGATCCGGCGCCCGAACTGTTGGCGCCTGCCGTGATCGAAAAACTGCGATTCATGGATCTTCTGCTGGCTCGCCCGTCGGCTTCCCTGTAGAGTAGCCGCGTCGTCGGCCTGTCCGGTCGGGAGCCGCCAGCTCGCCTCTGGTTGGTCGGCGGCTGCCGTGCCGGCGTGTGGCGGATACTGCCGGCGCGGTCATTCAAAATGATGCCCGGCGAGGCTCGCTTTTTTCGAGCCGTATAAATGCGATGCGTCTGTGAGGCGGCTGCCTTGCCGGCGGGCTGCCTTCGGACGCGTCATTTGCTGCCTGACTATCACGCATGTCGAACGACGTCTGCGTCGTGATCGGCCGTCTTTGGCGCCGCGCGCGTTTTTCTTAAAACCATTTTTGGTATGTAGATACGACTGTTAGCAATAGTCTGCTGGTGGGGCAGGTTTGATGTTTGGCACGTTTATCGCTAACGAGGCAAAACCGACAAAAAATGTCGGCTTCGCGGCGGCGACGGCGGCCTCGATGCGCGAGCGCGGCGTAATGGTGAGAGTCGCGACGTAATTTTCCTCCTGGAAGGCGGTATCCATGTCACAAACAGTCTCTTTGGGGCGCTGCTGGTATGCGTTGCCAGCGCTGCTCGCTGTAATCCTAACGCTCGGAACCACCCCTCTCTCGGCGCAGGCCGAGGATGAAGCGGCTGAGACAGCCGCCGAAGCGCCGGCTGAAGTCGAAGCGCCTCCGGCGCCTACGCCCGACTTGCAGACGAAGCTTGACGAGAAGTCGATCGACCTCGACACGGTTTGGACGTTAGTGGCCGCCTTCCTGGTGATGTGGATGCAGGCCGGCTTCGCGCTGGTCGAAACCGGTTTCACGCGAGCCAAAAACGCGGTCAACATCATCATGAAAAACCTGCTGGACTATTGCTTTGGCAGTCTGGCGTATTGGCTGATCGGCTTCGGATTGATGTTCAGCGTCGGCAGCAACTTCATCGGCGACAGCGGTATGTGCCTGCAAGAGACGCCGCTGGAGATTGCGCAGCCCGACGGCAGCGTGAAGTCGACGACCAATTTCGACCCGATCTCTTGGACCAAGGTGCCCCTGGAGTGCAAGTTCTTCTTTCAGTTGGTGTTCGCCGCCACGGCCGCCACGATCGTGTCGGGGGCCATGGCCGAACGGACGAAGTTCGTCTCGTACATGCTGTACAGCATCGTCATCTCGGCCCTGATTTACCCCGTCTCGGGACACTGGATCTGGGGCGGCGGCTGGCTCCAGGACTTGGGCATGTGGGACTTCGCCGGTTCGACGGTCGTGCATAGCGTCGGCGGCTGGATGTCGCTGGTCGGCGCCTTCGTGCTCGGACCGCGTCTTACCAAATACTCCGACGACGGCAAACCGAAGGCGATTCCCGGCCACAATATTCCGCTGGCCGCGCTGGGCGTGTTCATCCTCTGGCTCGGCTGGTTCGGCTTTAATCCTGGCAGCACGATGGGCGCGGTGCGATATGACATCTCGCACATCGTTTGCACGACGAACACGGCCGGCGCCGCCGGCGCCATCACGGCCCTGTTGACCTCGAAGCTGATCTTCAAGAAGTGGGACGGCGGCATGGCCCTCAACGGAGTGCTCGCCGGATTGGTGGCGATCACCGCGCCGTGCCCCTGGGTCTCGATCGGCAGTTCGATCGCGATCGGCGGCATCGCCGGGGTGTTGGTGGTCTTGTCGGTGCTGTTCATCGAACGGACGCTCAAGATCGACGATCCGGTCGGCGCCATTTCGGTCCACGGCGTCTGCGGCGCCTGGGGCACGCTCTCGCTGGGCCTGTGGTCCACCGGCAGCGGCGGCACGAGCCCGTTGCCGGGCCTGTTCAACGGCGGCGGCACGACCCAACTGGTCAATCAGGCCATCGGCGTCGGCGCCATTTTCGCCTGGGCCGTGGCCACCGGTCTGGTGCTGTTCTACACCCTCAAGTTCACCGTGGGCCTGCGAGTCAGCCCTGAAGAGGAGCGAGAAGGCCTCGACTTCGGCGAACACGGCAACGAAGCGTACCACGGCTTCGTGCTCGCGTCCGACGTGTAGTCATAGCGGCAAGGGTTTTCTGGCTTCCGCCAAGCCAGAAGGAAGGCCCGAGGACTTGGGTGGACGACCTTGCGTCGTCCACCCAAGCCCGGGTTTTTTTATCCTCTCTCGTTCTTGCCGCTGGCCGAACGTTTTCGGCCGCTCGCTGGCGATCTCCGGTGATTCTCGGTTCCAAGCCGCGCTTGAATCGGCGATCGAGGCTGACTCGTCTGCTTAGCCGGGGCAAACCCGCCGGCGCGCACCAGTGCGCTCATCCGCTCGCTGAAAGTGTGCGAACGTTGGTAAGCTGAGCCGCTTCGTTTCGGCTCCGAAGAAAAATCGAAAACAATGCAGGCGTAATCGCCCGCGAAATCAGCCGCTTGCGCGTCTCATCCTCGTTGGCCGACTTGGCAGGCATAACGTTTGCTTGACGCTCCGTTCGTGGGCGTTTTAGTCGAACAAAATCTCCGCTCTCTTCGCGGAAACCTCGAACGGGCGCTGGCCGCTGAACCAGCGCAGAATTATTAAGGAGAAGAATCATGACCGCGAAACCAAAGGTCGCAGTAATCGGCGGCGGCTTTGGCGGGTTGGAAGCCGCCTTTTACCTGCGCTACAAACTGGGCGACCGGGCCGATATGACTCTGGTCTCCGACCAGCCTTACTTCCTGTTCAAACCCAACACGATCTACATCCCCTTCGGCGCCGATCCCGAGCGGTACAAGATCGCCTTGGATCGCCCAACCAAGCGCAAAGACATCCGGCTCGTGCAAAGCCGCATTCGCGAGATCTCGCCTGAGACGAAGACGATCGTTGGAGACGGCGTGCGGATCGATTACGACTATCTGATCGTGGCCTCCGGCGCCGCGATGCGGCCCGAGGAGATTCCGGGGCTGAAGGAGTATGCCCTGACCTTGTGGACGCCCGAGGAAATGCTGAAGCTGCGAGACGCGCTCGGAAAGACAGTGGAAAAAGCTCGGGCGAACGAGCGGCAGCGAATCGTGTTTCTCGTGCCGCCGAACAATAAGTGCTCGGGCCCGCTCTATGAGCTGGTCATGATGACCGACACCTGGCTCCGCGAGCAGAAGTGCCGCGACGAAGTCGAACTGATCTGGGCCACCAAGGAAGACGGCTACATTCAGGCCTTCGGGCCGCGGCTGAACACGGTGGTTTCCCAGGAGTTCGAAGAGCGCAAGATCGAAGGCCACAAAGGCTTCATTGCCACCGGGATCGACCCCGGGCAAGTCGCGTTCCAAAACGGCGAGCGGCTGGCCTTCGATCTGCTGGTGACTTTTCCGCCGTACATCGCGGCCAACCGATATCCGAGCCTGCCGTCCGACGACCGAGGGTTCATCCAGGTGGCCGCCGATAGCCGGCGCGTGAAAGGTTTCGAGAATATCTTCACGGTCGGCGATGCGGCCGACTTCCCGATCAAGCAAGCCTTCCTGGCGCTGTTGCAGGCCGACGCCGCCGCCGACCATCTGGCGGCGGAGATTCTAGGAACCAAGCCGCAGGTCGACTTCGAGCCGATGAGCATGTGCGTGATGGAGGAACTCAACAAAGCCACCTTCGCCCAGGTGCCGCTGAAATACACCGGCGACCTCGCGAACCCGGTCGAGGTGGAAACCGAAGACACCGAGCATTACAAGGTGGGCGTTTCTCCCGCCTGGCGACTGGGCAAAAAGGTGCTGGGATTTTACCTGCCCTGGCGGTTCGGCCACGGCGAACCGTTCCATGCGGGCTTCGCCTGGGACGCGATGGATCTGGGATTGAAGGTCATGGCGAAAGTGCTGGCTCGCTAATTGCTTCCGCCGCGGCCCTTCGGTTTTTTCAGCCGGCGCCGTCGGCCCTTTCGCCAACGAGCACGTCGAGCTGGGGCTTACGGCGGCGGGCGAGGCCGGGCTGGATCGAAAGCGGATAGGCGCCAAACCACTCGCCGGCGGCCCAATAGCAGCCTTCGATGCCGGCCTCGTCCAACGCCTGCAAAAAATGGCGCATGACTTCCAGCCAGCGGGGCTCGGGCGGCACGCCGAACTCGCCCACCAATCCCGGCACTTCGTTGGTCCGCAGCCACTCGAAGAATTGCTTGAGCCGCTTGACGCCGCGCTGCTCCAAGTCGGGATCGCGGCTCAGTTCCTCGTCGTAGCTCTGCCGGTAGTTGCCGCTGTAATCGCTGTCGAAATAGCAGTGCGCCTCGTAGGCGGTCCGCCCGAGCGGGTCGCGAATCCAGGCCTGCGGCCCGTTGACGTCGATGAAGTGATCACTGTTCGACCAACTCTCGCCGGGCACAAGGATCTGCTTGCGATCGCCGCGCGCCCGGATGGCGTCAACGGCAGCCTGCGAGATCGCTTTCCAATCCGATGCGCCCATGTCGTGCGGCTCGTTCATCAACCCGTAGGCTTCGACCGCCGGCTCGTCGGCAAAGGCCGCCGACAACCGCGACCAAAGGTCGGCAAAATGAGCCCGAGTCACGGGCACGCGATCGCCAAGCGTGGCGTCGATCAGGCAATCTCTCGGCTTGCCGCCGAGCAACAGCGTATAGCGGGCGAAATTATGAACGTCGAGGATCGTGTGGCAGGCGTGCTTCCGCGCCCAACCGACGAATTTCCGCAGCCGGTCCAACTCGGACTCATTGAGCGGCTCGCCCAGCCGCGGCTGAATGCGCTCCCAGCGAAACGGGACTCGCAACAGCGTGACGCCCTGCTCGGCGAAATAGGCCACAGTCTGTTCGGAATTGTACGTGTAATCCTTGCCCGCGACGCCCGGCCGCAGATTGCTGAACTGTGGGCCGACGCCGAATTCAGCGCCCGCGATGGCGACGCCGCGGCGCAGCTTGGTCTCGCGTTTGTCGGGCGCCGCCCGGCTCGTTCGTGGCAGCACTTCCCACGCGGCGCTTGTCGCCATGCCCGCCAGGAATTGGCGTCGATTCATCGTGCTGTTCCTGTTCGTTGACGGCCCAGGCATAACTGTCCGGGCTACATATACCGCACGCAGGCGCCAACGAGACGCTTGGGCGGCATGTGGTGGGGCGGCCTTCCAGGCCCTCAATGGCCGACGGCCTGGAAGGCCGCCCCACGAGCAACGCACGCCTCATTCTTAACCGGGCACAGTATAAAAAAGCAGCCGCGGCGATGCTACAAACGTACTCCGAAGTTTAACGTCTTGAGCCCGGCAATGTGCGGTTCCGCGCACGATCCGACCGACTCCCAGGCGAAACATGCGGGCGAAATCGGGCAATCGCCGAGACTGGCACGCAGTTTGCGAGCCTTTCGGCTAGCGTCGAACGGCGTTAACATTTGCCAACCACGAACCGTTACGACCAGCGGCATCCGTCAACCGTGAACCAGTTATCCCAGAGGCGGCGATCGTGCTAATCCACAACATTTTGCTCCCGACCGATTTTTCTCCCGGCGCCGACGCAGCTTTCGAAGCCGCCTGCTCGCTGGCCGAGCATTACGGGGCGAGCATCTTGGTGCTGCACGTCGCGGTGCCGCCGGTCGCCGGACAAAGCGGACCGACGCCTCCGCCCCAAGGCGACTGGCAGGCCCTGGAGGACCGGCTCGCGCAAATTCGCCCGAAAAACGAACGCCTGCCGGTCAAACACCTGATGCAGTTAGGAATGCCGGCTTCCGAGATCGTTCGCATCGCGGGCGAGACGCATCCCGATCTGATCGTGATGGGTACGCACGGGCGAACCGGGTTCCGCAGGCTCTTGATGGGCAGCGTCGCCGAAGAAGTCGTGCGAAAGGCGCCGTGCTCGGTGCTCACCGTCAAAACGCCCGAGACTGCCGCCTGAAGCCATGGCCGACCAACCTCCGCAACGGCGTCCTCCTTTGCGGCCGGCGTCGCTTTCGCTGGCGGCGATCTTGGTCGGCACGGTCGCAGGGCTCGGCGCCGTCGCCTTCCGCGGCTTGATCGCGCTAGTCCACAACCTGCTGTTTCTCGGCCAGGCATCAGTTTACTACGACGCCAACGTGCATACGCCTGGCTCTCCTTGGGGGCCGTTGGTCGTGCTCGTTCCGGTGGCGGGCGCCCTGGGCGTGGCGTTTCTGGTCAAGAATTTCGCCCCCGAGGCCAAGGGGCACGGGGTGCCCGAGGTGATGGACGCCATCTATTACCAGCACGGCGCCATCCGGCCGGTCGTGGCGCTCGTCAAATCGCTGGCCTCGGCCATTTCGATCGGCAGCGGCGGATCGGTCGGCCGCGAGGGGCCGATCATCCAGATCGGCTCATCGTTTGGTTCGACGCTCGGGCAGTTCGTTCCGATGCCCTCGTGGCAGCGCATCACGCTCGTTTCTGCCGGCGCGGCGGGCGGCATCGCCGCCACGTTCAACACGCCGATCGGCGGAGTGCTGTTCGCCGTCGAAATCCTGATGCACGAAGTCAGCGTGCGGACGCTCGTTCCGGTGGCCATTTCGACCGCCACGGCCACCTACGTCGGCCGGCTGGCCTTCGGCGTTCGTCCCTCGTTCGTCATTCCCAAGCTCAACGAACTAGCCTCGCACGTGACGCACCCCGAGGCTTTGCTGTTTTACGTGGTGCTCGGCGTGCTCACGGGCCTGGTCAGCACGCTCTATATTCGCTCGATTTACGCCTGCGAGGACTTTTTCGAACGGCGCACGCCGGGCAATTATTATCTGCGGCACGGCGCCGGCATGCTGCTGGTCGGCATTGCCAGCTACGCCTTGCTGGCGACCACCGGGCATTATTACATCGAAGGCGTCGGTTACGCGACGATCCAGGACATCCTGTCCGGCGCCTTGAGCCAGCCTTGGTTTTTGTTGCTGCTGGCGGCGATCAAACTGCTGGCGACGAGTTTGACCCTGGGCTCGGGCGCCTCGGGCGGCATCTTCTCGCCGGCGCTCTACCTGGGCGCCACGCTGGGCGGCGCTTATGGAATGGTGCTGGGCCGCATTTTTCCGCAGTGGGGCATGACTCCGGTGGCCTTTGCCGTTGCCGGCATGGCAGGCGTCGTCGGCGGCTCGACCGGCGCCGCGATGGCCGCGATCGTGATGATCTTCGAAATGACGCTCGACTACAACGTGATCGTGCCGATGACCATCACGGTTGCACTCAGTTATCAAGTACGGCAAGCCCTATCACCCGAAAGCATCTACACCATGAAGCTGGCTCGCCGCGGCCACCACATGCCCGACGCCTTGCAGACGAATTTCCACCAGCTCATGCGCGCCGCCGACCTGATGGACACGGGCGTGGTCATCCTGCCCGCGACCGACGCGCTCGGGCAGTTGGCCCTTTTGCGCCGCGAGCAACCGGCGATTTCTTGCTACTTGATCGCCGAAGGCGAGCAAGTCGTCGGCTACATCGAACGCGACGCCGCCTGGGAACTGCTGGAAACGCACGGGGCCGACGCCCGGCTGGGCGACGTCGCCCGCCGCGATTACTTTGGCGTAGGCGAACAAACCACGCTGTTCGAGATCATGACCGCGATGCACGCTCGGCAGGCGACGGTTGCGCTCGTGGCAATGTACCCCTATGACCTTTCGGCCAAAGAAGTGCGGGGATTGATTACCCGCCAGCAGATCGCGGCGGCCGTGGTGCAATCGGCGGAACTCTTCGGGGAATAAGGCATCAGTTTTCTACGACGAAACTTCGATCAAGTTCTTGACCACGCGCGGGTCGTTCAACACCAGAATTGCGTGCTGAGCGACTTGCTTCAAATGATAGCTGGGCAGCACGCCGCTCAGCACCACCGCGTCTTCGCTGACGTGGCACCGCACCGACCATAGCTCGGGATAGCCCGCGGTCCGCAAGGCCGCCAAAATGCGTTTTCGCAACCGGGTCTCCAGTTCGCAATCTCGCGGTTGCGACTCAGCGGTCGCTAAATCGTTCGCCGATTTGAAATACATCGTGCAACCCTTTCCGACGAACCTTTAACAATCTCTGGTCGACGAGGGGTAATGCACAACTCATGCCATCGGTGCGATCTTCCCATTTGGCAAGCGCCGCCCGTCGAAGAGCGTGCGAAACTGCACGCCGCGGAACCCGATGCGTAACGTTTCGGCGCGCCGCTTTAAGTGCCGCGCGAATACTTCCAACCCGGAATGGCCATCCCCACGGCGAACGCGGCGCCGAACACCAGCGGGGCGATGCCGGGATACAACGTGAGCACGATTGCCAGCACCGTGCAGGTCGCGGCCATCACGTAGAACTCGCCGCCCAAGATCACGGCCGTGCAGCCGAAGGCGATCCCGCACTCCAAGATCACCACGGGCAATAGCTTCAACGTCGCCAAGCCCATCAGGTGGTTAATCACGCCGGTCAGCACGAAGCCGATGAAGGACAATCCCCAGACTTGCCCCAGTTGCCGCTCGATCGGAGTCAGAGGCGCGCCGAGCCGGAAGCGGTAATGCCACGGCGCGTAGAGGGCCAACAACAACCCCGCGGCGCCCAGTCCCAAATAGGGCCAGGGGCTGCGCACGCCCAGCCAGATCATTGCGTTGGTGATCGCGAGCACGACGAATACCTCGATCGCATGCCAGATCCAGACGCGACCCCAGAGCGCCATGACTTCGGTGTGCCGCGTTTCGTGCAACATGATCCGCATCAACCGGCCGACGGCGCCCCGTTCGGCCGAAACCGTCTCGCCGCGCAAAAACGCATCCAGATCGTCGGCCAGTGCCTGCGCCGAGGGATAGCGGGCGTGCGGCGACTTCTCCAGGCACTTCAGGCAGATATCTTCCAGGTCGCGAGGCGCCTTGGGGTTCAACAGCCGCGGAGCGGCCGGTTCGGCGTCGAGCACCTGCATCAACGTGTCGAGCGGCGTTTCCGCCCGAAACGGCGGTCGGCCGGTGAGCAACTCGTAAAGAATGGCGCCCAGCGCGTAGACGTCGCTCGCCGGCCCGACCAAGTCGTGCTTGCCCTGGGCTTGCTCGGGCGGCATGTAACTCGGCGTGCCCATGATTTGCCCGGCCGCGGTCAGATCGGAACCGCCCGCAAGCCGCTTCGCCAGGCCAAAGTCGGTGATCCGCGGCTCGTCGAAGCGATCGATGAGCACGTTCGGCGGTTTCAGGTCGCGGTGCAGCGTGCCTTGCTCGTGGGCGTAGTGAATTGCCAAAGCGAGCTTCTTGACGTATTGGGCGGCTCGCAGCGCCGGCAGCGGGCTCACGCGGACCATGTCGGCCAGGCTTTGGCCTTCGACGTAATCCATCGTGAAGTAATATTGTCCGCCTTGCTCGCCGACTTCGTGGACCGCCACGATATGCGGATGCTGCAAGGCGGCGGCGGCCGTGGCTTCGGTGCGGAAGCGAATGATATCGGCCTCGGCGGCCAACTGCCCCGCCAAGATCATTTTCAAGGCCACGATCCGGTCGAGCCGAACGTGCCGGGCCTTATAGATCACTCCCATCCCGCCGCGGGCGATCTCCTCGAGCAGTTCGTAGTCGCCGAACCGGCGAGGCAGCCCGGAGCCGCTCGCAACGGTTTCCGTCGCGACTTCGAACTCGCTGCTCGCGCTGCCGTCCGACAATTCGGCGCCGGCCGCCTTCGCGCCCAGGTCGATCGTTGGCGCCGGCTCGCTTCCTCGAGCCCCGGTCGTCGAATGGCAGCTCTCAGCCAGGTCGGAGCCGCGTGGATCGGGCATATCTCCCATATAACTAATGGCAAGCCTCGAAAACAGCCTCGCCTCGCAGCCAGCGGTCGGCGGCGTCGGGAGCTTCCAGGGCTTGCACCAGCGCCCGATTCAATTCATAAGCGCGACCGTCAAGTCCCGCGTTGGTCAGTCCCTGCGACAATCCGGCGCTGATTCCTTCGCCGAACGTCACCGCAAACAGCCGCGGAGTCTGGCCCTCGGCCATCGCGCCGTCCTCGCCCGGCGGATCGCAATTCGGGCAGCAGCGGCCGCGGCAAGACAGCGGCCGCGCGGCAAAGATGGCGCAACGGTGATCGTCCGTAAGCAGCGGACACACCGTGGCCGCACCGGCTTCGGCCAGGGCCTTCGACATTTGCTCCAGGTTGCGGCGCGCCCGCTCGCGCACGCGCCGCAGTTCGTGCGGCGAAGCGTGTTGCTGCAACTCCTCGACGATGGCCAGCGTTTCGGGCACGGTCACGAGAATCGTCTGGGGGCTCGAATCGCTGCACTCAGGCTCGCGCACGACTGCAGCCGACGGCAACGACCGCTCGATAACCTGGCTGGCTTCGGCCTCGACTTCCTGAGCCAGGGCCACGGCCGCCTGACGATTCGCACGGTTCGCCACATGCGCGCCGACGACGCGCTGGGCCAATTCCGACGCCCAGCCGCGCAAGCCGTCGCCGGCCAACAACGGCAGCGAAATACCGCCCGCGGCTTTGCGTCGCTTCGTCAGCGGAGCGGCGAACGCTTCACGCACGAGCAACGTTGCCATGAGGGCGGCCAGAGCGACTAATAGAAGAGGGAAAAACACGAACAGCATCATTGTGGCGGCTTGCATGGCATGGCTCCTCAAATTCAGGCGAGACGACGGTGGCGGGGCGGCGAAACGCGCGACTCGACGCGGGTTTCCGCCCGACGCGCTCGCATCGTTGCCAAAACTCAACGCACTTTTCGTGCCGCAAACGCCTCCAAGGCCAGCCGGCTCCCAGGGCGTCTTGACGCTCATCTGAAGCGTTCGCGCGCACAGATCGCGCTCTCTATCCCGCGTTTTTACGCTGCTTAGCCACGAAGCGGCCTGATTCAGTAGCTCAAGGCGAAGGCCTGAGACCGCAAGCAACGAGGAAGCGATAGCCCTGAAAGGGCGTAACTCCGACTGAAATGGATCGGCTTGCAACATCATTGTCGCACAACTGCGGCCCGTTGAGGCTTGCTCGCCTTGACTTGTGTTCGAAAGCCTAACGAATGCGACTCCCGCGGGAGCGAGACGTTGCGCAACATCAACGACTTACGGCCTCGTATTGGCCGGCGTATTACTTGCTTGGGTTGGCAACTAGGGTCGCGTTAAACGAGCGGATAAGCACACGAACGCGTGCAGATTCGCACGCTTTACACAATGCTCGGTGACGCGCACGCTTTTAGCGCCTCGTTCTCAACGACGTGATCCGTCGACAATTGTTTTGAAATCGAAGCATGGTATACTAATTGCAACACCCGCCTTTCACGCGCCGCAACAGACTGCGGCGCGCCCCGCCCGAATCACCGCGTTGTATTTACCTGCCATGCCAGCCGGCGGCGGCTTTCCAACATCAAGTCTTTCGCTCGTGAGACTGCCATGCTTCATCGACGAAATGCACTCAAGTGGCTCAGCGGCGCTTTGGCGACGGCCAGTTCCGCGATGATTGCCATCCCCGGCGGCCGCTTCGTGGCCGGCGCGCTGCGTTCGCGACGCCGCGACGAAGCCGTTTTGCAACGTGTCGCACGTTTGAACGATCTCGTGCCCGGCCGCCCGACGCAAGTCGCGGTCGTCGGCAATCGCCGCGACGCCTGGACCCTTTATCCCGACGAGGTCATCGGCCGTGTTTGGCTTGTGCGCGAAAGCAAGACGTCCGGCGAGGGTCAGCCGCCGCGCGTCGCCGCGTTCACCGCCGTCTGTCCGCATTTGGGTTGCACGATCCAACTGGGCGCAAACGGCGAGCAGTTCGTTTGTCCTTGTCACCGCGCAGCGTTCGCGCTCGACGGCGCCCCGACCAACGACGCCGAGGCTGGCGAGAAAAGCCACGCCCCGCGCGGAATGGACGCCTTGCAGTGCAAGGTCACGCGAGATGCCAACGACGAATGGTGGGTCGAGGTGGCCTACGAAAAGTTCGAGCCGGGGTTAACGACACAAATTCGCAAGGCCTGATCGCCCGGCGCGGACGCGGAAATCGCTGTTATGAAGACGTTCTTCGATTGGCTCGACGCGCGCACGGATTACCGCGCCTTGTTGGCGCCGCTTCACCGCCGCGTGCTGCCCGGCGGTCCTAGTTGGTGGCTGACCAGCGCCAGTTGTCTCTGGTGGGTGTTCGTGATCGAAGTCGTCACGGGCCTGCTATTGATGACGACCTACAGCCCGTCGACGACCAGCGCCTGGGCCAGCGTCCATTACATCGAGCAATCGCCGGCCGGCAGCTTTATTCGCGGCGTGCACTACTTCGCCTCGCACGCCTTGATCGTATTGCTGGCGATCCACTTGGTTCGCGTGCTGTTGTCGGCCGCGTTTCGTCCGCCGCGAGAATTGATCTGGATCACCGGTTTGCTGTTGATGCCGCTGGCGATTGCTTGGGCGGTGACGGGCAACCCCTTGTCGGCCAGCCAGAAGGGCATGACCCAGATCGAAGTCGAGGCCAACATCGTCGGTTCGACGCCGGTGGTCGGGCCTGCGCTACAGCGGCTGTTCGTTGGCGGCGATGAGGTCGGGCATCTGACGCTGACGCACTTGTATTTCCTGCACGTCGGCTTGTTGCCGCTGGCGACTTTCGTGTTGCTGGGCGTCCACTTGAGCCAAGTCTACCGGCACGGTCTGACGCAAGCGGCGGGCGACGCGGCCCAAGCCCGTCCCTATTGGCCCTATCAGTCGGTCCGCAACGCAATGGCGGTGGCTGCCGTGGCGTGCGTGCTGGCCGTGCTGGCCTGGCGGCGCGGCGCGCCGCTGGAAGCGCCGGCCGACGCGAGCTTTTCGATCTTACCGCGGCCCGAGTGGTACTTTCGCTGCCTGTTCGAACTGCGACGATACTTTACGGGCGATTGGGAATTCATCGCCACGCTGGTGTTGCCGCTGGCCACGCTGGCGTTGTTCATCGCGATTCCGCTGGTCGATCTCGTGGTGCGGCGCCGCGTCAGCTTTATCCTGCGCCTGCTCGTGCTGGCCGTTGGCGCCGGCGGCTGGGGTTGGTTGACGTGGACCTCGCTGGCGCGCGACTGGCACGACCCCGAGTATCTGGCGGCTCAGTCGCAAGCCGAAGCCTTGGACGCCCGCGCCCGCGCGTTGGCCGATCGCGAGCAGATTCCTCCCGCCGGCGCATCGCTGCTGTTGCGCGACGACCCGAAAACGCAAGGGCCGCTGCTGTTCGCGCGGCACTGCGCAAGCTGTCATTCGCACGCTAACGACCGCGACGAGGGCATCGTGGCCGAAGAACCGTCGGCGCCGAACTTGTACGGCTTCGGCGGCAAGGCGTGGCTCAGCGGGTTGTTCGATCCCGAAGCGATCAACGGACCGCGTTACTTCGGCCACACCAAGTTTGCCGGCGGCGACATGGTCGGCGCCGTGCAGGAGCTGCTCGCCGATGCGGACGAAGAAGAAGGCGCCGAGGCGCGGTCGCAGTTGGAATTGGTCGTCGAGGCGCTCGCGGCCGAGGCGGCGCTGCCTCAGCGAGCCGGCGGGAAAGAAAAGCCGGCCGACATCAAGACCGGCGACATCGAGCGTGGCCGCGAACTGCTGGCCGGCGACCTGGGATGCACCGGCTGTCACAAGTTCCGCGACGAGGGCGAACTCGGCGCCGCGCCCGATCTGACCGGCTATGGTTCGCCCGAGTGGCTGGCGGCGATGATCGCCGATCCGCAAGACGAGCGCTTTTACGCCGACCGCAATGACCGCATGCCTTCGTTCGCAAAGCCGGCGTTGTCGCCCGACCATCATCTGCTCAACCCGCGCGAACTCAAGTTGCTCGTCGACTGGCTGCGCGGCGACTGGTACGAGCCGTCCGGCAATGAGTAGGATCCCGGTTAACGATTTGGCGCGGCCGGCACACGTTCGTCGGGCGAAAGCTTCCGCAAACGATTCGGGCGCCGACGCAAAAGCTGCGCGGGCGGAAGGCCACCTTACGGGCGAGGCGAGCTCGCCGCCCCCACAACCCCCCTGTCGATGGGGTTTGTGGGGCAAACTCGTATTGATTCGCGGGGCGGGTGGGGGGTAAAATTTGTTTCGGCGGTTCCTAATGGGAGCCGTTCCTGCCTGCAATGATTCCCGCCTGATAATCCTGCCCTCCGAATCCCGGCCTTCGGTTTGGCGTCGCCCTGCGACGCGGCAAGCTGGTCTCGTAACGAGTGATCGCATCTCTGGGGCTGGTCAGATCCTATCGCTGGAGTACGCCATGACGTTCAAGCTGCGCTGCCCGAACGGGCACAAACTGCGATTCGACGCGAAGGACGCGGGCAAGAAGGGAGTGTGCCCCAAATGCCACAGCCGGGTGACGCTGCAACCGCCGCGAGAGGTTTCGGATACGTCGATTCTTGCCGTGTTGGGCGACGTGCCGGCCGATCGCTCGGTGCTGCTGCACTCGCTGGAGCATCCCAAAGCGCCCCCGGCGCCCAGCCGAACCTGCCCGCGTTGCCATACGCGGCTTTCAGCGGCGTTTCAACTCTGCCCCAATTGCCTCACATATTTGCCGCCCTCGTGCCGCGAAGACTTGTGACGGGCGCAGGCTGCATTTGGGCGCGGATGATTGGCGAAGACGGCCTGGAAGGCCCCCGCGGGCGAGCGGCGCGGCGTGCCCTCACGCTGACCCTCTCCCAAAGGGAGAAAGGGTAGACGCTCGACGCTCCCAGAGGGAAAGGGGAACATAGGAGAAAAGAAAGTACACCCCAGAGGGCTCGAACCTCTAACCTTCGGTTCCGTAGACCGATGCTCTATCCAATTGAGCTAGGGGTGCGCGTGCGATTTTTCCTTTTGGCAGCAAGCACTTAGATGATTTCCTAAGAGCTTGCGGCACTTTCTTT
>DATKRK010000121.1:0-28959 GCA_035532215.1 Pirellulales bacterium | reverse complement strand
TGGGACCGATGAAAAAGGTGGCGGCCAGTCTGCGCCGGCATCGGCCGCTGATCCTCAATTGGTTCCGCGCCCGCGGCGCCATTTCAGCGGGCATCGTGGAAGGTTTCAACAACAAAGCCAAATTGACTACCAGAAAAGCCTACGGCTTTCGCACCTTCGAAGCCGAACAAATCGCCTTGTACCACGCACTTGGGGCCCTCCCCGAACCAGAATTCACCCACGAATTCTGCTGAGGAGGCTGAATTAGCTGAATTAGAAGCCAAGGGTGTCAAGACCGGGCTGCGGCTGCTCGCGCCGGGCGGTTCGTTTGCTGCAAAGTTCGTCATCCGGTTGAAGTGAATCGCCGACTTACTTCCGGCGAATTCCGCGGATCTCCGTAAATCGGACGCGCGCGAGGACAAAACGGGCGCCGTCGTGTTCTATGTCTGCGTTCAATTGATAGCCCAATTGTCCTCCAGGCCAGATGGAGATTAGTTTTGCGCGCCGCGACGTCACGTTGATCTCCCAAGGGCCCCACAAGAAGCGAGCGTTTTCGTCGTCACGCGACACGGTCAGCGCGCCTCCTCGCATGACGAATTCCCTCGATGCTTGGAGCCACTTCTGCTGACGAGGCCGCTCGGTATCTAAAAAGCGGAAGATCATCTCTTTCGTCTGCTGTTCTGTGATACTGCCGCTGACCACTGCCGCGTCCCTGACAGTAATCGCACGGAACGTCGGCCGCGCGGATACCTCGTTACAGACACAAGCTATGAGCGTCAAGCCGGCCAAAGACATCAGCCATCTACGAAGTCTTGCATTGAATGCCGCCATGTCTACCTCCTTGAGGTAACTAATTCTTCTTCCGCCGGCGGGGCGATTTCGGCGCAGCCGGCTTGCCCCCTTTTATACCCTTGCCGCCTTTGGCGCTACGAGCCGACTCGTCTTTGCGCTGCTGCGGCTTGGCGGCGCGCGGCGGACGGGCCTGGCGCTCGACGATCCGGAAATCGAGTTCGCGGCGATCGACGTCGACCCGGGCGACGACCACCCGCACCGGATCGCCCAGCCGGAAGCTATTGCCCGCCCGGCGGCCGGCCAAGGTGTGCGTGGCGCGGTCGAAGGAATAGTAATCGTCCGACAAGGACGTAACGTGAATCAGGCCTTCGGCCGGCAACGCGGTCCCTTGGACGAACAGGCCGAACTGCTCGACCCCGGTCACCACCGCGTCGAGTTCCAGGCCGATATGGTTGCTCAGGTAATTGAGCAGCTTCACCTTCGTCAGTTCGCGCTCGGCCTCCTCGGCGCGGCGCTCGCGATCGGAACAATGCTCGCCCAGCACGATCAACTCGCCCAACTCGTTACGGGGCTTGCCGTGCGTCAGCAAGGCATCGATCAGGCGATGGATCGTCAGGTCCGGGTAGCGGCGAATCGGCGAAGTGAAATGACAATAGCAATCGCTGGCCAAGGCATAGTGCCCGGCCTGCTCGGGACTGTAGGCCGCGCGTTGCAGGCTGCGCAACACGGCGTAGTTCACGGCCTGCCGTTCGGGCCGCTCGGCGACCTCGCCCAGCAGACGCTGCAATTCGAAGCGGCTTTCGAGGCTTTCGGTCTGGAACCCAAGCGAGGCCACGAATTCGGTCAGCGCTTTCAGTTTCCGCGGATCGGGCGGCAAGTGAACCCGCCGCAGGAATTGCCAGTCTTGCTTTTCGAGACGTTCGGCCACGGCGATGTTGGCGGCCAGCATGAACTCTTCGATGATCTGATGACTCTTGGTGTTTTCGACCGCGTGGGCGCCGACGACGCGGCCGTGCTTGTCGAGATCGACCTTAACTTCCCGCAACGCCAACTCCAGCGCCCCGCGATTCAGCCGCCGCTTCCGCAAGATCATCGCCAGCTCGTGCATGCGGCCCGCCAGTTCGTGCACTTGCGGCGACAGCCGGTGACGCCAGGCATCGGGATCAGCCAGGTACTCGTCGATTTCCTCGTAGGTGAAGCGGCGATCGCTGCGAATCGCCGCCGAGTGCAATTCGGTGGAAACGTGGACTCCGTCGGCCGTGAATTCCAGGAACGCCGTCTTCGTGTATCGCACCCGATCGGGCTGCAGGCTGGCCAGCCCGTTGGAGATAATCTCGGGCAGCATCGGGATCACGCGGTCGGGCAAGTAGACGCTCGTGCTGCGCTCGTGCGCCTCGCGATCGAGCGGTCCGCCGGCGCGAACGAAGTGCGAGACGTCAGCGATGTGAACGCCCAACAGCCAATGGCCGTTCGGCTCGCGCTTGAGCGAGATCGCGTCGTCGAAATCGCGGGCGTCGACCGGGTCGATCGTGACCACGGTTTCGGCCGTCAGGTCGACGCGGCCGGCGGCGATCGATTCGTCGAACTGCTCGGCTTCGATGCGCGCCGCTTCCATCGCGTCTGCGGCGAATTCCTGCGGCAAGTTGAATTCGCGAATGATCGACAGCGTGTCGATGCCGGGCTCGCCGCGCGGGCCGAGCACTTCGGTGATTACGCCTTCGCCGTCGTGGACGTGCGAGGGAAAGCGGACCATCTCGAAGACCACCTTATCGTCGGGCTGGGCGTTCTTGGCGCCCGGATCGCCGACCGAGATCGCCTGGGCGAACAGCGTGCCATCGACTTGCACGAAGGCGGCGCCATTGCGCTCGAAATACGTGCCGACGAATTGGTGCGTCTCGCGTTCGATGACTTCGACGATCGCGCCTTGCGGCTGGCCAAAGCGGCCGCGGCCCTTGAGCAGCCGCACCAGCACCAGGTCGCCGCTGGCCGCGTCGCCGGCATGTTCGGCGCCGATAAAGATATCTTGCTCGCGGGTGTGCGTCACCCCCGCGCCGGCCGGGCGAACGAAGCCGAAACCTTGCTGCGTGCGGCGAAAGACGCCGCTGAGTTGGCCGGCTTTGGCGGCTTTGCCTTTGCCGTCGGCGGCCGCGGCCGCGGGCGCCTTGGCAGGCAGCACCAGGTGCTTGACGCCGTAAGTCAGCTTGCCCTCGCGTACATGCTTCTTGACGAGCCGCTTGAAGTCTTGCAACTCGTCTTCGGGCACTTCGAGTTTCTTGGCGATTTGACGGGGTTTGAGCGGGCGGTAATTGGGCCGCTCGACGAATTCGAGAAGTTTTTGGGAAAGGTCGTTTTGATCCATGTGATTTGATAACTCATAAGAATAGTTGTTTTATTGATGTTATTTTGCACTTTTGCAGCGCGCGGCGCCGAACGCGAGTTAGCAGATTTATGTCCTCAACGCGCACCGCCGGTGAATCTTGGCCTGCGCTTTAGCTTACCGTTTTTTGCGAGACGGCGTCGGGCGGTCGCCTTGGCCGCATTTCTGCCGCCCCAGACGGGCTAAGGGCGGATTGCGGCCAGTTTCTTCAGAGGCGGGCGACGCTGGCTAGCATGTTTCGCCGCGGACGCGTCTGATTGCCGCTTTCAATCGCCAAAGCACGTAGGGTGGGGCGCAGCCCCACACGGTTCTGCGGCCGCGAGCGCAATTGAGGTTCAGCGAGCGAAGTATCGCGCGGGGCTGCGCCCCGCGCTACTCGTCCTCTGGTTCTGCATTTGCCGTCGCGGCCCCTTCGGGTTCGTACCATTCGCCGCGCAGCCAGTCGACGAGCAAGGCCAGATTCGCGGGACTGATGATGTTGTTCTCCACATCCTCCGCATGCTCGGCGAAAGCCGGCATGCGGTCGTTGTGTTCTCCGTAATACTGTTCGTGATTCGGATTGCTGATCATGCCCGTAAGCCACTCACGCGAGCCGTAACCGGTCAAGTCGGGCGCCCCGCCCGAATTGTCCGCGTCGTGGAACTTGTGGCAACGGGCGCAGCTGTCCGAGTCTTTGATGAGCGCGCGTCCCTTTTCGATGGTCGCCCGATCTTTTTCATCGATCGCGCGTTGCGAAGGCAAGGCGGCCTCGGCCGACAGTGCGGCGACGACCTTCTGGACATCGGCCGCGGGTACGTCTTTGAGATCGCCTGTCACGAAGTCCGCCATTTCCCCGTTGGCGTGCTTCGTGCCGCCGAAGTAGTGCATGCCCACGATCTCCTTCGGATCGAGCAGGCCGGCGATCCATTTGCGGCTGCCGAAGCCTGTGAGATCGGGCGCCGTGATTTCGGCCGGCTTGTCGGCCACGTCCGCGTGGCAACTCGAGCAATAGCGTTTGAACAGCCGCGGGCCTTGCGTCTTCGGATCGCGCCGCAACACCGAGAGCATGCCCGAGGCCGGAATGCCTTCGGGAGCGCGAGCGAGCACGACGGCGCGATGAGCTTCTTTCTCGGCCGCTTCGACGGCCTTGAGATACGACTGCGAAGCCTCGTAGCGTTTGGCAAACAAAGCCTCGGGCGTCTCGGGTTGTTCCTCTCCCGCGGCTTCCTCGCCTGTTTTGCTTTCGCCCCCTTCGGCCGTGGTTTTTGCTTCCGGCTTGGCCGCGTACTGAGCCAAGCGGTCGGCATACAGCGCTTGCCCGGTGAGGATGCCCACGCCGATCAGCAGGCACACGAGCAGGCCGATATTGAAGCGGTGCCCGAGTTTCCAGCGGCCGACGATCGGCATCAGCGCCAACAGGCCCATGACGGCGCCGGGCACGACGATCGCGCCGACCAATTCGCCTTGCTCGCCGAGACCTTCGAACAGCTTGAGGAATTGAAACAGGAACAAGAAATACCATTCCGGTCGGGCCGCGGAATACTCGTTCGACGGGTCGGCCGGGGCGCCCAGTTCGGCGCCCAGGTAATCGCCCAGCGGCGCCTCGCCGTGGCTGCCCGAAAGCGCCGGGCGGATCGCGAAGAACAGCACCACCGCCAACACCGCCAGGCAGGCCACGGCGTCTTTCAGCACCTGGTCGGGCCAGAACGTGGCGTCCGGCCGGTCATGCTTGGCGGCATGGATGCCGTGCTTGCGGAACATGGCCACGTGCAGCACCAGAAAGCCGACGAGCAGCGCCGGCAGCACGCCCGCGTGCAAGGCGAAGAACCGCGTGAGCGTATGATGCCCGTAATCGACGCCGCCGACGACCAGCTTTTGCACCGATGGCCCGACGACCGGCACGATGCCCATCAGATTGGTTGCCACGCGCGTGGCCCAATAGCCCTTCTGGTCCCAAGGCAGCAGGTAGCCGGTGAGCGAGAGCCCGAGCACGATCTGCATCAAAATCAGCCCCAGCCAGAAGTTCACTTCGCGCGGCGCCCGGTAAGCGCCGTCGATCACGACTTGCAGCAAGTGCAAGGCCAACAGCACCACCATCGCCTGGGCCATGAAGTGGTGCAGGCCGCGCAAGAGCCAGCCGCCCTGCATTTCGTGCTGGATGTAGTACACGCTTTCCCAGGCCGTTTGGCCGCTGGGACTGTAAGACATCCACAGAAACAACCCGGTGATCAACTGCACCGAGAAGGCGAACACCAGCGTGCTGCCCCAGACGTAGCGATATCGGGCGCCGCCGGGGATGTGCTCGTAGAGCGAGGCGCGGACCAACTCGCGATATCCCGTGCGGTCGTCGAGCCAATTAGCTAGGGCTTTAATCATCTACGCTTTTTCCGCGAGAGCTTGGTGAACGTGAAAACGGGGCGCCGGGAACGATCGCACGCCTGGTGCAATCAGGTCTTGGCCTTCTTTTCCTCTTTGCCGACGATGAAATCGACGTAGCGGACCCAAATCGACCGCCCGTCGCCTTCGCTGCGGACCTCGGCGTCGAGCGAGTCGAGATCGCGCGGGCTGGGTCCGTACTTGCAATGCCCGGCGACATCGAAGGCGCTGTCGTGGCAAGGGCATTGATAAGTGTTGCGATCGGCCAGGAAATTGACGAAGCAGCCAGCGTGCGGGCAGGTTGCACTGAAAGCTTCGACCTGGTCCGAGCCTTTCTGCCGCCGCAGATAGACCGCGCCGATCGCCTCGTTGGGAAACCGGTTCCAGGCGTCCTGGCGATCGGCGATCACTGGAAACTGCCGCGGCAGGCCGTCGTCCGGCAAAGCTTCGAGCGTCGCGACTCGCACCAACTTGCCTGGCTCGCCGTCGCCGCCGGTCTTGGTCCGCGACCGCAGGGGGTCGAGGAAGGTGAACAACCCCGCGACGCCTGGAAAGACGGAAATCATGCCGCCGATCGACACGGCGGCCGCCGCCTTGGCGAAAAATCCGCGACGATCGTCGTCGCCGACCGAGGAAGATTCGGCTCGATCCGTCGGCTTAGCATGCTTTTGCATCTTGAATTCTCCTCGGGGGGAAACTCGCCGAGCTACGCGGCGGACACGATTTCATCTTCGCAAGGATTCGCTTCTCACGCAGCGGGCTTGCCGCGACGCCGCCGGGCCGGGCGCGATGCCGCCGAAACACGGGGCGCTGGGGGACGCAAAAGTCCCCTCTCCCTTTGGGAGAGGGTTAGGGTGAGGGCAGGACGCAGGGTCCGAATTTCCCTCACCCCGGCCCTCTCCCAAAGGGAGAGGGAGGGGGTCGTGGCGTGGCGGGTTTATGTTTTGCGGGCGGGCCAAACGTCGTGATCGAATCTCAAGCTTTTGAATCATCGCATGGCCGAGCGAACGGCGTCAAGCACTTTTTGCTGCGCGGCCTCGAACGGCCCCGGCGTCATCGCCCCTGCGGCGGCCTTGTGTCCGCCGCCGCCGAAAATCTCCGCCAGCCGGCTGCAATCGACCGCCGAGCGGCTGCGGAAGCTGAGCTTGAACCGGCCGTCGGGCTGTTCGACCAGAATCACGGCCACCTCGGTTCCCGCCACCGTGAGCGTCAAGTTGATTACGTCTTCGGTATCGGGCGGCAAGGCGCCGGTGGCCTGAAAATCGCTTTGAAAGACCGCCGTGTAGACCAGGCGGCCGTTCAGTTCGCTCTGCGTCCGCGCCAACGTACGGCCGACCAGTTGCAGCCGGGCCAGCGTGTCTTGCTCGTACAGCGAGCGATAGATTTCGTTCGGCCGAGCGCCAGCGTCGACCAATTGCCCGCCGAAACGATAGGTATCACCCGTGGTCGAGCCGAAGCGGTACCAGCCGGTATCGGTGGCGATGGCCGCAAACAAGGGCGTCGCGATTTCGGGCGTGAGCGTCACGCCCAACTGGCCGGCGGCTTCGAGCACGAGCCGGCCGGTAGCCTCGGCCCGGGTGTTCTTGAATGGCTCGGCGCCCAGATCGTCCTCGCTGACGTGGTGGTCCAGCACCAGCTTCTTGGCCTTCGTCGATCTCAACACGAGGCCCATGTCGCTCAACTGAGCCCAAGCGCTGGTGTCGAGCACCATCAGCACTTCGATCTGCTCCAAATCGGCGAGCTGCACGTCGACGCCGAGCGCCTTGAGCTTCCGCTGCGGATCGATGAACTGCAAGTTCGGCGGCGTCTTCTGGGCGTTGACGATCAGTACGTCTTTGCCGAGTTGTTCCAGCACGCCCGCCATCCCCAACTCGCTGCCCAGCGCGTCGCAATCGGGCCGAATATGGCTGGTCAGCAAGAAGCGTTGGTGCGTGCGAACGAGTTCGACGAAGCGGGGCCAGTTAATGGGCATCAGTAATCGCTTGTTGGGATGAATGATATCAACAGGAAACGCGCCGGGCGCCAAGGCATGAACGCCTCGACTATCCAGTACCACTCGAACCGGCTACTTTCCTACGCCGTAGATCGGCAGATGCCGATAATAGACTTCGAGCATATAGACCGAAAGGCAGGTCGTATAGAGCCTGCCGCCTTGCCCCAGGTTGGCCCATTTGTCTGGGTGTTTGCCGCCCGGATCCCAACTGCCGTCGGATTCTTGGTTCTCGACCAGCATGTCGCGCAGGGCGCCGTTCCAGGTCTGCCAAAACTTGCCGTCCATGTGGTGCATCATCTGCGTGCCGTAGTACCAGTAGTACACGTCGCGATCTTCGTACCGCGGCAGATATTTCAAAACCTGCTCGGCGCCCGACACCAACCGCTCGTCGTCGCGGCGCCAGCCGAGGTACTGGCGGCACAACAGCGCCTCGGCCGTCATCGTCCAAGAGGGCTCGGTTCCGACCTGATAGCCGTAGGTGCTGCCGTCTTCGCTGACCTTGTCCAGATATTCGCCGATTTTCGCCAGCACGGGGCTCGGCACTTCCAGGCCCGCCATGCGGGCGGTTTGAAATGCCATCACGACCCAGCCGGTGACCGAAGTGTCGCTGTCGCTACGAGGCATATAACGCCAGCCGCCCAGTTCGGGATCTTGCGATTCAATCAGAAACTGGATCGCTTTCACGGCGGGATCGCGCAGCTTGAGATCCTTGGTCATGCCGTAGAGTTCGCAAACGGCCATCGTGGCTTGCGCGTGGGCGTAGAACCAGTTATTGCTCGTGCCGCCTTCTTCGAAGAAATCGCCATTGCCTTGCTGCATCCGCAGCAGCGCCTTGATGCCCTTGGCGACGTTTTGCCGGTATTCGCCTCGCTGATGAGTATGGCCGTTGCCCTGGAAGGCTAACAGCGCCATGGCGGTGGCCGATTCGGGAACGTCTCGGCCCAGGGCGCCCGATTTGTAAGGGCCTCTCAAGCTCCAACTGCCGTCTTTGCGTTGCTGTTTGGCGAGCCAGGCCAAGGCGCGGCCGACGGAGTCTTCGGTCGTGCCGTTGCCGCCGTATTTGGCCAGCAACGTCTCTTTCGTGCCGGGTTCTCGGCCCAGCAAGGCGATTTCGATTTTTGGGACATCGAGCTTGACGACCGGCTTGGAACCCAGCAGATCGATTTCGGGTTTCTCATCCGCCGGCTCGGCGAACGGATCTTCGACCTGGGACAAATCGGCGGGCGTCACGATCGTCTCGTCGAGATTCTGGTCCGCCGCAGGCAGCTCGAGCGAGTCGCTCATCAGTTGTTCCCCGACTTCCGGCGCGGCGACGTCGAGAAAGATACCCTTGTTGTCGCCCTCGGGAGTGATGTACCAGAGTCCGAGGATGATTAACGCCAGCATGTGGACGATGCAACTGACGGCCCAAGGGGGCGCCTTCTTCAACGCGAACTGCTTTAATTCATCGTCGGGATCGACCGGCGCGTCGCGGAGCACCAACTTGCTCGGATCGCCCCTGACCGCCACCGGAACCGGCCGCGGCATGACTGGCGACGGCATCGGCGCTGGCTGGGGCGGCGCCCTTTCCGGCGCACGAGCCGCGGCGCCATTTCCGGGCATGCGGGTTGGGTTGGCGGGCGAGCGGGGGGCGTTAGCCCCCTGGTATTCTGCCGGCGGCTGGTACGCCTCCGGCGCAGGAAAACCTGCCCCCGAGCTACCGGGCGCGGCAGCAATTGGAATTGGCGCCACAGCAACAGGAGCGGGCGGCGGCATCGGAATGGGCCTAGGCGCCGGCGCACTGGCCGCCGGCGCAATTCTCGCCGGGCCGGGCAAAGGCGGCGGCGGGACAGGCGGTCGCAGCGTGCGGTCGTAAGCGAGCTTCTTGGCGACGTGCAGCAGCGTCAATTTCGCCGCGGAGAGCTCATTCAGCAGCCGTTGCGACTCGGCCGAGTAGGGTCCGTTCTGGTGCGCTCGCACGTGCGCCATTTGACGATCGGCCGCCTCTTCGATCACGCCCAGATCGGGCTCGAGCGGCGACAAGCCTAACAGCCTGTAGAGCGTCGGGGGCTGCTCGGCCTGGGGAATGCCGAGCCAGCGGTAGTAGGAGTCGAATCCGGCCTCTTTCGCGGCATCCATCCTGTCTATGATACCCACGCCTTGGCGCGCGGTCGCGCTTGCGGGATTAGCGTTGCCCAGCGAGCGGTGGGCGTCGGCGCCTTCGTGAACTCCCGGATCGGGCGACGCCATCGGCAACTCTCTCCGTACCTCGGGTTCTCTTGCCCGGCAATAGACATGTCAGGTCGAGCGCGAGCGTCTCTCGTGCGGTTCGATCGCCGCAGAAGCAGACGCAGCATAGCCCAACCCGTGATTATCGAGTCTACCTGCCGATTTCTCCAGCGCCAAGCAAGGAAGTATAAGGTATTCCAGGGTTTCGGGCAAAGTAGACGGCATCGTCTTGCCGCCCTTTTACGCGGAAGCAGACTCGGCCCGAACAGGGCGTCTCGGCGGCACAACTGCGGTAATTCGTGCCGCAAGTGACGGCTTGCGCGATAAATCAGGGGCCCAAGCCGCAGGACGCTGCATCCGCGAAAAAAAGGAGCACTGGACGACGCGCGGCGGACCGATATAATGCAAGCACACACGACGCGGGGTGGAGCAGCCCGGTAGCTCGCGAGGCTCATAACCTCGAGGTCGCAGGTTCGAATCCTGTCCCCGCCATTTCCAGGCTTTTCGCCGCTGAAAGCGGCGATTGGCCACAAGTCGCGAGAATTCGCGTAAGCCCTTGCAATGCAGGGGCTTTTTTATGCGCGGATGATGCTCCGTGCGATTCCCCGCTGTTTTCTGCGTGCGCGTGCTGCGCCGGATTCTGCGCCGCCTCCGTGCCGTCGCCCTTCACGGCCGCGTCAAAGTGTTCGTCGGTCGTCATCAGATAATGCCGCATGGCCACGCTCGGCGTGTTCCCGAGCCAGCTTGTGACGACTTGCACCGGGTAGGCTTCAACCAATTCCGTTTCTCGGCTCGCCCGCAGGTTGTGGAACAACCGCGGCCAAGATTGCAGGCCGGCGCGGCGGACGATCTTTGCAAACGTGGTCCGCAGATTGGCGTTCATCCAACCCGCCGGCCCCATCGCCGCCTTGCGGAACTTCGCATCGACCACGTATTCCGCGCCCTCGGGCGCCAGGTCGAAGGCTTCGGCCAGAATCGGCCGCAGTTCAGGAAACAGCGGAATCGTGCGGCTCGCCTTGCCGACGTGGTGTTCCGTCTTGGGCGATTGAACGACGATCCGGCCGGCTTCCCAATCCACGTCTTGCCAGCGGAGCGAAAGCACTTCGCTGGGGCATCGCAGGCCGCCGAAGCGAGACAAGGCCACGATAGCCCGCCAATGATGGTCGGGGCAGGCGTCCAGCACGCGGGCGATTTCCGCCCGCGTAACGAACCGCTGCCGGTCCTTGATCCCCGTCGCCGCGGCCTTCACGCCGTCGAAGGGGTTTTCGTCGATCAGCTTCCTCCGCCGCATCGCGTGAAAGAACGAACGGGCCGATTGCAACCGCTTGTGGATCGTGGTCGGGGCCAGCCCCCGGCCGACCAACCATTGCTTGAAGTCGTCCGCATGGCCCGGCGCGATGCTCCGCACGTTGCGCGATTCGCCAAGGAACTCCGTCAAGTCTCGAATCACTTGCCCGCGAACGATCTTCGTCGCCGGCTTCAAATCGGCCCGGCCGTCGAGATACGCTTTCAGAAACGGCCCCAGCGTGGCCGCGGCTCGCGTCGTGCGACTGGGGATCAAGCCGACGCGGGCCAGCTTGTCGGCCATCGCCGGTTCCAGATCGGCGAGCCAGCCGGCCGTATCGGCTTCCAGCGCGTGGCCCGTCAGCTTGGCGGCCAACAGTTGTTCGACGCGGAACTTGACCGCTTCGGCCGCCCGTTGCGAAACCTTGCCCAGCCGGATCGTCGGCCGCCGGCCATCGGGGGCGACGAACAGAATTCGCCGGTTGCCGTTTTTTTCGCGTGCGATGCTGGCCATGGTTCACTTCCTTCCTTGACGGGCGGCCTTTCGGGTTTGCTTCTTTTCGGCCTGCGCCGCGAACCGCTTCAGCGCGCGATCGATCTTTTCGACCGTCCGGACGGTAGGCGAATGCTTCGCTGATTCCAACCGTGAAATCGTTTCTTGCCGCACGCCGGCCAAGCGCGCCAATTCCTCTTGCGAGAGCCCAAGCTGGCGGCGCCCTTGAACGATCGACCGGGCAATCGATACGCGGGCATATTCGACCGCGGGGCGGTTCCCTTCGTTGTCGGCCGGGGGCAACGGCGGCAACTCCGCTTCATCCGCCGCGGCCATCCGTGCCAAGCGCTCCAGCCGGCGCAGCTCGCCGGCCTCGACCAGCACGAATCGTTTACCGTTTCGCTCTACCGTTTGCCGAGGCATGTCGACCTTCCTTTCGTTCAATCGTAAAAGCCGTCTCGGTGTCCGACTTTTTCAACCTTCACCTTGCCGGGCGCGGCCGGCTCGCCTTCCTGTAACGACTTTCCGGGTTCCACGGAAAACTGCACGCGATAATCGCCGGTTCGCACCCGCCAGCGTCCAGCCAGGTCGCCCGACAGTGGTTTTGCGCCGCTCGCGTCGGGCCAGCGTTCCAGGCGTCGCAAGACCGCCTCGATTCTTGCACGAACCGCCTTGGGCAACACGTCAAACTCTTTCTGCGCCGCCGGGGTCAAAACGACGATGGCCATGCGTGCAGCTTAGCGGATATGACAAATTTGTCAACCCTCTTCCATACCGTACCAAATGGGGAAATCGATAAACCGCCCGCAACGGGCGCAGTCTCGGCGGATCGACCGCCCGCCGTGAATCGGTACGTCGCGCCAGGTCGTGGCGCCGCACCGGCAGACCGCGGCGGCCCGCTCGGCTGGCGGGTTCTCCGTCGCCGCGGGCGGCGCCAAGTCGTGATTTTCACAAAGTCCCCTTCCGGCGCTGACTTTCGTTGAGTCCGAAGCCGACGCGGATTGCGCCGGCTTGGCATCGGCCGCGGGGCGCAGCAGCGCCAGCAACTCGCGTTTGAAGGCTTTCAGCCTGGCTATCTGCTCGGCCGTCAAAGCACCTTGCGGGGCGTCGATCGTCAAACCGCCGTCGCCGGCCGGCAGCAGCCGGATGCCGCGGGCCTCGCAATCCGTCAGCAATTGCGCTAGACCGCTCATATCGTCACCTGAACACGATCAGCGGTTTCGGGGTGGCTCGATGCGCTCCCAATATTCTCAGAATCGCCGTCTCTTGCTTCGCTGGCCGCATTGTGGGAATTCTGGGAGCGCTTTTCGCGGTTATCTTCGCCAAAAACGGCCGGGTTCACTTCGTAGCTCGGCGAAGCGGGCCGGCCGGGGCGGCTTCCTACGGCGCGCTTCGGCCGGATGTACCCCCGCATTGCCAACTCGGCCAATGGGGCGTCAAGATCGTTTGCCTTGGGGAACCGCCGCTTGCCGTGCTGGTGGGCGTCGCGTTTGGTGAATTCCCGCAGATCGTGGCGTTTGATCCATCGCAACAGGTAACGGGCATTCCCTTCGCCCGGCCCTTCCTTGGCCTGCATCATGTTCAATACCGCCTCAGCGTGCGGAACGAGATAGCGAGCAAGCTCGATTGCCGCGGCAAGAGTTTCGCTGCCGATCGGTTCATTTGGCCCACATTCGACGCAGTGCAGCACGGCGGCCAGCCGTAGCGTCGCGCCCGCCAGTTTCGCGCCCCAATCTCGCATGATTTCCATTTCCCCGCCGTCGCCGAGCATGTCTTCTATCTCAGCTTCCCACGATTGCAGCGCCGCCGCGGCATCGGCCGCAAGGCGTAGAACGTGCTCGCCTTCTAGTTCGGAAAGTCGGCGCACGGTTTGGCGATACGCTTCACGCACGGCGTCAGGAACCGGCTCGGGGGCGATTTTCCTCTGACCGATCCAGCTTTCCGGCGCCGCGTACAAGAATCGGGCTAACAAGCCGCGCCCGCGGAATGCCGCATTTTCGGCCAGCCCCTCGATAACTTGCGGTTGCATGGCATAGGCGCAGGTCAGCGCCGGCCGCTCCACGCGAACGCTTTTGCGAGTCACCCGGTCGGTAATCAAGTCGTCGCCGCTATGCCCCATCAGATAAACGCCGAATTGCGGAATGCCGCTCTTGCTGTACAAGCCGGCCATCAAATCGAACACGCCCCCTTCGGGCGACATACTGGCGATGCGCCCGCCTTGTTCGGCCAACATCATGCCCAGCTTTTCGCTGGTGGCGTCATCAACGGTCAATCGCGGCAACGCCGGCTCGGGCTGTTCGGCCAAGTGAACAGCCAGGTTGGCGGCTTCAAGTCGGGCTTCGGCGTCGCCCTTTTCGGCCGCCGTCTTTTCCGCCTTGCGCAAGCGGGCTTCGTCTTGCCGCCGTTCCGATTGCTCGCGGGCAACGGTAGGCCGTGCAACTTCGATCAGTTCCGCTTCCAATTCGCGTAGCGGTTTCATGGCGTCGGCGAAGACGGCTGATTTGCGGTTGCCCGGTTCCAGCAGCACGGCCACGAACAAGTTGACCGGTTCGCGCCAGCCGGGGCGCGGCTCGACTTCCACGCGCCGGGCAATCATCGCCGAGCAATTCGCCAGGGCCAATAGGCCGGCTAAGTCCGCCGGCGTTTGCGTGGCGTGCGACTCCGCTTCGACCCAACGCCGCAGCACGTCGGGCAGTGCGTGCGTCGGAAACTCGGGCAAGTTCGATTCGTCCAACGATTCAATTTCTGGCCACGCTTCCGCCGCTCCGCCCGGCGTCCAATCTGGCGCCGCTTCGGCCAGCCGCTTCAACTCGGCTCTCGTTCCGCCGGCCGCTATCCAATCGCTCACGTCGCCCTTTTCGAGCAAGCCAGGCAGATCGACGATCCGCACCGCGGCTGCGATGCCGTGCAAGGTCGTCGCGACTTGTTGGGCGTGGCGCCGGCCCGGTTCGTCGTTGTCGGGCAACACGATTACTTGTCGGCCGCGCAAAAACTCCGCATGTTCGGCGGTCCACTTGCCCGCGCCGCCCGCGTTGCACGTCGCCAACACGCCGATGTTAGCCAGGTTGTCCACGTCCTTTTCCCCTTCGGGGACAACCACGATCCGCGCCGGCTCGGCGAGCAATTCAGGCAGGCGATAAGGAATGACGCGCAGCCCTTTGACTGACCAATTCCAGCCGCCGCCGGCCTTCGGCTGCCGTTGGCGAAAGTCCTTCGGTTCATAACGCACCGCCTGGAACAGCAGTTCGCCGGCCCCATCGCGGTAGTCGTATTGGGCGACGATCCGCCGTGCGCCATTCGCCGGTTTGCCATTGCGAGGGGGCTTGCCGGGCGTTGGCAGCGTGTCGGCAGTCGGCATCAGGTCCACAACGCGCAGGCCGATTGCCGAACAAATAGCATCGACCGTGCAACCAGCGTGGCAGTTGACCAGCGCCCGGCCATCGTCCCCTTCGGCAATGCTGAGGCTGGCCCGCCGGTCTTCGTGGGCCGGGCAACGGGCCTCCCAGCCCTTTGCGGTCTTTTTGAAATCGGCCAGCTTTGCCAAAACCTTTTCAACGGGCTGCATCGTTGCCCCCTTCTGCCGTTCCGGCTCGGCGGCTCAGCCAGGCTTGCAAGTCGGCCACGGGGTACAAGACCGTCCGCCGCTTGCCGCTGCCGACGCGCACGCAAGGGATTTCTCCATCGTGCGTCAGTTGCCACAGCAGCCGGGGCGAGATTCCCAGGGCCTTCGCCGCTTCGCGCGGCCGCAGGGCCAGACTTTGGACATTCTGCATCGTCATTGTGATTTGCTCTGATAGGTCGCCGGCCGCGAAGTGCCGCCAGCACGCCCTGAAGCTTCACACAACGAGCCAACGAAAAGTTGCCAAACGACAGCGGCCCGACAAATGTCGGGCCGCAGGATACAGCATTTGTCGGCGTGATTTCGCCCAGAAAAGTTTTGGGGCGACAATGGCCCGACAATCTGTCAGGCCGGTTTCGGATTCTTGTACGCCGCCGCCAACGCGAGTAACGCGGGCGAATCCGGACGGTATTGAAACTTGGGGTCATTCGGCCGCTTGTTGCTCACTTCCTGCCAGCAACCATCGCCTAAGCTCGTTCGCTTGCGCTCCAGTTTCTTAAAAAACGCATCCCGCCGCGAAGGATTTACGCCAAGCGCGTCGGCAAGCTCTGCACCGCCCAGAAACCCCGATGGCGCCTCGGGGCCGGAGTTTTCGGCAGTTTCGTCAGGCCGATTTTTCACTACAGGCGCGACGCGCCGGAGTCCGATCGTTCGCCAGAATAGCTCATTGTGGTTGAACACTCGCTTCCAGTCGCGGCCGTTGCCGGCGCCGTCTAGCTCCAGCAATCGCTTGCCCAGGGCTTCGGCCCCGCCCGTCAACGCGGCTTGAATAACCGATAGCGCGTCCCTCTCGTCTTGCCTTTCAGGCGTCGCATGCAAAAACAATTCGGCCGCGCCCGCTTCTTTGGTCGCGCCCGCGAAAGCCACGATATTCGCGCACCAACGCGAGTAATCCACGGGTTGGCCGACGGCGGGGGCCGGAACGTAAATATCCTCCCAAGCCGCTTCAAATCGGTCGCGGTTTTGCAATTCGCGCCAAGAGCGGTCTGCGGCGTCGCGCTGCGCTGCCGCTCGTTGCCGGCTGGTTTCTTCCAGCGCGGCGAAACTCGCCGGAGTTGCCGCCGATCGTTCCGCCGCCAAACCATCGAACGCAGCCAAAGCCCATTCAATCGGCTGGCGCATGGTTCGCCAGCCGTTTCGTTGCTCTAGGGGTATGACCAAGCCGGCCGCCCACGATTCAACTTTTCTCCCCCATCCCACCGGCAAGAAAAACGCGGCCGGGTTGCTGGCCATCGCGCCCCACAGCAGGCACCGCTTTCCGGCCTCCAGCGTACTGTTGCTCGCAACGCCGAACACCGCTTTCGCCAAGTCGGCCGGATCGCATTCGGGAATCGGCGCCGGCTCGGGGTACGGTTCCGCGCCGAACCGCTGCGCGCCCAAAGCGGTTACGATCGAGTAGGCCAGCGGCGCGAAATCGTCCAGGAAAGCGCGTATCGCGCACTCGGCAATCGTTCGCCCGACCCGCTCCTCTTCCGCGTGGAACCGATCCCCTAACGACGATTCGAGCGTCCGCCGCAGCGTATCGAAGTCTTGGATGATTTCTTCGGCGGGCGTATCGACGCTCCAGCCGCTATCCTGTTTGGCGAGCGCGTCGGCAGCCTTCCGTCTTTGCTCCGGCAGCAAGAGCGGCCGATGCTCCGCAACCCATTGGCGGAGCGAGGTTTCATCGCGCCACGCTTCCGCCGGCACTTCGTAATTCTGCGGGTCGCACGGCATCGAGATTTTGCACCATTGGCCGTAAAACTCTTCCAGCCGCGAACGGAGACTTTCGAGCGATAAAGGGGCGGCAATCATCAGCGGCGCACTTCGTTTCTTGTCGGATTCCAGTTTCTCCCTGACCCATGCCAGCAAGTCGCTCATGGCCGCTTCGGCCTGATCGGCCCGACCAAACTCTAGCTCCGTGGCGTCCCTCGCTTCGCGGGCGGCCTGGATGCGTTGGCGAGCGGCGATTGCCGCTTGTTTGCAGCGGCTTAGGGCATCGCGTGGTTCAGGTTCGCTCGGCGGCCGAACAGGCATAGGTCTACCCTTGGTTTCGCCGGGCCGAGCGCGGCGAGCGTGCCGAAGGGTAGGACGGCGCCGCCCGCCGCGTTCGCTTGGCCCGCCGGTTTGCAACCCGGCCGGGCCTTCCCGGCATTGCGGCTATTGTACCGCCGAGCCGGCGGCGGCAATGGCCTTTTGTACCTCCGCTTCCACGTCAATCGCGTTCGCCGGCGGATGCGTCGGCAACGGCCCGGCCCGATCGACCAGCAAAAGGATCTTAGTCGCGGTCAGTGTCGAGCCGCGCGGCGCCCCAAGCGCCTCGGCAAAGGTCAGCGGCCGGTTCGAGTCGTCGTCGCGGCGTTCACGTTCCTGCCGCTTGTTTTCAAGCCGCGCCAGCCTGGATTTGAGCGTCATCGTTTTTCGCATCCCCTTGGTCTTTGCCAAAATCAGTTGCGTTTTCCACGATGCCGCGCGCCGGCTAATGCTCGACTTCCCGTTGCAGCAACGCGATTTCCGCGGGCGTGAGTTGGAACAGCCGATTGGCGCGGTCGTTCAGCTCGGCTTCGCAATCGGCCAATTTGCGGGCGAGTCGATCGACTTCCGCGAGCTTCTCTTCAAGGTACGGCTCCCACTCATCGGCCGTGCGCGGATTCTTGAACGGGCTGGCCGGCAATTTGAAACTCGTTTTCAGGGCGGCCCCTAGCTCGTTCGTCGAGGTTTCCCACCATGCTTGCGCCTTGTTGTTCAGCGTGCCGAGCGGTCGGCCGCTCGCATTCATGCCGAACGTCTGGCGCAGCCGATGCCGCACCTTGGATTGAAGCTCATAGCGCGCGGCGCCAAGGCGGCAACACTCTTCGGCCAGCGCGGCAATCGCCCCGCGGTCGCCGGCCGATGGGTCGGGGATCGGAACGCATTCCATGAACTGCGCTATCAGGCGATACTGCCAGCGCCCTGCACGAAGCCGCAGCGGTTGGGCCGTCTTGCTAATGAAAAACCAAGTTGCCCACGACGAAAGAACGCCGAGCAAGTAGTAATCGCCGCCCGGTACAACGTAAGCGGTGTTGCCGAGATAACGCCGGCCGCAGTCCATGCTGAAACGCGGAAGCTTGCTTATGTCGGGCCATACGATTTTCGTTTCTTCAAACGCCGGCCAGTAATCCACCGAATCCTGAATCTCATACCATTTGTACGCGCCGGGCTTTCGACCGCGCCACGTTCGGCCTGCCGGCCAATCGTCGGGCTTCGGTTCAAGCTCTTCTCGCCGCGTTTCAAGGTAATCCAAAACGGCGGGGTAATCCTCGATACGGATGCCCCGCCGCGCGAAGATCAGGTATTCGCCCGATTCCTCGATATACCAAGGGCGCAGATGCGTTCCCTGAACGAATGGCTTGATGATTTCCGCGCTTTTCGGGTCTTCAGCGATCAAGCGGTTTCGACGGTCGCCGTCAATCACAAACACTTCGTTTCGTCCGCTTGTGACCCCGCGAAAGACGCGGCCGTTGGCGTAATCCTTCAGTGGCTTTCCACGGGCGGATAGCTTTTGCCGTAATGCGAGAACATCGTCCGCCTCAAGCTCCCACGCATCAGCGCCAAGGTGGCCCGTATTCATGGTGGGCGACGCGTCGATCACCTCGGAAAGATTTTCGGGCGGGCTTCCGGCGGTCAGCCACTTGAAGATGCGCATGCTGCCAGTCGAACCGCCCTTGTTCAGGATCGTAATCGAAGGGCGGATCATCTCGGCGTCTTCAAATGGCTGGTACTCGCCGAAGTCAACCATCGATTCGACGGCCGCCGTCTCGGCGATGTACTTGCGCAGAGGCGCGCCGTAGTTGCCCCGCACCCAGCTACCCGAAGTGATGAACGCCAGCCGGCCGCCGGTGCGGAGCAACTGCAAGCCGCGCTCGAAAAAGTACGTGAAAATGTCGGCCACGCCGTCGAACGACTTGAAGACGCTTTGCCAGTGCGGCTTGAACGGGGCCAGCCATTCTTGCCGGATGTAGGGCGGGTTGCCCACGACGACATCGAACCCGCCGGCCTCGAATACTTCGGGAAACGCGGCCCGCCAATCGAATGCCTTGGGGTGTACGGCCGGATCGCTCACGACGCTGTTGCCGACGCGAATCGTATGGTCGAGACTCGTGAGCGCCTTGCCGCGTTCGGCCGTCTTGATCCACAAGCTGAGCCGGCAAATCTCGATGGCCTCTTCGTTCAAATCCACGCCGTACAGGTTGTTTTCCAGAATCCGCTTGTCGAGGTCGAACAGCGTGCGATGCCCGCGCAGTTCTTGCAAGCGGTCGTTCGAGGTTTCGTAGGCCGCGTGCAACTGGTCGAAGGCTTCGATCAGAAACGCGCCGCTCCCGCACGCCGGATCCAACAGCCGCACGGCCCCCAATTCGTCTTGCCAGGCTTCCCAAAACCGGACCAGCGCGGCCAAGGCCGGCTTTTTCAGCTTCTCCGTTTCATAGACGGCCGGCTCAGCCAGGGCCGCACGGGCGGCGCCCTTGGCCTCTCGTTCGTGCGCCTGCCGCAGTCGCTCGAAACGGTCTTGCAGCACTCCGCCCAACGCCTGTTCGATGATGTAGCGGGTAATGAACGACGGCGTATAAAACGCGCCCTCTTTCTTGCGGCGGGTCTTGTGCTTTTCGGCGCCCGCCGGTTCGGCCAGCCCGTCGAGCTCGTTCCGCAGCCGTTCGAGGTCGGTAATCGATTGCTCGAAAATGTGACCCAGAATGTCCACGTCGATCAGGTTCTCGGCCGTCTCCGACTGCGCGGCCTGATAAGCCGGCCGATAGTCGTAGCCGCCTAGATCGTGCAAATAGCCGCAAACCGCGTCCGAAACCCGCAAACCGTCGAGAATCGGATCGGGGGCGAACAAGCCGCCGTTGTAAGCGTGAATGCCGAGCGCCGCGTTGCCGCGGTTGATCGCATCGAACAGCCCGCGAAAGGTTTCCCAAATCGGCCGCGGGTGGTACGGGTCGCGATGTTCGTAAGCCTTGCGGATCGTCTCGACGGGCAGCAAGCCGCGGTCTTCGCTGAAGGCGCAGAACAGCACGCGGTCGAGCAGCTTTTGCGTGCTGCTCAAAACGTCGTGCTTGGGGACCGCGGGATTGTCTTCGCACAGCCGGTTGAAGGCGTCTTGCCGCATGTCGGCATAGTTGACGTAAAACCGCTTGGTCAGTTGTTTGCCGACTTTTTCCGACTCGCTCAACAGGGCGTAGAGGTGGCAACGGCCGTCGGCCGGTACGACGCGCTCGGCGGCCAGCAAGAACACGAACCGCTTCAGCAAGTTTTCGCTGTCGGCCAACTCTTCGGTATCGAAGCGTTCGTAGGTGTGCTGGTCGGACCCCTTGTGATACAGCCGGGTTTGCCGAACCGAAGTGACGACGATCCAATCGCAGGGCAGGTTGATCGCATAGCGGTAGGCTTGATCGACGGCCGACATCCGGCGGCCGGCAAACGGGCGGTCGAGCGGGTCTTTCGGCCCTTTGCCTTCGACGGCCACGACGGGCCGGTTTTGGCCGTTGAAGTCGCCCAGCACGGCGTCGGCGAATTTGCCATCGACTTCGACGTGCCGCTCGCGGGAAATCGTGTACCGCTGGCCGCCGTCAGCCGGCCGCGTGTAGCCCAGCAATTCGCAGAAAAAATCGGTCAGGAAGTCGGGCAGGATTTCCTGTTCTTTGAAGGCGTCGGACCGCCCGGAAGCCATCAATTCGGCCCAATGCCGCAGTTTCGGCCGCACGGTCTCGACGTGCGCCGGCGGCTCGAATGCCGACAGATACGGCCGCAGAACATCCGGCCGGAAAAGCGGTTTGGCTTCGACAGGCAAGGCAGGCGCCCCTCTCGGTTGCAGGTCATCGCAAAGCCGAGAGTATAGGCGACGGGCGGGGCTATTGAAACCGGCAGCGAGCGGGGGCTCGCCGACCTAACCGACGATGAAATCTTAGCCCGGCTCTTGGAGCTAAATCTTGCACGGCAGCCGGCAGGGTGACCGCGCGCCGCACGAAAACACCGCTCGAACATCACTCGCCGGCAACCCGTCGGTCAAACCGCCAACTCGTAGCCTTCCATGCGACGTGGTTTTATTGCAATTGTGGGCGGTAGAGCGGTTTGTTGGCTTAGAATCACGTGCTTGTAGAACAGGATCATCGCTGCTTGGCGTATGTCGTCGGTATCCAGGTTGCACGAGGCAACCGGAGTGAAGTGGAAATTCCAGGGACTCCCGGCGCGCAAAGCCTCCAGGAAGTCCTCGGTTCCACCCATTCGAGCACGAGTGCTCTCCACTTCGTTTCTTAAGACAGCGTCGGCGCCTTGAAGCATCGCTGTAGCGATTTCGCTGCATCCTTCGACTTCGGCCTGGCTCAGACACATGACGCCTATTTCCGCGCCGCCGTTGTCGCAAGAACGTTCGACGACTACCCCCAGAGGCGCCCAATCGTCGCGCAGTAGGTCTGGCTGATAGCGAAAAATCACGTAGCTCCACATTTGGTCCATCCTCAATTGGAAAGGGTAGCAACGGCCTTCGGCACATCTAAACGCCGGGCGATAAGGGCCTCTACGATTACGTCCGCTTGCCCTGGCAGCAGGTGAGATTCGGGGATTCTGCTTACGATCTCCCGAATCTTTTCCTCGGGATAGTCTGCGATTTTCGCCGCAGTTTCATTCGCCGCTTTTGGGTCAACCAATTAACGTATCTCCGGGAGCGTCGCCGCAAGGCTCACCTCTTGCCATTTGCCGGCCGCCCATCCGGAATGAAGCATCGAATAGGAAAAGTCACAGAACATGGCTTCCGCTAACGGGGAAAGATCATCAGGTTGGATTCCGATCAATACGTTGCCGCCGTTGTTGCGGTCGGCGTTCGCTAACCACGTGTCGAAGGCAAGCATTCCGCTCCACGCCCCCCTATTTGTGCGAAGAACGTGCATTGCCATAGCTTTGGATGCTTGGGTCTGAACCGCATTCGCCCACTTGTGAACTTCCTTGTAGAGCACAAGGGAGACTACGGCCGCCTCCACTTTCCCCCCAGACACTCTGCCGTCTACAAGCATCGCTGGCGCTACTGGCAAACCCAGGTCGAAACCTAGGTCTGCGGCAATCTTTTCGTGGGCTGCACGAGGCAATGAACGAACGTCGGCGCCGTCTTTCGACGGCTTCAGATACCCTCTCAGGTTTTCGTGTGAAACCCAAAACCCCTCCGCTTCGCCTCCGGGCCTCTCATCTTGCGTTGGCGCCCAGCGCAAATCGTGAAATGGCGATTCTCGCCATTCGGATCCGATTTCCTGAACAAGTGGCGATGGCATGACGAGGGTTGCCGCCGGCTGACGCCAAGTGTCGGGGGCGAAAAAGCTTAGCTTAGCTGGCGCGAAAGAGAAATGCCAGCTTCTAGCCCGTTTGGTGGCCGTCGCCGAGAGCTAGCAGCCGCGCGACCGAGCATTTCTGCGAGCCGGCACGCTCAATTTCCCGCAGCCGGCCGATCTGCCGGGGATTTCAACGAAACTTTTGGTTGAATCGACTTTTCAGCCCCTCTGCGCGGGCAGGGGCGCACAGTGCGATGTTCGCCATTGGCAGGCTTGGGGTGGTAGCTCAGTTGGCCGACATGGCGCCGGCCAGCCGCGGAGACAAGCCGAGTTGGTCTTTCGCTGGCGTCGTTTCGACCTTGCCGGCCACGCTCACGTCAACCTTGATGGGCAGGGCCAGCCGGCGGACGGTGGCCAGCGTCTTGACGGCCGCCAGATAGCGGCGTTGGGCTCGGCCCTGCCGCCGTTTCAGCTACTCGCCTTTCCCTTTCCAAACGATGCGCGTCGTTCCCGTACCAATTCGGGTCTTCAATGACCACGATTCTCGTGATGCCATCGCCGGCATCGTCGGGCGCCGCTCGGGCCGCGTCGATCCCGAGCACGCGGGAAAGCCAGTCGCGGGCCTTGCCATCGCCCGCCTTGGCGTCAACCGCGGCTCGCTTGACGATTTCCGTCCAGTCTTCGACGGAAACGGCCGCCAGCGTGGCGTCGAGATACTGCCGCTCGACTTCCCGCCGCGGCCTGCCAGGTCCGCCCGCGTTGTCGGCGGCAAACCGCCCGGCCGCGTCTCGCCCGTTGCCGTTCGCTTCGCTCATCGCCTCTCCCCGACCGATTAAACGGCCAACAAACGGCGGCCAACTTCCGAGACTGTCAGCGGATTCATGCCATTGCGACGACGCTCAGCAATGCAACCAAGTCAGCGAAGAGCGCGAACTTTCTGAGGCGTCTGCGGTTTGTCCAGGTTGCGAAAGCCGTGATGCACCAAGTCGTTGCATTGACCAGCCCCCATAATACCGTAACGGCGTTGCGCCAATCCGAGCGGTGCGCAAAAGCAACGACACTGGCAACGGCGGTCAGTAGGAACAGCGCCACCATGCCAGCACAAAACAAGACGAAAACCAGGGAAAACCAACGGCTAGGCATTGTCGCGGCGTCGGGGCTGTTATCGCCATGTTCGGCCGGCGCCTTGTATGGGTTTTCGTCCATCCCCCGATTCTACACACTGATGGCCGCAATCGGGCGCCGTTCATCCCTGTCGTTAATCGGCGAAAAAACGGCGGCCTACGCCTTGCCGTGGGTTTTCCGTGGTTTGCATCGCATCCAGGCGCATCGCCTCTTCCCGCAAGCGATTGACGTATTCCGGGTCTTCGCGCCGTATCCGCTTGGCCTCGGCTCGCAACCACTCGAAATACCGCTCTCGCTCCGCCGAGATCATTTGTTGCCCGACTTTTTTTTCAAGCTTTGCCAGCCGGCTTTTGATGGTTCCGCTCATCGGGCCAGACTCCCTTGGCTTTGAGCGATTCGACGATGCCTTGAAGCCGGCCTTCGGCTTCCAATTCCCGCACGCGGTCGTTGGCGGCAAGTGCAAGATTTAGGATGCGCTGCGGTCGCTCCGCCTCCTCCGGCGATAGTTCTCGTACTAGCTCTAATTCTTCGCGGGCGGCCCGCTCAGCCCATTCGGGAATGTGCCTGTATTTCAATTCGGCGATGGCCAACGCGGCCCGCTCGTCGGGAGTGAGCCACAGAAACAGCGAAAGCGGCTTAATAGCCGTTTCCAGCGAATTGAGGCGACGTTTGAGAGAGGCGGTCATTCTGTTGCGTCACGGTTTCGAGTTGGGCGATTCGTTGTTCGATCTCCGCCGCGTCCCGGAGCTTCGCGCCAAGCTCCAAGATGCTCTTGGCGGCGGCATAGGCCACGTGGTCTTGCGGCGATTCGAGCAGCTTTTCCAGCTTGTCGGCGGCCTTGGCCGCGGCGTTGGCCAGCCGGCCCGTAGCCGCGGCGAAAAGATGCCCCCGGACGGTCGAGATTTGCCGGGCGAAAGCGGCATCGGCCAGCCGGCGGCTTACCGTTCGCGGGCTACAGCCGGCCCGTTCGGCGGCAGCGTCGATCGTCGCCCCGCTTGCCAGGGCCAGCACAAGGGCATCATCGCCCCCCGGTTCCGGCTCGCCATTCTCTGCCATTTCCTGCCACTCCGTTTCTGGAAACGCCTCACGCTCCGTTAGACCGCGGCATCAGCCCGTCGCGTTTCGGGGCCAGCCGGCTTGCGATCGCTGGCTTACACGCATCATACCGGCCTTCCATTATTCCGGCGCGGTTCATGCCGTGGCCCGCCCGCGAAATTCGATTGCTGTCATGGGGGCCTGTGTTGCCGCCCGCCCCGCCGCTGGCCGATCGATCCCGTCCACCCGGAAGGCCAGCGGCGGCTTTTCCTCTCGATTGCAATCCGCCCGGCTTCGACGGCGGCCTGCCAGAATCTTCGTCGGCCGATAAGATGCCAGGGGGAAGGGACCGAGCGCAAGCGGCGCCGGCCGTTCTCGCTTCAACATCGCAGGGGGGCAAGGGGGGCAAGGGGGGCCGGCGCGCCGTCGGAATCATTTGCTCGCTTCGACCATCGCGACGATAGCCCGGCGGATGGCGTCGGGCAGCGTCGGCCAAGCTTCGATCAACCGGGCCAAGTCCGGGTCGGCCAGAGCATCAAAAGCCGGCTTTCGTGCGCCGAGTGCGCCGGATTCTGCGCCGCTTTGCGATGAACCGCTTGAATTCCCCGTGGTTTCTTGGGGTAGTTCGAATCCTGTCCCCGCCACTCATCCTAACCCCCGGGTCGCAAGTTTGCGGCTGCGGGGGTTTGGTTTTGTTGGGAGATCCCCCGACATGGACCTCAATTCTGTTCGCGCCGCGCTGCGGAGCGAACCGTTTCGGCCATTCGACCTTTGTCTGGCGGATGGGCGACGTGTGGCCGTCAAGCGCCCGGAGTTCGTCGCCATGAACAATCGGGCCGTCTTCGTTATAGACGAGGAAAGCTTTTCGACGACGATCGAGCCGCTATTGATCGTTTCGCTTGAGCCGCATCGCGGATCGAGCAAAAGCCGCAACGGCTCGCAGGGGAAGAAACGCAAGTCGTGAGTTTCAGCTCGCGAAGATCTTGTCCATCAACCCAGCGATCTGCTTGAGCCGCTCTGGGCCGCCGCCTGGAATTTCGGCCGTGCCCCAACCCTGGTAGCCGACCTCGCGCAAGGCCGCCATCACCGCCGGCCAATCGCAGTCGCCTTCGAGCAACTCGACCTGAAAACCTTTCCAGAGCCCCTCGTCGCCCATCTTCTTGAGGCTGAATTCCTTGATGTCGACTTTCAGAATCCGCTTGCCCAGCACGCGAATCCACTGTTCGGGCCAGCCGTAGCGCAGCACGTTGCCGACGTCGAAATAGGCGCCGATGTGCGGCGACTCGAACTCGTCGATGTACCGGGCTTCTTCCAACGGGCTGAGCAAGAAGTTGTTCCAGACGTTCTCCAACGCAATCTTGACGCCCAACTCGCCGGCCAGCGGCAGCACCTTTTTGATCTCGGCCTGCGAGCGCGTGTACGCGTCGGCATAAGAGACTTCTTTACTGACCACCGCCGGCACCAACAGCACCGTCGAAGCCCCGTAGAGCTTCGCGTCGCGCAGGGCCTGCTCTAGCGCCGCCACCCCCTTGGCCCGCACCGCCGGGTCGGGATGCGAGAGCGTGTCTTTCCAATGCGCCGAGTCGACCACGCCATGAATCGGTAGCCCGGTCTCGTCACGCGCCTTGAACACCTCGTCCTTGTTCAGCGTGCTGGGTGCGTCGAGTTCGACGCCGTCGAAGCCGAGCTGTTTGAGCAGCTTGAATTTTTCCAGAATCGAGCCGTCGGTCTGGATCATGCCCCACTTGACGGCCTTTCTCATCGACATTTCGGAGGGACGGGCGCCCTCGCCCGTCGCGCTGGGTCGGGCGGGCGCTTCCGCGCGCGCCATGGAATTTAGACCCGTTGCCGCAGCCGCCAGGCCCGCGACTTTCAGAAACCCTCGACGATTGAACGACTCGGCGGCGTGCATCACGGTTCCTCCCAGGCTAGAAGCATTGCTATCGGTGTGACTTGAAATCATAATTTGGCGGTTCCGCCGCGGCAACCGTAGCGAAAAACGCAAGTTGCAACCGCCCGCCGATAGCCCCCCCAACCACCGGAGTACCTCGCCATGCTTCACGCCTTCCGCCGACGCAGTACGAATGCCTGTGCCCTCCGGCCGTCGAGCGGCGCGGCAATGTCGTTTTTGTCGTCCTTCGCTCCGCGAAAGAACGCCCTTTCGCAGAGCGAACGGCGACTAGCGACGGCGGCGATCGCGCTGGCGGCCTGCCTGGTCGCCCCGCTGGCGCTGAAGGCAGAGCCTCTGCCAGGAACCAAGCCGCTGGAAATCGAAGGCGACCTGGCCGACAAGATGGTCGCCGGCATCGACAAGTTCCTGCTGAACGAAATCGCCGAATCGGTCGGCAAGCGAGCCAAGCACTGGCAGCGCGATTTAACTTCGCCGGCCAAGTATCAGGAATCGGTGGCGCCGAATCGAGCGCGGCTGGCCAAGATCTTGGGCGCGGCCGATCCGCGAGTGAAATTCGACGGCCTGGAATTCATCGCCACCACCAGCCAGCCGGCGCTGGTCGGCCGCGGCGAAGGCTATGAAATCTACGCGGTCCGTTGGCCCGTGTTGCCGGGCGTTCATGGCGAAGGGCTATTGCTCAAACCGAATCGCGAGCAGCCCATTGCGAACATCGTGGCGATTCCCGACGCCGATCAAACACCCGAAATGCTCGCGGGCCTGGCGCCCGGCGTCGAGCCCGAGGCGCAGTTCGCCCGGCGGCTGGCCGAGAGCGGCTGCCGCGTCGTGATTCCCATGTTGCTCGACCGGGCCGATACCTATTCGATTTCCGCGGCCGGCGCGCGGCCGACGAACCAACCGCACCGCGAGTTCATTTATCGGCAGGCCTTCGAAATGGGCCGGCACGTGATCGGCTACGAAGTGCAAAAGGCGCTGGCGGTGGTCGATTGGTTCGCCGCCGATGCGGCCGGCCGCGATCCGGCGATCGGCGTGATCGGTTATGCCGAAGGCGGCTTGTTGGCGCTCAACGCCGCCGCGCTCGATCCGCGGATCGACGTCGCTTGCGTGAGCGGCTACTTCGAGCCGCGCGAGAACGTCTGGCAAGAGCCGATCTATCGCAACGTGTTCGCGCTGCTCGATGAATTCGGCGACGCCGAACTGGCGAGCCTGATCGCGCCGCGGACATTGATCGTCGAAGCCTGCCGCGTACCCGAAGTCAACGGCCCGCCAGCGCCCGGCAATGGCCGCTCGGGCGCGGCGCCCGGCCGGCTGCGAACGCCTGAACTGGCGGCGGTCAAGCAGGAGTTGGAACGAGCGAGTCGATTAACCAAGGGCTTGAAGCCGACCGCAAAGTTCACGCTCGTTGCCAACGGCGGCGGCCAGGGCTTGCCCGGCAGCGCGGCGGCATTGGAAGCGTTGCTAGGCGAATTCCCCTACGCACCGGCCGCGGTTGCTCCGCCGGCGGATAGCGCGGCGGCATTGGAAGCGTTGCTAGGCGAATTCAGCGGCAAGCTGGGCGCCGCCGGCGGTTCGCCGACGAACCTGCGGGCCGCGTTTGACCCGCATGTGCGGCTCAAGCGGCAATTGGATGAACTGACCGAATACACGCAGGCGCTGATGCGCGAGGGCGAATACACGCGCCGCAACTACTGGGCAAAGGCCAATCCCGCGCGAGCCAGCCGCTCCGTCGAGAATTGGCAGCAAGCCTCGGAAGAGTATCGCGAGCTGTTTTACAACGACGTCGTTGGCCGCTTCGACCGGCCGCTTTCGAAGCCCAATGTGCGCAGCCGCAAGGTGTACGACGAAGCGAAGTTCACCGGCTACGAAGTCGTGATGGACGTGTTTCCCGACGTCTTCGCCTACGGCATTCTGCTGTTGCCCAAAGACCTGAAGCCGGGCGAGCGGCGGCCGGTGGTGGTTTGCCAGCACGGGCTGGAAGGCCGCCCGCAAGACGTCGCCGATCCGAAGATCAACAGCCCGTACTACAATCAATACGCCCAGCGGCTGGCCGAGCGAGGCTTCATCACCTACGCGCCGCAGAACCCTTACATCTTCACCGATCGCTTTCGCAGCCTGCAGCGCAAGAGCAACCCGCTCAAGAAGACGCTCTTCTCCACGATCGTGCCGCAGCATCAGCAGACGGTGAACTGGCTCGCCTCGCTGCCGATGGTCGATCCGGCGCGAATCGGCTTCTACGGGTTGTCGTACGGCGGCAAGTCGGCGATGCGCATTCCGGCGCTGGTCAAGGAGTATTGCCTGTCGATCTGTTCGGCCGACTTCAACGAGTGGATTTGGAAGAACACGTCGACTCGCTGGCCGGGCAGCTATATTGGCACCGGCGAATACGAGATCTTCGAGTTCGACCTGGGCAACACGTTCAACTACTCCGAGATGGCCGGGCTGATCGCGCCGCGGCCGTTCATGGTCGAGCGCGGCCACCGCGACGGCGTCGGCCCGGACGAGTGGGTGGCCTACGA
>DATKRK010000120.1:0-42376 GCA_035532215.1 Pirellulales bacterium | reverse complement strand
CCTGCCGACCTTGGGGACGGTAAGCATGGACCAGGGCGGAGGTTTCACGTACCAGGCAGGATACCACAATTCAGGCGCGGACAGCTTCACGTACCACTTTATTGACGATACGACCGGCGAATCGAGCAACATTGCCACCGTTACGATCGACATACTGGAGCACCCTCCGCAGGCGAATGACGACTACTATACGCTAACGCACGACATGCCGTTTGGCACCGACTTCAGCAACGGGGTCCTCGTCAACGATTTCGATCCCGATCCGCAGATGGAAACGATGACAGCTAGTCTCGTGACTGGTCCCGCGGAGGGCACGCTTGTATTGAGGAGCGACGGCACGTTCGACTATACGCCGACAAATGGTGAAATCTATGTGGACGCCTTCACTTATAGGAACACAGACGCCCTCGGAGAGTCGAGCGATGCCACGGTGACGCTGGATGTCGTTGATCCAAACCGACCAGTCGCCCTGAATGATGGCATTGACCCTAATGGGAATGTCATTTGGCAAACCGGCTGGCGAAAAGCCGATGCGGTGCAAAGCAGCTACAGCGATAACGTGCTCGTCAATCAATACGGCACTGACTACGACAATGACCCAATGGACACGATTACTCCGGTCCTGGATTCATATCCTGCTAATGGCAACGTAATTCTCGGTAAGGCCGCCAATGGCTCATGGGATGGCACTTTTACATATATACCCACCGTGGGCTTCTCTGGAATCGACACGTTCACGTACCAAGCAGATGACGGAGCGCTTTATAGCCTAGCTGCCACTGTTTATATCAGGGTCCAAAAGGTCGATCTCGACTTGTATGATGGCGGCCACCCGGACGCCAGTGGCGGCTACGTGCCGGGCGATGTGGTACCCGATGACAAGGAACTAACGCGCGGGGGTTATGCCGTAGCCAACTGGAACGATACGAATGGTGACGGGTCGAGTGACAATGCTGAACAGCCCGTGTAGGCCGGTGCCGATGGAAAGGGCTACTCCGAATACGACACGATGATGCTCGTGATAAATAAGCCCGATCCTGTTCTGCCTGGCGTCGATACGCTTACCGTCTACACGACCAATGGTCTGGATATTTGGCAAACTCCCAATAAAGTGCCATTCCTCAATAACCCGCCTCAAGGCAACCCTGACCAAGGGGAAATGTGGGAAATTCCGATCGCTTCGCTGCCGATGACCGCGTACATCGAGGTTGTACGTCAGAGTCAGGCGTTGAAAGATATGTACGTGAAAGCTCAATACGGTGACTTTGCGGATCAAATTCCGATCACCGGCATTTGGGTTTCTCCTGGTGGCGTATCAGCAGGGCAAACGCAAGACGAGCTTCTACAATCATTCCCCGATTTGGACCCAGCCCTTCAGAATTATTTCCCGCGAGGCACAGGAGTCCTGCCGACAAGTCTCACGCCTAACTACTATGCGGGCACCACCAATGCCATCAGTTTCCAATGGCACGTCATGCCGCTACGCGGACCTAATGATGGTACTTGGGAAAACGACAACATCTTCTTTGATGCGACCAGGCAGATGGCCTTGCGTGTTTGGTACAAGCCGACACCCGATGGCGTCTGGACAATGGCGCCTCAAGCCTGGAACAACAGCAGCGGCACCTGGTACAAGGATTGGCCAGTCAAAGTCGAATATGCAAATGACGATCCACCGTATGACATTGATTCAAGCAAGCAGGTGACGGCACAGGGAAACATCTATTCAGCCGATGAACCCACGGTCCAACTGGACAACAGTGCCAATTGGAACGAACTTCAGTACAAGTTAAACGCTCGTGAATTCGTGCGAGTAGAGATTGACGCCGGGTCGCGAGTGTCCGGCAACGGTTGGAATTATTCAAGGGGCTCGGATTATGTTCAGTGGCATAGTGAGATTTGGTGCGTGCCGGATGCACTAGATGCAACGATGTGGGCAAGGCGTACTGGCGATAACCTTCACAACGAGATAGGTACGGGAGACTACATTGATCTCGGCCAACCAACTGAGTAAATCATGCTGCACGGCTGTTGCGGTGCTAATCGCGATAACTCCTGCGAGCGCGGATGACGCTGGCGAAGACACGCGTCGGTTCTATTTATCGAAGTCATCGCTTGTCGTCTCCGGTGAAATTGTCGGACTTCTGCCGAGTATGTCTTCTGGACTCGGCGTCGTCGGCTATGGCATCGGATTAAAAGTTGCCAAGGTGCTGAAAGGCGAGCTACCGAAAGAGAGACCAAAGGCTTTCCTGCCGTCGAAAAAACCGGAGGATAAGGATGTGTTCTGGGTGTCTCTGGCACAGGCTGATACGAGGCCGCTCCCGTTTGTCAAAAAGGGCCAACCTGTGATTCTCTTTTTGCGAGAAGGGATAAGCGAGGACAAGAAGAAAGTCTGGCAAGAAGCCGACCCCTGGTTCGCGGTCCAGCGGGGCAACCTGATAATGGAGGAATTGCTCGAACGGGTGGTCAAAGAGGATGCGAAAGAGGACTAAGCCATGCGGCCTGTGGCGACTACGCCGCCTCATTCTGGAGCCGACATTAACAATGGCTATCCTTTATAGGTTTTGCGTACCGATTGTCGTTCTCTGCTTGCCGATGGCGGCAGCCCGCGCCGAAGATGGTGATGACACGCTCAAATACTACCTATCGAGGTCGTCGCTCGTTGTTTCAGGCGAGCTTACCTCTCATCCAGTCGCGATGGGATTTGAAATCGGGGAGAGCCAGTATTCATTCAAAGTGAAAGTGGCGAAGGTGCTGAAAGGCAACGCACCTGCCGATCTCTCCGCCCGCCTAGCACGCATTGAACTAAGGCGCGACGCACCTGCTGGCCTTTCCTTCGGCCTAGCACACCCTGAACTGCGGCGCGACGACCGCTTGGCATGGTTGAAGAAAGGCACGCACGTGATCGTCTTCTTGCGTGAGCGGGACGATGTGCTTGGCGCTTTGCGCGGGGCCGATCCTTGGTTCGCGGTTCAACCAGCTAGCGATACAATGGAGCGGTCTCTGGCGAGACTAAGTGACAGAACGCTCGTCGAGGCGGATGAAAGTGGCGACGACACGCTTCGACATTATATCTCGAAGTCGTCGCTTATCATATCGGGGACGGTCAGCGGCGATCCATTGCCGAGAATAAAAGGAAAGCTGACGTACCAGCACGTTCGCCTGAAAACGAAAAAGGTGTTGGTGGGCGATCAGCAAGGGGAAGAGGTTGAAGTTGACATCCTTCAGCCCGATCCCAAGAAGCCAATGGTGCTCTTGACGAACAAAAGTCGGGTGATCTTGTTCCTGACAGAGGCCGACGATTTTGTCGAGACAAGCGGCTGGGTTGGCGCTGACCCGTGGTTCGGGGCTCAGCAATACAACTCACTCATGGAGAGGGCGATTGAACGATTAGCCAAAGACTAAGCCAGCCTGCGGGCAACGATTATGCCGCCTCATTCCGAGGCGGCTTTTATTTTGCGCACTGCTGAAAACTCGGGCGCCTGCATAGTCGTATTCTGGCTGTGCAAATTCTCACCGCACCGCACCCGATCCTGAAGGCGGTTTGCCGGGCTGATTTCACGATCACCTTCGACCAGATCAGCGGCATGTTCTGCCTCCTCCGGCAGCGCCGCGGCCGAGCGCCTCGGCGGCGCGGCACGTCGGCATCGTACGGCGTGTTGTCAACGTCCGGCAGACGCGGAGGCTGACGCCTCCGGCTCGCCTGCGACGCTCAACCTTCCAATTCGGGCAACGATCGCCGCGTACCGTCTGCCGCAGGCATCGGGCCGGATCGACGGAGCGGCCCTATTGCCGCAGCAAGAACTCTTTGGCGTTCAGCAGGCTCCAGAGCACGTCTTCCAGCGCCGCGCGGCGATCGGGCGTTTTTTCCAGATACGACGCGGCGCCCTGCAATTCCTCGGCGCTCGGCGGGCGGGAGAGCGTCCGCCAATAGAGCTCGTCGAGCGTGGCCGCGTTCGATTGGCCGGAAGCCAAAAGCTGGCCCAAGCGGTTGTCGCCGCGGGTCAAGAGCCGGTTGACGACAGGGCCGCTCACCAATTGGAACGTCTGGCCGAGCGTGGTTTCGGTCGAACGCTCGCACTCGCAGGTCAACAGCCGCGGGGGTTTGCCGAACAGCACCAAAAACTGATCGTCGCGCGAAGCCGTGCCGCGGCGGAATCGCACGGCCTGCACGCCGGGAAGCTGCCCTGCGCGCATTCCAACGGGGAAGCCCTCGAAATGCGGCGCCGCCCCGATCGCCTGACTCAGGGCGTCGAACAGTTGCTCGGCCGACAGCCGGCGGACCAGGGCGTGCGAAAAGTTGGTCTCGTCGTCCTGATTCGTCGAATTCGGCACGGCCGAAAGTTGATAAGTGCGCGAGTTCATGATCGCTCGCACCAGGTGCTTCAGATGAAAGCCGCTGGCTGCAAAATCGTCGGCTAAGGCTGCCAACAGCGGCGCGTTTGCCGGCGGATTGGTCGATCGAAAGTCGTCGATCGGGTCGACGATGCCCCGGCCGAACAAGTGCTGCCAAATGCGGTTGGCCTGCGCCTGGGCGAAGAACGGGTTGTCGGGCTGAGTGATCCAAGCGGCGAGCTCTTCCAGCCGATCTCGATCGGCCGGCAGCGCGGGCGTCGGTTCGCCCAGAAAGCAGGGCGTCATCGTTTCCGAAGTACGAGGATCTTTGACTTCGCCTTGGTCTGCCATCCAGACGATCTGCTCGCCGTCGAACTCGTGGCCGTCGTTCTGGTCCTGCCGGCGGTTCTCGACGATTTTGTATTGCACGCGCGCGAAAAAGCCGGCCCAGCGATAGTAGTCGCCCTGCGTCCAGCGGTCGAACGGGTGATTGTGGCACTTGGCGCATTGCAGGCGGACGCCCAGAAACAACTGCGCCGCCGCCTCGGCACGCGTGACCGGATCGCGATTCGCCCGGTAAAAGTTGGCCGCCGGATTGGTATACGTGCTGCCGCGGGCCGTAATTAACTCGCGTACGAATCGATCGAGCGGCTTGCCATCGGCGATGCCGCGGCGAATCCAATGATGAAACGCCTGGACTCCCTTCTGGTCCAGCACCTTCTCTTCGTTGCGCAACAAGTCCGACCATTTCAAGGCCCACCCGTCGGCGAACTCGGGCCGCTCGACGAGCGCGTCGATCAGCCTCGCGCGCTTGTCGGGCCGTTCTTCGGCCACGAACTCGCGGGCTTCTTCGGCCGTGGGCAGAATGCCGAGCGCGTCGAGAAATGCGCGTCGCAAAAAGACCGTATCGCTTGCCGGTTCCGAGGGATTCATCCGTAGCGACCGGAGCTTATTGAAAACGTGCCGATCGATGTAATCGAGCGGTTCAGGACCGTTCCAAACGAAATCCGGTCGCGCCGGCACGAAGGCCAGCCGCACCGGCGTCTGACGCTCGAGGTACCGCACCAGGACGGTCGTCTCGCCCATCGCCTCGCGCCGCACCAGCCCGTCGTGATCGATCGAGACGTTCGGGTTTCCCGCCTCGTAGACGGCCAGGCTCGTCACATCGCGACGTTTCCCATCGGAGAAGACCGCCGTCGCTCGGAGTTGCACCCGATCCGCCGGTTCGACCACGACCTGTTCGAGAGGCGTTACTTCCAAGCGTTCCAACACGGCGATCGTCGGATCGGCCGGCATGCCCGCGGCGATCCACTGGCGGAGAATACGATATTCGGCGGCATCGGGGCGAAATCGACGGCCGCCCTGGTGCGCCACCTGGGCCGTCGGCTTCAGCAAGAGCAAGCTTCGATCGGGATCGAGCGGATCGGCCCGGCGGCCGAACTGCTCGCGCGACAGGGCTAACCAATCAAGCTGTGGGGCTTGCCCTCGCAGCGAAAGCTTGAAGCCGCCCTTGCCGTTCTGGTTGCCGTGGCAGACTCCCATGTTACAACCGGCTTTAGAGAGCACGGCCATAACCTCGGAGAAACTTGGCTCTTCGGCCGCCGCCGAAGAGCCCGGCCAGGTCCAACCGAGCATTGCCATCAGTGCCAGAGGGCGCCAAAAGCGAAGCTTCTCCCGCCTGCCGGGGGCCCTCGCCAAGCCAGCAGACGTCAAGTGGGTTGGATGGTTCATGCGCTAAGCCCCCGGGGCATTTCCACGTTGCGATTCTTGAGGGCCGTCTTCGGCTCCCTTGCCGCTCCGCAAACGGCGCTCGTCGGCCTATTGCTGACGGAATACCCAGGATACCAGGGCGCAACATCGCATGTCGATGTTTGGATGGCTCTCTCCGTCGCAAATCTTTGTGTTTTAGCCGGCGCACCATTTGCCGACTTGCGGGTTTCGGGCCCAGAGATCGAAAGCTTCGATCTAACCCGTTCCCTCTTTCATTAGGATCATCTCCGTGTCAAACCACGTCGCCCATCTGCCCCGATTCGAGTGCATTCGACAGCGAATCCAGCTTCATCCACAAGCTACGGCGACCGAGATTGCCGGCAGTCTGGAACTCGACGGCCTCGAAGTTTCGCCCTTGGAAGTCCGGCAAGTGATGGACCAAACCCAACATACGCAAGCACAGATCGCCGGCTTCTGCTTCCAGTACAAGGAACAGGCGTTGCCTGGCATGAAGTCGCGGTAGTCGTCCGCTGGCGATTGCTCGCTCTGCGCGTCTGGCTCGACGGCTTGGCATAGCTCTGGCCTCCGACCGGCCTCCCTGATTGGCGCGCACTCAAATGGCCCGCCTGACAGCCCGGTCGCCCGGTATGAACCCAAAAAAACCGCGCTGGGGCAGGTAAACCGCTCAAGTTAGGGGCGCCTTGCATGCCGATGATGGCCTGTCGAGAGAAAGAAGGCGTCTCGGGAGATCGGTCAATGGACGTTCGGCAGATACGACAGCGGGTGATCGAAGCCATCGAAGAACGAGAATTAGGTTCGACGACGCTGATTGGCGAAACTGTGCTGGTTCGCGGCGGGTACTACGCCGGCCGCCGCTTCGTCTTCGAAGAGGTCGAAGCGGTCTGGCTGATCGATTCGGACCGTATCTGCTTGTTCGCCAACAACGGTGAACCGCTGCCGCCGATCGACTTGAATGCCGACGCCAGTCAGCGGCCTGCAGCGTAATGCCTCGCCGCGCGGCGACTCCTGCGCTCAAAAGTCTTTCGGAAAGGTTCCGAGAATGTCCAGCGGCGATCCGACGCGAATGCGACATCGAGCCGCGCCTTGGGGCGCCCGGGTGTTGACGGCCAAGCGATAGAAATGGTCGAAACGCGACCGTGCGGCCCACGGCGGCAGACTCTGCTGACGGCGTGCGGCGAATTGCTTGGCAAATTGGTCGCCGACTTCGCCAGTGAGCGAATCGCGGGTCGGCACGACGCAGCGCCGACAAGGATTCACGCCTTCGAGCGCCGCATCGCCTAGTTGGAATCGCACGACTTGATCCGCTTCGGCGTAGAGCCGGTCTTCCCAAAAAGGCTCGACCCCGCCGATCTCCAAGTTGGCTCGAAACCGGCGCCGAATCTCATCAACCGTCAGTCCAGGAAACCAGCCGGCCACGCAATCTAGCGTCGCGGTGCTGACGATCGTCGGCCCTGGCGCCTCGATATCGTCGGGAAAGCCGCCCGAGACGTTTTCCGCGAGTCGGGCGCTTTCATCCAAATGGAAGTATTCTCGCAACCGCGCCGTCAACGGCGTCTGATCAGAGTCAAGGCGGTATATGCGAGCCCCTTCCCCGGGTTCGCCAAAGCCAATCGTCAACTCGAGCTTATCTTCCGCCAGATCAACCGATGTGCGCAGTCGGTGAACGGCATTGGTGCGTTTTCCGTTGACGAATCCTTGACGATCGAAGAGGGCGAATCGGCGATCGTGCTCCAACGCGCCGCAAGGCAACAACGTCGCATGTTCGACGTCGACGCCGTGGAGCGACTTGATCGGATAGATCGTGATTCGAGCGAGATGGGCGATGGAATTTGCCGATCGGGGAGGAGACATTCGACGCCGCGGCTGTCGGGATGCGCCAAGTGCTGTTTATCGACTCAGAATGGTTGAAAAGCAAGCAGCATGGCGACGGCATGCTCTTATAGCGATAAAAGTTGACTGGGCAAGTTTGCAGGACGCGACCGCCTTTCAGTAAGAACAACCAAGAAGTGTCCGCGCCGCCGATGCATTTTCAGTCAAGTCATAAAATAAGAAAATTGCTTAAATCCTACCCGAGAAAGATGCTTGCGAAAGCGGCGATGTCGGGTTAGAACGATTGGCGAAGTCGCCTCAACTTTCAATCCCCAATTGCCGGGCGCCTACGGGACGGCAGCCGGTTCATGGCCACGAAAGGGTTACTCCAATTGATAGAGGGTGCTGCATGCCATCATCGCTAATTGGAGAGCCCATGCGCGTGATCGTCGTGGATGGCCATCAGGCCACTGCCGATAGCGCCGCCTTGCTCTTCGAATGGTGGGGGCATCATGCACATCCCGTGTACGCTACCGAGTCGGCGCTGCAAAAGGCGTTCGACGCCAAGCCGGACCTAATGTTGATCGATCTGGTGCAACGGGAATCGGAGGGCTTGGGCTTGGCGGAGCGTCTCCGGCGAGAAGAAGGGCTTGAATTCTTGCAGATGGTGGCGCTCTCCGCCGTCGAAGATCTCGCCCAATGGCGGCGGGTAAAATCGGCCGGTTTTTCCGATTATTTAGTCAAGCCTGTCCCGGCGACCGAATTGCTGCGCGTGCTCTTGAACGCCCGAGCGGCCATCGCCCGCTCGAAAGACAAGGCCCGGCAGTCTCACGAAATCGCGGCTCTCACCAAGCAGCGCAATACAAGCGCAAAAGCCGGCATGCACGCGTTACGCGAGGCAATTGAGAATTCGCAACAGTCGCTTGAGCGCCGGCCCGGCGTCCAGACCGAACTGCCTGGCATCTACTGAAAACTCCCGTTTTCATATCGCCTATTCTGCCTGTCTTCGCGAACCTTGGAAGGCTAGTCAAGGTTTTCCGGCTTCGCAGCGCGATTTCAAGGCGCTTCGCGCCTCAGACCGATCTTCCTCCCAAGCCGCACTGTTACCGCTGATGGGATCGACGCGAGCCATCGTCGGCAAGGCGGCAGAGCGTTCGGCCAGAGCTTGTTTCACCTTCGGCGACGAACTTCATGAGCACTCGAACCGCCCGCCTGATTCTGCGCTCGCGTCATGCCTTCGTCGCGGGATTCGCTATTCTGGGGGCGAGTTGGCTTTCGCCGCCGGCGGTCGCCGACGAACTCCAACATCGCCGCACGCCGATCGTCGTTGCCGTCGAGCAAGCCCGGCCGGCGATCGTCAACATTCACGGCGAAAAAACCGTCAGTTCCGACGGACACGGCAGCCAGGGGGGAGAGGTCGGCCGCCGAGTGAACGGGATGGGCACCGGCATCGTCATCGACGAGCGCGGCTACATCGTCACGAATTTTCATGTCGTCGAAGGCGTCAAGAAGATCACGGTGACGACCGCCGATCGCGAGACCTACGTCGCCGATTTGATTTCCAACGACGCCAAGACCGACCTGGCGGTCATCAAGATCGACGCGCACGAAAAGCTGCCCGTCATCCACCTCGGCAGTTCGAACGACTTGATGCCCGGCGAAACCGTGGTCGCAGTGGGCAACGCCTTTGGCTACGAGCACACGGTCACCTGCGGCATCATCAGCGCCCTGCATCGCACGGTTCAAGTCAGCGACGCGCAAAGCTACGAAGACCTGATTCAGACCGACGCCAGCATCAATCCCGGCAACTCGGGCGGGCCGCTGCTGAACATCGATGGGGAAATGATCGGCATCAACGTGGCCGTTCGCGCCGGCGCCCAGGGCATCGGCTTCGCGATTCCGACCGATAAGGCTCTGGGCGTCGTAACCGACTTGCTCAGCACGAGACGAGTCAAGCAGACCTGGCACGGCGTCGTCGCGAAACCGCTCGAAGGCGCCGGCGAGGGCATTGTCGTGGAGAGCGTGGACGATAACAGCCCGGCGGCCGAAAGCGGCCTGCGGCCCGGCGACGTGATCCGCGCGGTCGACGACCTCCAGGTCGCCCGGCCGCTCGACCTGGAGCGGGCCTTGTTGGGACATCGCGAAGGGGAAGAAGTGCCGCTCGAAGTCGATCGCGAGAACGAATCGGTGACCGTAAACCTGGTCTTGGCCGCCGCGCCGAAAACGGAAACCGAGCCGGCCGACCCGATTTGGGACGTGCTAGGACTCGAGTTGCAGGCCATTCCCTCGAAGCAGTTCTTGCAGCGACATCGCACGCAGTACCGGGGCGGGCTCTCGGTGGTCGACGTGCGGCCCGACAGCCCCGCCGCCAAGCAAGGCATTCGCGCCGGCGACACGCTGGTGGGCATGCACATCTGGGAAACCATCACCGTCGAAAACGTCAACTACGTGCTGAATCGTTCCGATTTCGCCAGCCTGGCCCCGCTGAAGTTCTACATCCTGCGGCAAAACGAACCTCGCACGCTCTACGGCTATCTCAACGTTTCCGTCAGCCGTCGTTAAGGAACGGCCCTTTACATCGCCGGCCAGCTCGGGCAAAACTCAACAAGACGAACCCGCTGGCGGGCTTGTTTATACTTTGGCCGATTGAGAATGAGACATTCGTGGGGCGGCCTTCCAGGCCGTCGGCGAGTTGACGGCCTGGAAGGCCGCCCCACAACGCGCCAAGGTCTCAAAAGGTCTCGTTGGCGCGCTGGTTCAATTGACTTCGGCGATCGACAAGCTGCATGGAAACCGAATTCTTGGCCTGGCTGCGCGAGCAGTTGCCGCCGCACCCTTGTCTGCGCTTGGGGCTAGGCGATGACGCTGCGCTGGTGGCCTTCAACCAGCGCTGCGAATGCCTGGTCACCGTCGACGCGATCACCGAGCAAGTCGACTTTCACCTGGCCCAGACCGATCCGCGGCGGATCGGCCGCAAGGCTCTGGCGGTGAACCTCAGCGACATGGCGGCCATGGCCGGGCGGCCGCTGGCCGCGTTCGTGGCCCTGGCGCTGCCGCGCGAAGGCGCCTTGCCGTTGGCGAAGGAGTTGTACCTGGGCATGTTGCCGTTGGCGGAAAAATACGGCGTAGCGATCGCCGGCGGCGACACCAACTGCTGGAACGGCCCGCTGGCAATCAGCGTGACGCTGTTGGGAGAGGTCGCCGAGCCCGGCCCGCTCTTGCGCAGCGGCGCCCGGCCGGGCGACTGGCTGCTGGCCACCGGCTCGTTCGGCGGCAGCATTTTGGGTCGGCATTTCGATTTCGAGCCCCGCGTTCGCGAAGCGCTGCTGCTCAACCAGCGCTACGAGTTGCACGCCGGCATGGACGTCAGCGACGGCTTGTCGCTCGACGCGTCGCGCCTGGCAGACGCTAGCCGTTGCGGCGCGGTGCTGCGGCTCGACGCCGTCCCGGTTTCTGCCGCTGCGCAAGAGTTGGCCGAGTTGCGCAATGACGGCGTGAGCGCTTTGCAACACGCTTTGAGCGACGGCGAAGATTTCGAGTTGATTCTTGCGTTGGCGCCCGACGAAGCCCGGCGCCTGCTCGGCGATCAACCTCTCGACGCGCCGATCGCCGCCCTCGGCGAGTTCATCGCCGAGCCGGGACTTTGGCAGGCCGAAACTGCGGGCCAGCGGAAGCCGCTGCCCCCGCGCGGCTGGGTGCATTGAGGCGGCCTCGCGCCGCTCTGGCGAGCGGCGAACAACCAGCCGGCGCTAAGGACCGAGGGTTTTAGCCGTCCAAAGTAGCAGGCACACTCCTGTGTGCCGTCGCCGGCATTGCAACGCGATAAACCCAGGCCGGTTACGGCATTCGGAGAATGCCTCCTACTTTGGTTGCGGCCTCGCCGCCCGTTGCGTCTGTTGCCATAAATGAGTACGCTCTAGCCTTCTCGCCCGGCATATACTGAACATGGACGCCGCGAGGCGCCAGCCCGATGCGGCAGACGGAGGTTTCAGGCGGGCCGCGGCAAGCAACGGCGCCCGGCCGTTGCAAAACTCGCCCACGCGGCGATTTTCCCCAGTTTGGGAGACCCTGTGACGCAGACGATCCTGTCGCATACGTTCGAAAACGGACTGGTGCTGCTGGCCGAGCCGATGCAGTCGGTCGAGTCGGCGGCGTTTACGTTCCGCGTACCGGCCGGAACGGCGTTCGAGCCATCCGACCGCGGCGGGTTAGCCGGGTTGACGTGCGAGTTGGTGCTGCGAGGCGCCGGGCCGCGCGACAACCGCCAGTTCGTCAACGATCTCGACAATCTGGGCGTCGAACGCGGCGAAGGCGTGGGCGACGCGCATCTGAACTTTCGCGGCGCCACGCTTTCCAAGAACTTACTGCCGGCGCTGGAAATCTACGCCGACGTCTTTCGCCGACCGCACCTGCCCGCCGACCAGTTGGAACCGAGCCGGCTGACGGCGTTGCAGGAACTGGCGGCGGTGGAAGACGAACCGGGCCAGAAGGTGATGCTCGAATTGCGGCGGCGGCATTTCCCCGATCCGTGGGGTCGCCCGAGCCAAGGCCAGCGCGAAGCCTTGGAAACGATCACGATCGACGAAATCAAAAGCTATTTCGCCTCGCAGTTCCGCCCCAACGGCACGATTCTGGGCGTTGCCGGCCGCATCGATTGGCCGGCAGTGAAAGATCAGGTCGGCCGGTTGTTCGGCGATTGGCCGGCGCTGGCCGAGCCGCGGCTCGTCGAGCGACCGAACGGCCCGAAACGTGATCACCTGCAACACGAATCGAACCAGACGCAAATCGGCATCGCGTACCCCAGCGTGGCGTATCGCGACCCCGACTATTACCAGGCCTCGGCGGCCATCGGCGTATTGAGCGGCGGCATGAGCTCGCGCTTGTTCACCGAAGTCCGCGAGAAACGCGGGCTGTGCTATACGGTTTACGCCACGCACGGCACGCTGTTGGACCGCGGCAGCGTATTCTGTTACGCCGGCACGAGCGCGGAACGAGCCCAGGAAACGCTCGACGTGACGCTGGCCGAAATCATCCGGCTTTCCGATGGCATCGAGCCGGGCGAGTTGGATCGGCTCAAGGCGCGGATCAAGAGCGGGCTGATCATGCAGCAAGAATCGAGTTCGGCCCGCAGCGGCTCGCTGGCGCGAGATTGGTATTACCTGGGCCGCGTGCGGACGCTCGATGAAGTCGGCGCGATCGTCGACGCGTTGACTCCGCAGACGATCAACGCCTACCTGGCCGCGCATCGGCCGAGCGACTTCACGATCGTCACGCTGGGACAAAAGCCTCTGGAGACGCCTCATGGAGTTTCGTGAACACGTGCTGTCGAACGGACTGGAAGTCGTCGCCGAGTGCAACGACGAAGCCCGTTCGACGGCCTTGGGATTCTTCGTCAAAACCGGCGCCCGCGACGAGACCGCCGAAATCGCGGGCGTGAGCCATTTCCTCGAACACATGGTGTTCAAGGGCACGCCCACGCGCTCGGCCGACGACGTGAATCGCGAATTCGACGAGATGGGCGCTCACTACAACGCGTTCACCAGCGAAGAAAAAACCGTCTATTACGCCGCCGTGCTGCCCGAATATCTGCGGCCGGCCTTGGAACTGTGGGCCGACGTGATGCGGCCTTCGCTGCGCGAGGAGGATTTCAACACCGAGAAAAAGGTGATCGTCGAAGAAATTCGGATGTACGCCGACCAGCCGCCGTTCGGCGCCGACGACCACGCGCGGGCGGTCCACTTCGGCCGGCACCCGCTCGGGCACAGCGTGTTGGGCACCGTCCAGAGCATCGAAAAGCTGCCGGTCGAAGCGATGCGCGAATATTTTCAGCGCCGCTACAGCCCGCGAAATATCGCGCTGGTGGCGACGGGCAAGGTCGATTTCGACGAGTTCGTGGCGGCGGCCGAGGACTATTGCGGCGCCTGGGCGCCGTTCGAAGCCGGCCGCACGCTTGAGCCGGCGGCGCCTCATTCGAGTTTCGAGTGCATGCTCAAGGATTCGGCCACGCAAGAATACGGCCTGCAATTGGCCAACGGTCCTTCGGCGACCGACGAAGACCGCTTCGCGGCCAAGCTGCTGGCCACGATTTTGGGAGACGACTCGGGCAGCCGCTTGTACTGGGAGTTGATCGACCCGGGGTTGGCCGAGCACGCCACGCTCGGGCATTTCGACTACCAGGGCGTCGGGCTCTACATGACCTATCTGAGTTGCGACCCGGAATTCGCCGCCGAGAATTTCCAACGCGTGCTCGACATCTATCGTCGCGTCGAACGAGAAGGGGTCGCGGCGGCCGAACTGGAACAGGCCAAGAACAAGATCAATTCGCGCGTCGTGCTGTCCAGCGAGCGCCCTCGCGGGCGGCTGTTCAACCTCGGCTCGAACTGGACGCATCGGCGCGAATACCGCTCGGTGAAAGACGATCTGAAAGCCGTCGATGCCGTGACGCTCGAACAAATCGCCGCCGTGCTCGAGAAACATCCGCTTACGGTCTCGACGACCGTCGCCATCGGCCCGCTCAAGACGCTGCCCGCGCCGAAGTAGGAAATATCGAGCCACGGATGAAACACGGATCGAACACGGATGAATGCCTTCGAGATCCGTGTTCGATCCGTACTATAAGCGTTCGATTTCTTTGCGCCTCACCAAGGTTTCATGCCGCGCCGACGCAAACTACGCTTGCGCCAAAGTAGCAGGCACACTCCTGTGTGCCGTCGCCGACCCTGCGATGAGGTTTCAACCCGCTTCGGGCGACGGCACATGGAATGTGCCTGCTACTTTGGTTGCGGCCGAAGGCCGCGCTGGGTTTCATCCGTGGCCCGTCTCGATCCGTTCGGCTCGATTCCCTTGCGCTCTTGGCTGGGCTAGTAGACGGCAAGTCGGACTTCGCGCGATTCCCCTTGACGTCCTACGACAAACTGTAGTAGGATCGACCTCCGACAAGTTGTAGTAGATTGCTCGTCGCGAGTTCCGTGCCATGCCGCCGCGGCTGACCCCTTGAGCGAAACCGAACTGGAGGTTTTGAAGGCCCTCTGGGATCGCGGCGCCGGCACGGTCCGCGAGATCAACGAACTGCTGGCCGAACGCGGCCGGCGGTGGGCCTATACGACCGTGCTGACGCTGCTGGCGCGGCTCGAGGCCAAGGGCTACGCGGCCAGCGATAAAAGCGGCATGGCCCACGTGTTCCGCCCGCGGGTGACGCGCGACAAGCTGCTGGCCGAGCGACTCGATACGCTGGCGGCCGAACTGTGCGAAGGAACCGCCACGCCGCTCGTGCATGCCCTGGTGCAAGGCGGCCGTTTCACCGCCGCAGAGATCGCGCGATTCCGGCAATTGCTCGACGAGTTGGAAGTGAAATCGCCGAATCCTTCGTCCAAGCGTAAACGCAAACCGTAGGCGCCGCGATGTTCTGGTGGCTGGCTCAAAACACGCTGCTCGCCGGCTTGCTGGCTCTGGCGGCCGGATTGGCCGGTCGTATGGGCCGACTGTCGCCCGCCGTGCGGCATGCCTTGTGGCTGGTGGTGCTCGTCAAACTCATCACGCCGCCCGTGACGTTTTACTCCTTGCCCGAGGGCGAACCGTGGACCGCTTGGCTCTTGTCGGGGCCGTTCGACGACGCGCCGCGGCAGGCGGTATCGCCCAGCGATCCGCAACTGCCAGGGGCGGAAACGACGATCGTTGAACGTTCGGTGATCGAACCTTCGGAAGATGCGAACGAAGAATCGGTCGTCGAAATCTGGGAATTACCCGCCAGCGCGCCCGAAGAGGCGCTCGCGATCGAGCTTGAAGAAACGACGGACGCATCGGCGCCGATCTTGCTCGAGGAGGTCGACGCAGAGGGTTTGGATCTCTCGCCGCGAGAACATGCGAGCAGCGCCGCGACCGGTCCAATCGCAGCACGGAGGGGGAACTATGCAGTTGTGCATTCTGCGCTGGTTTGCATTTGGGCGTTGGGCGCGGCGTGGATGGGCGTATTGCAGGCGGTGCGGGTGGCGCGTTTGCAACGTTTGCTGCGAGGCGCCGAAGCGGCGCCCGACTCGTTGACGGCGCTCGTTGAAGAACTCGCCGCCCAACTTGGCGTTGCGACGCCGCGGGTGTTGCTGACGTCGGCGGCTTGCTCGCCGATGATCTTCGCCTGGGGACGCGTGCGACTCGTCTGGCCCAAGTCGCTGGCCGAACCGTTCGACGGGGATGCGCGGCGGGCGGTGATCGCCCACGAACTGGCCCACTTGCGGCGTCGCGACCATTGGGTCGGCTGGCTGGAACTGGCGGCCAGTTGCGGCTGGTGGTGGAACCCGTTGTTCTGGTACGTGCGGCGCCAACTGCGCGAAACGGCCGAGTTGGCCTGCGACGCCTGGGTTTTGGCACTGTTGCCCGGCGGCCGCCGGGCTTATGCCCAGGCGCTGATCGAAGTTTCCGAAATGATTTCCTGGACGGCGGCGCCGGCGCCGGCCGTCGGCATGGGCGCCAGCGCCCGACACTTGTTCAAAAGGAGATTGACCATGATTCTGCGTGAACGCGTGCCTTGCCGGGCGCCGCTGGTCGGCCTGGCGCTGATTGGCCTATTGGGAATCGCCGTATTGCCCGGCTGGACCAAGGGCCAGGCGCCAAACGACGCGGAAATCAAACGGCTCGAAGTCCGCTTGGCTGCCTTGGCAAACGAACTGCGAGCGTTGCGCTCGACGAAGGTCGGCGAGGAACGACCCGAGGAGCACGTACACAAGATCGTTGCCGGCAATCCCACCGCAATTCATTCCCGGCCGGCAGCCAGCAAGCTGGTGGCAAAGCGGCATACCGTGTTCGTTGGCGAGGGCGAGGTTGCAGTCGGAGAATCGAGATACATGGTAGACGCCGACGTAGAAACGCTGACCCGGGCCAAGTACAAGCTGCCAGCGGGCCGGGCTGCAGCCTTGGCGGCGTTTATCAAAGAGCACGTCAAGGAAGACGTGGAAACCAAGGTCGACGGCGACACGCTCGTCGTCACCGCCGCGTCCGACGATCAAGCCCGGATTGCACAATTCGTGCAGCTGCTCAAAACGACGGCCGTCATCATGGAGGAAGCCGTGCCTGCCACGCCGCAAGGCCAGGCGGCGCCCGCGAGCGATCCGTTCTCGTTCAGCGCGGTTCCGCCGCAGACCGACCTGTCGGCGCCCGATCCCGAACCCGCGGCTTCCCCGCGAGGCGTCTTGCCGCGCCGATAACGGGCGATGGCAACAATAGGCGCATTTCAAGACCGGGCGAGGCGACTCGCCCGGTCTTTTTTAAAAGATCGTGCTTTCTCCCCCAACGAAAAGCGACAGAGTTCGCGGATGGCGAGAAGAACTAATGAAGTCGATTGTTTGCCGCCAGCTTTAGAGATCATCCCGTTTGTGGAAAACGAGGCAATTACGGGTTCCTCTTCTCTGTTCTGGCTGCGGCAGACAATGCAAGCGACGAATCGTGAACGATACCATGCCAACGGCAGCCGCAAGCTGATAACCGCCTGAAACAGAGAAGAGGAACCCGTAATTGAAAGCGGCCGCAAGGGGAGTGAGAGCCAGGCGCTGCTTTCTCGCGTCCAAGCCTGCGAAGTGCGGCGATCTCGGCATGCGCATCTCTATCTGTGCCGATCCCAATTCAAAGCTAGCGGGGCGGCGGTCAGCCGGTTGAGCGGCACGAGCAGTACGGCGCCGGCCAAGGCTGCCCAAACCGAGACAGAGCCGGTCGGCGCGATGGCGACGAGCGAACCGGCCAGCGCGATGGTAACCAGGCACCAGACGGCGAGATATTTCTGCAAGCTGCGATGTGCGACGAGCTTGCTCTGCCATAAGGCCCGCAAAATAAACACGGCGGCGAGCGATTTGGCGAGAATCGCCGCGCCGACCAGCCAGGGTAAAAGCCGCCACGCCAGCGGGCGATATTCGGGCAGCCACTCTAAAACGAGCCCGACGGGAATCGCCGCGCACAGAAACGAGCCCATCACGATGGCGTTGGCAGTGACCACCCAATTGCGGCCGGACAGGCCGATGAACATGCCGTCAACCAGTTTCTTCCAGGTGAAAGCGGGCAGGAAAACGACGGCCAGCGCGACGCCCGCGGCGAGCTTGCCGGGCGAAACGTCCCTGGCCCATTGGGCGAACGCCTTGCTGAAGGTTTCGAAGTGGCCGGGCGCCAGCAGCCAGGCCGCCGGCAACATCAGCGTCAAGATCCAGGTCACCAGCGTGCCGACTGCCGCCATTTTGAATTTGGCCGCGACGAATTCGCCGGCTCTGATCGGCCGCGTGGCCAGAAACGCCGGCAGCGCGCTCTTCGTAGCCGAAAAATCGTGCTTGCCGAGGCCCGCACTGACGACAGCCGCCAAGAATACGGGCAGCGCCAACGCGATCCCCAAGATTGACAACGCTTTCGCCCAATCGCCCCGCCTGTCGGATCCCAGAAACAGAATCATCGCAATCGGGATCAGCAACATGGCGACGAACAGCGGCAATAGGCCCGCATGCCGCCGGCATTCGAACCAAAGCTGGGCCTGCGCCGCCGAGGCAAACGGCCGCCTGCGCTCGGGCAGCAGCCGCGCGGCGAGTTGCACCACGGCCCGATGCCAACGCCAATCGAAAGCGTCGCCCCTTCGCGCGCGAGCCACGCCCGCGACCGCGGCCAGGAACAAGCCCGGCAGCAAAGCCAGATAGACGACCGGAATCAGCCTCTCTGGAAAGCCGACCAGCGTGGCCAACAGCGGCGAAAACAACACGGCCAGCACCGTGGGCAGTGCGACAGCGACTCTCGCCCAGCCGAACTCGAACGGCGCCCACGACACGGCTTGAATCGCCATCAACACGGCGACGGCGACGACCGCCGGAAACGCCAGCGGCGCCTCGATTCCGCAGGGATGCGAAATCCCTAGCGCGATTACGAGCCACACGACCGTCATCGCCGCCGCCCCCAGCTCAATCGGCCAGGCGACCAGTGTGCGGGTGGTTAGCGGCAGCGTGAACATACTCGTGGGAAAACCCGAGCGTTTGTTGGCGGTTAGATCGACCTCAAAGCCGTAGCTGAAGGCCGCGATCAAGTGGATGAACACCGCCAATCCGCCCAACTCCAGGTTTTGCCCGAAGCGCGGCCAGCGCCAGCTTTCGGGCCACAGATTCGCGGCCAGCGCCAAAGCCGCCAGCCAGGCGATGTCGGCCAAAAAGCCCCAGCGGTGACGCCGCCAAAGTTGCCAACTCAGCCCCCAACCGGGAGAGTAGCGACTGCGAGCGTACATCGTCAGGAGACCTCCTCGGCGGTCGTGCGGATGGCGCCGACCTGGGCCACGAAGATTTCGTCGAGCGAAGGCGGGCGCTCGTCGACCACCTGGGCGCCCTGGCCGATCGCGGCCACTCGCAGTTCGGCCAGCCGGCCGCTGACCAGCGCCGTCCACTGGCGTCCCGCGCCTTCCCAGGCCAATACGCCTTGCAATGCCGGCGGCTCGCGGCGAGCTTCTGCGAACACCAGCGTCAGACGGTGGTGCGTCTGTTTGATGTCGTCCATCGCGCCAGCGAACGCGAGCCGGCCCTGATCGAGCATTGCGACATGGTCCGAAACGCGCTCCACTTCGTCGAGCAGGTGCGAAGAAAACAGCACCGTGCGGCCTTCATCGGCGATCGTGCGGACGATCGCCCCCAAAATATCGCGGCGGACGATCGGGTCGAGCCCCGACGAAGGCTCGTCGAGCACGAGCAATTCGGGCCGGTAGGCTAAGGCGATCAACAGCCCGGCCCGCGCTCGCTGCCCTTTCGACAAGTGCTTGACGCGGACCGAGGGATCGAGTGCAAAGGCCCGCCGCAGCTCTTCGGCGTAGGTTTCGTCCCAGCCTGGATAAAACGCCTGCGTATAGCGCATCAACTCGCCGACGCGCATCCAGCCGGGCAAATCGTTCTCTTCCGACAGGCAGCCGACGCGCGAGAGCACCCCGACCGGGTCGGCGACCGGGTCGCGGCCGAACACGCGCACCGAGCCTTGCTGGGCTTTGAGCAAGCCGAGCACGTGCCGAATCAAGGTCGTCTTGCCGGCGCCGTTGGCGCCGACCAGCCCGAACACCACTCCCCGCGGCACGCTCAAGCTGATTTCGCCGAGCGCCATTTTCTTGCCGAACGCGCGCGTGACGCGCTCGATCTCGATGACGGATTCGCTGTTTTCCAGGTTTTGGGCGATCATTGGCTCGTCGCTCCTGAATTGCGGTTTGCGGCGGCGGGCTCGGATTTCAGGATCCGCTGGCGATCGGCGACCAGCGCCAGCAGCTCGTCGTGGGAGACGTCCAATTGGGCGGCCTCGGCGAGCAGCACGTCGATCCGCGCGGAGAGAATCTTCAACCGCTGCTGCTTGACCAGAGGCGTGCGAGTCGCCGAGACGTAGGTGCCGGCCGTACCGCGTTTCGTCACGAGGCCCGCCGTCTCCAATTCGCGGTAGGCTCGGGCCACAGTGTTCGGATTGATCAACAGCCGCTCCGCCAATACGCGGATCGGCGGCAACTCGTCGTTCGGCTGCAATCTCCCTGCGGCGATCAGGTATTTTACCTGGTTGACGATCTGCAAATAGATCGGGCTGCCGTCGTTGGTCGAGACGTGAATTTGCACCGCGAAGCGCTCGCAGAGATGGGCGACTGCCTGTTTTGTATCACTGTCTTAACACAATACTACAACGACGAACTCCGGCGTCAAGCATCGGCGAGCCGATTTTCGCCTTCCGCTGGATGTCCCCGATAGCCTTCGGTCCCGACTTTTACCTAGCCCAGGCATTTATGCCTGGGAGCCGCGGACATTCCACTACCACGCATCGCGATCGGCGCCTCCTGGGCCGCGTTGCGGCCCAGGAGGCGCCGATCGGGGAAACGGTTGCGTTTGCACCTCGCGCGGATCCCAGGCGTAAACGCCTGGGCTACATAAGAAGGCCGGCGTTGCCGGGCGAATTCCTGCACCGAGGCCATTGACACAATTTCACGAAGCTCTTAAGATCGGCGGTTCGCCCTGTCGCCAGAAGCAGTGACTAGGGGCGAGCTTGGCAATTGACTGTCGGTCTTTTAGGAGTGTTTGCGTGGCTGGTCATTCGAGTGAGGTGATTCGGATCAGGATGGAGGCCTACGACCACTCCGTGCTGGATCAGAGCGCCGCCGAGATCGTGGACACTGCCAAGCGCACTGGCTCTGAAGTGCATGGGCCGATCCCTTTGCCCACGCGGATCGAGCGGTACACGGTCCTTTCCGGTCCGCACATCGATAAGAAGGCTCGGCAACAGTTTGAGATTCGTACGCACAAGCGGGTGATTGACATCGTGCAGTCGACCGCGAAGACGATCGAGGCGCTTAATAAGCTGAGCCTGCCGGCGGGTGTTGATATCAAGATCAAGGCCTCCAGTCGGCACTAATCGAAAAAACCGAATAACTGCCTAAGTCTCCTCGCCTGCCAATGCTGGCGTCGAGGGGGGTGTTGAGGAACATGGATCGGATGCCGTGCGGGTAATTTGCGAATCGCGTTCGCAACTCCCGTAGGCGACAGACCACAAGGCGAGAACTATGGCGATTGGCTTGCTCGGCCGCAAGGTCGGGATGACGCAAATATTTGATGAAACCGGAAGGGCTGTTCCGGTGACCGTAATCCAGGCCGGTCCTTGTCGCGTGTTGCAGCTCCGTTCGGCGGGCCGCGACGGATACGAGGCCGTGCAGGTGGGTTACGGCGATATGCCTCGCCGTTTGGCTAGTCGCGCCGCTCGTGGTCATGTTGCTAAGTTGGATAGCAAGCGATCCAGGCGTCTGGCAGGCGCTGGCGCCGAGCAGGCGGCTCGGGCTGATTGCGAGCCCCAGCGATTCGTTCGCGAGTTTCGCGACCTTGGCGGCGACTTCTCCGTCGGCCAAGAGCTTTCCGTCGGGCTCCTTGAAGGCGTGAAAGCGGTCGACATTACCGGCACGTCGAAAGGCCGCGGCACGTCGGGCGTGATGAAGCGGCACAATTATAAAGGTCAGCGAGCGAGCCACGGCGTGAAGAAGGTGCATCGGCATGCTGGCTCGACGGGCTGCAACACGTTTCCCGCTCGGACCTTCAAGGGTCGGCGAATGGCTGGCCGCTACGGCAACGAACAGAGCACGATGCGGAATTTGCACGTCGTTCGGGTAGACGTTGAAAATCATCTGCTCCTGGTCCACGGCGCCGTGCCCGGGCCCAACGGCGGCTATCTGGTGATTCGCGAAACCAATAAACTTTAATTGCGGCTGAGATCTCATGGCGGTTTTGCCAATTTACAACCGGACCGGCGAGCAAGTCGGCAGCTACGATATCGACGTGGCGGCTTTGGCGCCGCGCATCAACAAGCAACTGTTGCACGACGTCGTCGTGATGTATCAGTCGAACTTGCGGCTGGGCACCGCCAAGACGAAGAGTCGCGGCGAAGTGGCCGGTACGACGAAGAAGATGTATCGCCAAAAGGGGACGGGCAACGCGCGTGCCGGTTCGCGGCGCAGCGGCGTCCGTCGCGGCGGCGGACACATCTTCGCCAAGCGCCCTCGCGATTGGACCTATCGCCTGCCTCGCAAGGCGGTGCAATTGGCGACTCGCATGGCGCTGGCCTCGAAGATTCGCGACGAACAGGTCGTGGTGATCGACGACTTGGCTTTCGCCGCCCCGAAGACCAAAGACATGGCCTCCATTCTGCGGGCTTTGAAGTGCGACGGCGTGAGCTTGCTCGTCGCCACTGCGGGGCATGATGTCAATGTTTACAAGAGCGCCCGCAACATCGCGGGCGTTTCGGTGTCGCCGGTTTCCGGGCTGAATGCCCTCAGCGTGTTGACGCCGCGGCGAATGCTGGTGACCAAGGCTGCCCTCGATGCCATTCGACAACGGGCCGAAGGCGGGGCCGCGAAGGTAATGGCCGAAGGCGCCGCAGTCGGTTGAGCGACTCGAATAGTCGAATTGGAAGGTGAGTTTAACGATCATGGTTGAGCCGACTGCCAAAACCTCCTCGCTGTCGTTGGAGCCGCATCAGATTCTTTTGCGGCCGCTGGTGACCGAAAAAGGAATGCATCGTTCCACGCGACACAACGCCTACGCGTTCGAGGTCAATCGCCTCGCCACGAAGCAAGATGTTCGCCGCGCCGTAGAGGAGATGTTCAACGTCAAAGTGGTTCACGTCCGCACGTTGACCCGGAAGGGGAAACCTCGCCGCAGTCGGTTCCACAGTTCCGAAACCAAGCCCTGGAAGAAGGCCATCGTCAAGCTCGATCCGGAGCACCGGATCGAATTCTTCTGAGAGCCGGCGGGCGGCTTGGGTTTGCTTCCGTGGCGAGCGACTCCAGCCCCCGGCAAGCAGGTTTCGACCTCGAACGATCAAAAGAAAGCAGCTAAGTCATGGGAATTCGCCGTTACAAACCGACCACCGCCGGACGCCGCGGCGCCAGCGTCAGCGATTTCGCCGAACTCACTCCCGGCGCAACGCCCGAGAGGACGCTGCTGCTGCCAAAACGCAAGACGGGCGGCCGGAACAATCAGGGCCGGATTACCACGCGTCACCGGGGCGGCGGACACAAGCAGCAATACCGCTTGATCGACTTTCGCCGCAACAAAGACGGCGTGCCGGCTAAGGTGCATTCGATTCAATACGACCCAAACCGCACTGCCAGAATCGCGCTGTTGTACTACGTCGACGGAGAAAAGCGGTATATCATCGCTCCGCACGGCCTCAAGGAAGGCGCCGAAGTGATGAGCGGTCCCGAGGCCCCGCCGGCCGTGGGTAATTGCCTGCCGCTGCGGAATATCCCGCTGGGCATGGCGATTCACAATATCGAATTGCAACCCGGCCGCGGCGGCGTATTGTGCCGGTCGGCGGGCGTTTCGGCGACGCTGGCCGCTCGTGACGCCAACTGGGCGCAAATTACTCTGCCCAGCGGTGAAATTCGCCGGATTCCGGCCAATTGCCGGGCGACGATTGGCGTCACGGGCAATCCCGATCACATGAATGTGGTGCTTGGCAAGGCTGGCCGCAAGCGATGGATGGGGCGCCGCCCGCACGTGCGCGGCACCACGATGAACCCCATTGACCACCCGCACGGCGGCGGCGAAGGCCGCACCAAGGGCGGGCGGCACCCGGTCAGTCCGACCGGCAAGCTCGCCAAGGGCGGGCGCACCCGCAATCGCCGCAAGCCTTCGAATTCGGCGATCGTGCGGCGTCGTCGGTCGCGTCGGTATGGACAGCTCAAGCTTTAACAAGGCCCGCGAGAGATCGCTCGAAACAGGTTGCTCAGCACAGCAGGATTGCGATTGAATTATGGGAAGATCGCTGAAAAAAGGGCCCTTCATCAACCCCAAGTTGTTCATGAAGGTACAGAAGCTCGACGAGCGGGGAGAAAAGGCGCCGATCAAGACGTGGGCTCGCGCCTGCACGATCGTGCCGGAGTTCGTCGGACACACGTTCATGGTCCACAACGGCAAGACGCACATGAAAGTCTTCGTGACGGAAGACATGGTCGGACACAAACTCGGGGAGTTCGCTCCCACTCGCACCTTCCGCGGTCACGGCGGCAAGGGCGGCAAGAAGTAGTCGGTAGGCTCTAGAGAGGAAACTCAGCGATGGCTTACGAAGCCGTACACCGGTTCGCCCGGATCAGCGCCCGCAAGGTTCGCCCGTTGGCGAACCTGATTCGCGGCAAGCACGCGGACGAAGCCTTGGACATTTTGCGATACCAGCCGCAGCGAGGCGCCCGGCTGCTGGAGAAAGTGCTGAAAAGCGCGCTGGGTAACGCCGAGGATCGCCGGGCCCCGAACTTGCAAAACCTGGTGGTGGTCGACGCTCGGGTGGACGAAGGCCCGATGTTCAAACGCATTCGGCCTCGGGCTCGCGGCATGGCGTTCATGGTCAAGAAGCGGATGAGTCACATTCACGTCGCGGTCGACAATTTGGAGTGGTAAAAAGCCCTCTGTTAGGCAGCAGGTAATTACGATGGGTCAAAAAGTCAATCCAGTGGGGTTTCGCACCGGCATCATGACCGGTTGGAAGAGCCGCTGGTATGCATCGAAACAGGAATACAGCGAACTGCTGCTTGAGGATTTCAAGCTACGGAAGTTCGTCAAGGAAAAGTACCGCTTCGCCGGCATTCCCCGAATCGAGATCGAGCGCACTCGCGATGAGGTGAAGGTCGTGCTGTACACGGCGCGGCCGGGCATCATCATCGGCCGCAAGGGCCAGGAAGTCGAACGGCTGCAAGCCGAGATGCAGGCCCTCGTCGGCCGCCGGATCAACATCAAGATCGAGGAAATCTCCCGCCCCGAGATTCAAGCGCAACTGGTCGCCGAAGATATCGCAGAGCAGCTCGCCAAGCGGGCCAGCTTCCGCCGCACGATGAAGCGGGCCATCGAGCAAACGATGGAAGCGGGCGCCAAGGGCGTGAAGATTCAACTGGCCGGCCGCCTGGCCGGATCTGAAATGGCGCGGCGCGAGAAGCAAGGCGCCGGCTCCATCCCGTTGTCGACCCTGCGGGCGAAAATCGATTATGGCTTCACCGAAGCCATGACCGCCCAAGGGCACATCGGGGTGCAGGTGTGGGTCAACCAAGGCATGTATCAAGAGGATGAAATCCATGGCGCTGATGCCCAAGAGGGTCAAGCACCGAAAAAGCCAAAGAGGACGTATAAGAGGTAACGCGACGCGAGGCAATCGCGTGGTGTTCGGCGATTTCGGCCTCCAGGCTACCCAGGCTGGCTGGATCAGTGCGAATACGATCGAAGCCGGTCGTATCGGCGCGCAGCAATACCTGCGGACCGAAGGGCGGCTGTACATCCGCGTGTTCCCCCATAAGTCCATCACGTCGATCCCCTTGGAAACCCGCATGGGCAAAGGGAAAGGCGAGCCGGAGTATTGGGCGGCCGTGGTCAAGCCAGGCACGATGTTGTACGAGATCGCCGGCGTGACTGAGGAAGCCGCGCGGATTTGCTTTCGCCGCCTGGCCCACAAGATGCCGGTGCGGGTGCGATTCGTGCGCCGCCGGACCATTTAGGGCGTTCGAGAGTCGTCTCCCGCTGCGGCCAAGGACGACGCGGCCAAAGACGACAATGTGGAACCATTAGATCAAGACGTAAGCTATGACAAAAGCCTCCGAACTGCGCGAGATGAGCGACGAGCAGTTGCAGTTGACCCTCAAGGAGACGGCCGAAAACCTGTTTCGGCTGCGATTGAAGGCGCAGACCGAACGGCTGACGGCCTCCAGCGAATTGCGCAAGCAACGACGATTGATCGCTCGGCTCAAGACGATTCAAGGACAACGTGCTCGGAAGGAAACTCACTGATGCCCAAGCGAGTTGCAATTGGATTGGTGACCAGCGACAAGATGGCCAAGAGCCGTCGCGTGGAGATCCCGCGTCTGGTCAAGCATGCGAAATACGGCAAGATTCTGCACCGCAAGACGGTCTGCCACGTGCATGACGAGAAGGAGGAGTCGGGCCTGGGCGACACGGTCGAAATCATCGAGTGCGCGCCGAAGTCGAAGCTCAAGCGATGGGAGTTGGTGCGGGTAGTCAGCAAGAGTCAGGCCGTGGACATTGCCGCGATGCGAGCAGCGGCTCGGTTGGAAGACGCGAAAGAGGAAGCGGAAGGCGCTTGAGTTATGATTCAAATGCAAACGCGACTGACCGTCGCAGACAATACCGGCGCCAAAGAGGTGATGTGCATCAAGGTGCTGGGCGGCAGCCACCGGCGCACGGCCGGCCTGGGCGACGTGATCATTTGCAGCGTCAAAACGGTGATTCCCGGCAGCGATATCAAGAAGAAGGCCATCGTTCGCGGGGTGATCGTTCGCTGTAAGCAGCCGACCCGGCGGAGCGACGGCAGCTATGTGCGATTCGACCAGAACGCGCTGGTCATCGTCGACAACGAAGGCAATCCCCGCGGCACGCGCATTTTTGGCGCCGTGGCCCGCGAATTGCGCGAAAAGAATTTCATGAAAATCGTCAGCTTGGCGGCCGAGGTGGTGTGATGCATATTCGAGTCGGCGACACGGTGAAAGTGATTGCGGGTAACGATCGCGACGTGAGCGGCAAGGTGCTGAAGCTCGATCGCGAGGCCGGGAAGCTGGTGGTGGAAGGCGTCAACCGCGTCTTCAAGCACATGCGGCGCAGCCAGCGGAATCCGCAGGGCGGACGCCTCTCGAAAGAGATGCCGATCCAGATCTCGAACGTGCTCTTGGTTTGTCCGGCGTGCAACCAGGCGACGCGGACCGGAGTGCGGTTTACGTCAGACGGCGGGAAAGAGCGCGTTTGCAAGAAGTGCAACGCGAATGCGGGAACTTTGGCGCCGCCGCGTACGAAAGCGAAGCCCGCCGCGAAATCCTAAATCTACGAGCATCGAACTTCAATTGCGGCCGAACGGGCCGTTGTGATGAATCATGGCTTCCACACCTCGATTAAAAGAGCGATACGTAAAGCAAGTGCTGCCCGCGCTGAAAGAAAAGCTCGGGCGGACGAATCGGTTGTCGTTGCCGCGGCTGCAGAAGATCGTGGTCAACATGGGCGTCGGCAGCGCGATCTCCGAGAAGAAGCACCTTGAAGAGGCGGTCTCGGCATTGACCATGATCTCGGGTCAAAAACCGGCCGTCACGCGAAGCCGAAAGTCGATTGCGAATTTCCGCCTCCGGGAAGGACAGGAGATCGGCTGCAAGGTCACCCTGCGAGGGACGCGGATGTACGAGTTCCTGGATCGGTTGATCTCGATCGCGTTGCCTCGCGTGCGCGATTTTCGCGGACTCGATCCGAATGCCTTCGACGGCCGCGGCAATTACAGCCTGGGGCTGGTCGAGCAGTTGGTGTTTCCGGAGTTGAACCCGGACAAGTACACCCGCGTGCAAGGCATGAACATAACGCTGGTGGTCTCGACCGACAGCAACGATGAATCTCGCGAGTTGCTGCGGGCGCTGGGGATGCCGTTCAAGGTCGAGGAAGCCGCGGCGAAGGGTCGCGCGGCCGGGTGAGGATTAGCACGCGGTAGGTAGTAGATGGTAGGCGGGCGGGAATGTGGGATGGTCATCCCAGTTCCGCCTAAGGCCTGCGAAAAAAGGAAAATCGATGGCGAGTAAATCAAAAATAGCGAAGGCGAATCGAACGCCGAAATTTTCCAGCCGGCGCGAGTCGCGGTGCCAATTGTGCGGGCGGCCGCGCGCCGTGTACCGCAAGTTTCGGCTGTGCCGAATTTGCATCCGCAACCTGGCGGACCAGGGGTTGATTCCAGGGCTCAAGAAGGCGAGTTGGTAAAGGGAAGACCTAGTAAGATGATGACTGACCCGATCGCCGATATGTTGACTCGCATCCGCAACGCGGTGCGCGTCGAGCGACCCAGCGTGGAAATGCCGCTCTCGAAAGTCAAGCGTGGCTTGGCCGAGGTGCTCAAGCGCGAAGGCTACATCTGGGATTTCGAAGAGGTGGAAGCTTCGCCGAGCCGGCAATTGCGGCTGCATCTGAAATACGGTCCCAACGGCGAACGAGTGATCCGGCACATCAAACGGGTCAGCAAGCCCGGGCGCCGCATTTACAGCGGCGCCGACGGGCTGCGACCGGTGCTCAACGGATTGGGGATTTCCATCATCAGCACCAGCCGAGGCGTGGTCAGCGACCGCGAGGCGCGGCAACGCCACCTGGGCGGCGAAGTGCTCTGCGAACTGTGGTAAAGCCGAGCAAGCCTCGGCGAGAACTGGCTCGTCGAGAATTGGCCCGGTGAAAACGTACGCGGTGAAACTTGGACGGCAGACGCGGTTGAACAGCCCGTCGCAACGGCAAAAGGCCTATTGAAATGTCTCGCATCGGCAACAAACCCGTTTTAATCCCCGGTAACGTCAAAGTGGCCGTCAGCGGCAACAAGGTAGTCGTCGAGGGCCCGCAGGGCAAATTGGAGCAGGAGTTGCACCGCGACGTTTCCGTGGCCTTGGACGAAGGCGCCAAGCAAGTCGTGGTTTCGCGGCGAAGCGAAACGCGACAGGCGCGAGCCTTGCACGGTTTGAGCCGCGCCTTGATCCAGAACATGTGCAAAGGCGTCACCGACGGCTACGAGAAAAAGCTGGAAATCGTCGGCGTCGGCTACTTGGCGGCGGTGCAGGGCGAGACGTTGCAATTGCGGGTCGGTTTCGCCAACGAAGTACACATGAAGATTCCCAAGACGCTCAAGGTGACGTGCCCCGACCAGACGCACGTCGTCGTCAAAGGGACGGATAAGCAACAGGTCGGCCAGTTCGCCGCAGAAGTTCGCGCCGTTCGCAAGCCGGAGCCTTACAAGGGCAAAGGCATTCGCTACGAGGGCGAAGCGGTGCGCCGCAAGGCCGGCAAGGCAATGACGAAGTAAGCGGCGAGAAGCGTTAGCGGCGAGAAGCGTTAGCGGCGAGAAGCGTTAGCTGCGAGAAGCGTTAGCTGCGAGACAGAGGAATAGTGCAGTGAATCACGAAAAGACGATCATCCATCAACGCCGGCGGCGAGGCTTTCGCGTCCGCAACCGCATCAAGCGCGACTCGACGCGTCCCCGTCTGAGCGTGTTCCGCAGCCACAAGCACCTGTACGTGCAAGTGATCGACGACGTCCGCGGCCACACGCTGGCCTCTGCGAGCACGTCGGAGAAGGAGCTCGGCGGCGAGGCGGGCTACGGCGGCAACAAGACTGCGGCCCAGGCGATCGGCAAAGCGATCGCCGAACGGGCGCTGGCCGCGGGCGTGAAGGAAGTGGCTTTCGATCGCCGCGAATATCAGTACCATGGACGAGTGGCCGCCCTGGCCGATGCCGCCCGCGAGGCGGGCTTGGTATTTTAACGAAATAACCGCGAGGAGTAGCAACGAACGTGTCCACCACCTCATCCGGCAATCGCGGCGAATTGATCGACAAGGTCGTCAAGATCCGGCGTTGCGCCGCAGTCGTCAAGGGCGGCCGTCGCTTCAGCTTCACCGCCATGGTCGTGGTCGGAAACGGCAAGGGGAAGGTCGGCTGGGGCTACGGCAAGGCGAACGAAGTGCCGCCGGCCGTCGAGAAGGCCGTCAAGGACGGGGCCCGCAACATGACCGAAATCGAATTGAACGGTCCCACGATCTCGCACACGGTCGAAGGCCGCTTTGGCGCCGCCCACGTGATTCTGGTGCCGGCCAGCGCCGGCACGGGCGTGAAGGCCGGCAGCAGCGTGCGCGCGGTTTGTGATGCCGCGGGCATCCATGATATTCTCACGAAAAGTTTCGGTTCGACGAACCCGGCCAACCTGGTTAAAGCCACGATTAACGCGTTGCTGAGTCTCCGCTCGCGGCAAGATACGGAACGCTTGAGGGGAGTTTCCTTGTCATGAATTTGCACGACGTTCATCGCGGAATCAAAAAGCACAAGAAGCGCCTGCGCATTGGTCGCGGCATCGGTTCGGGCCGCGGCAAGACCGCGGGCCGCGGGCACAAGGGCCAGGGCCAGTTGGCAGGCTGGACCTCCCATCCCGCGTTCGAGGGAGGCCAGATGCCCCTCTCGCGGCGCGTCCCGAAGCGCGGCTTCCATAACCGCTTTGCCGAGCAAGTGAAGACTCTCAATGTCGGCGATTTGGACCAATGGTTCGAAGCGGGCGCCGAAGTCACTCCCGAGAGATTGGCCGCTTTGGGCCGCCTGAAGGGGCGTTACGACTTGTTCAAGGTGCTGGGTGATGGCGAGCTGACGAAGAAGCTGAAGATCTCGGCCCATCGGTTCAGCAAGTCGGCCTTGGAGAAAATCCAGGCCGCCGGCGGCGAGGCGATCGTATTGCCCGGCAAGGCGCCGGTCGTCAAGCCAGCCAAACAATCTCGGAATAAGAAAGCGAAAGCGTAAGCAACCTGGGTTAAGGTCCGTGTCGGCTTCGCGCGGTGGTAGCTTGCCGGCCGGCAGCGAGAGTCGCAATAATTGCAAAGCCGCGGTTCGACCCAGCAAATCGCGGCTTGGCCGAAGTTTCATGGAGCGAAGCTCTCGGCGGTCGGCAAAGCGCCCCTGTCATAAAGGACGGACCGAGCCATGTGGGAAAAACTTCGCGTCGTCTTTACCATTCCCGAGCTGCGCACGAAGATTCTGCTGACGCTGGGCTTGTTGGGAATTTATCGCATCGGCTCGTGGATTCCGCTCCCGATCATCGACCAAACCAAGAGCCTGTTTTCTTCGACGACCGACGCAGGGCTGGGAAAAATCCTGGAAAACGTGGCGACGTTCAGCGCCTCCCAGCTCGATCAGGCCACGATCTTCGGCTTGGGAATCATGCCCTATATTTCGGCTTCGATCATTTTCCAGCTCTTGGCTAGCGTCTGGAAGCCTCTGGAAGAGCTGCAAAAAGAAGGCGAGAGCGGCCGCAAGAAGATCAACGAATACACGCGCTATGCAACGGTCGTGTTGTGCCTGTTTCAAAGCTGGTTTTACGTGCGCGTGCTCGTGAGCCAAGGGATGATCGCCAGCGAGTTCATGCCCAACGATACGCTGCCCTTGTCGTGGTACGTTGTGTCGGTGATGACGATGACCGCAGGCACGATCTTCCTGATGTGGCTCGGCGAGCAGATCGACGAGTTCGGTATCGGCAACGGCATCAGCTTGTTGATTATGGCCGGCATTCTGGCGCGGATGCCCAAGGCCGGCTTCGAGCTGCTCAAGCCGCTGTTCAAAGGAGAATTGGTGCTCGAGGGCGGGCCCGGCGAAATGGGCGTAGCCAAGCTGATCGTGCTGGTGGCGCTGTTCGTCGGCGTCGTGTTCGGCGTGGTCTTCATCACGCAGGGCCAGCGGCGCATCCCCACGCAGAGCGCCAAGCACGTGCGCGGCCGCCGCGTCTATGGCGGCACGCGGCAATACTTGCCGTTGCGGGTGAATCAAGCCGGCGTGATGCCGATTATCTTCGCCAGCAGCTTGCTGATGTTTCCCTCCTTGTTCTTCGATTATCTGAGCAAGATTTTCTCCAGCCAGAGTTGGCTGGCCGAACTGAGCCGGGCCTTCATTTCGTACACATCGTTTACCCACAATGTGCTCTATGTGGCGCTGATTTACTTCTTCTGCTACTTCTGGACGGCGATCACCTTCAACCCGAAGGACATGGCCGACAACTTGAAGAGCTTCGGAACGTTCATTCCCGGTTATCGGCCGGGCAAACGCACCGCCGATTACCTGGAAAAAGTCATGGTGCGGATCACCTACGTCGGCGCCGGCTTCTTGGCCTTGGTGGCCATCATGCCGACGATGGTCTCGAACATGGTGAATATCGACTATCAAATTGCCAGCTTTTACGGCGGCACGGGCTTGCTGATTGCGGTCAGCGTGGCCTTCGATCTGGTACAGAAGATCGACAGCCACCTGGTGATGCGGAACTATCGCGGGCTCTTGGAAAAATCGTAAACTGCCGCTGGCGGGCGATCCGTCTATCGATGAAGGGCATGGCGACGGAAAGGCGAAGTTAGCGCCAGACGAAGGCATTCGGCCCGAGGGCCCGGAATCACGATGCGGATAATTTTTCTAGGTCCGCCGGGAGCGGGCAAAGGCACCCAATCTCAACGATTGGTCGAGTACTTGGGAATCCCCCATCTGTCGACCGGGGAGTTGCTGCGCCAGGCGATTCGCGACCGCACCGAAGCTGGAAAGCTGGCCGAGCCGTATCTTGCCAACGGGCAGTTGGCGCCCGATTCGATCGTGCTCAAGCTGGTCGACGAGCGGCTGGCGAGCGACGATTGCACGGCGGGTGCGATGTTTGATGGCTTTCCGCGCACGCTGCGGCAAGCCGAATCGTTGGATCGAACCTTGCAGAGCAGCGGCAAGCCGATCGATCTGGTCCTGGAACTCAAAGTCGACGACGCCGACGTGATTCGGCGGCTCGCCGGGCGAGCCCGGGCGGACGACCGGCCGGAAGTGATCGCCGAGCGGTTGCGTTCCTACTGGAACCAGACGCGGCCGCTGTTGGACTATTACCGGAAGCAGGGCGTGCTGCGAACCATCGAGGGAACGGGGACTCCCGACGAAGTCTTCGAGCGAATTAAAGCTGCGCTCCGGGATGCTTCCAAGCGCAATGGAATGGCCGCGGATACCGCGGACTAGTCGAAGGAGCCGAACGAGCGTGCTGAATCTGAGATCTCCGCGGGAAATTGCCTTGATGCGCGAGGCGGGCCTGGTGGTTTGGCAGGCGCACCAACTGGCGGCTGCGCTGGTTAAGCCGGGGGTGACCACTCAGGAGATCGACGCGGTCATCGAAAAGTATTTTGTCGAGCGTGGCGCCATTCCGCTGTTCAAAGGGGTGCCCGGCAAAGTGCCGTTTCCGGCCGTGACGTGCATTTCGGTCAACGAGGAGGTCGTTCACGGCATCCCGGGGCCGCGCAAGCTCGTGGAGGGCGACATCGTCAGCATCGACACCGGTTGCAAGTTGGCCGGTTGGTGCGGCGACGCAGCGGTGACGCGGCCTGTAGGGCGAATCTCCGACGAAAAACGGCGGCTGCTCGAAGTCACCAAAGGCGCGCTCGACCTGGCCATTGAGATGATGAAGGTCAAGACCCGTTGGAGCGACGTGGCGGCTGAAATGGAGAAGTACGTCCGCGACGCCGGCTTCTACGTAGTCGAAACGTTCGTCGGGCACGGCATCGGCCGCGAAATGCACGAAGAGCCGCAGGTGCCGAATTTCCGCAGTAAACAACTCCTGCGCAGCGGAGATTTCGAACTACGTCCCGGCTTGGTGATCGCCGTCGAGCCGATGGTGAACGTCGGCACGCAAAAGGTCAAAGGGCTATCCGACCATTGGACGCAGGTGACCAAGGACGGCAAAGCCAGCGCCCACTTCGAGCACACGATCGCCATGACCAAAGAGGGGCCGGTGGCCCTTACTGCCGGCCCCAACGGCGAGGATGTTTAAGCGTGCATTCGAATCTGGAAAATTCACGGTCGGCAGGAAATCAAGGGGGCTTGAACGAGAACGGCGTCGAGGGTTATACTTAGTCGCTTTGGATTAGCCACCGGAGTTGGAATTCAGGCCCATGAAAGTTCGCGCCAGCGTCAAACGAATCTGCGAAAACTGCAAGCTCGTCCGCCGTCGCGGCGTGGTTTTCGTAGTTTGCAATAATCCCCGTCACAAACAGCGGCAAGGCTAAGGTGGCGTTAGGTTCAAAGGAGCTGTTAAGTTCAAAGGAGCGAATGGGTTATGCCGCGTTTAATGGGTGTTGATATTCCGAATGACCGGCCCACGGTCATCTCGTTGACCTACCTGTATGGCGTGGGCAAGAAGGTGTCGCGGGAGCTGTGCCATAAGGCCGGCATCAATCCGCAGGCGCATGCAAGAGATTTGGCCGAAGACGAGCTGGCGCGGTTGGCCGCGTTGTTGGACAAGGACTATGTCGTCGAGGGGCAGTTGCGGCGCCAAGTCGCCCAAAATATCGCCCGGCTGCGCGACATTAGCTGCTATCGCGGTTTGCGGCATCGCCGCGGCTTGCCGGTTCGCGGCCAGCGCACCCGAACCAATGCCCGCACCCGGAAAGGTCCGAAGAAGACCGTGGCCGGGAAGAAGGGCGTCAAGGACATGAAGTAGGTAGGTAGCAGGCGGTAGGCGGCATACGGGTTGGCCGTATTCGCCCCGTATGCCGCCTGCCGTCTACCGAATGCCTGCTAAAACACTTATTACACGCAAAGGGAACATCTAACCGGTGTCAAAGAGCAAACGACGTAAGGTTCGCCGAAACGTGACTTTAGGCGTGGCGCACGTCAAGGCCACGTTCAACAATACCACGGTGACGATTACCGACACGAAGGGCGATACCTTGTGCTGGGCTAGTGCCGGCACGTGCGGCTTCAAGGGGAGCCGCAAGAGCACTCCCTTCGCCGGCCAATGCGCCGCCCAGCAGTGCGCCGAGAAAGCCAGTAAGTTCGGCGTCAAGGAGGTCGATGTTCGCGTCAAGGGGCCCGGTAGCGGCCGTGAAAGCGCGATTACCGCCCTGCAGGCCGCCGGGTTGACCGTCAAGAGCATCGAAGACGTGACGCCGCTGCCGCACAACGGCTGCCGGCCGCCGAAGAAGCGCCGCGTCTAGTCGGAATGTACAGACATCGTTTTTCGAACCTTTGAAGCAATCGAAATCATGGCTCGTCATACAGGACCGGTTTGCCGCCTTTGTCGCCGCGAGGGGATGAAGCTATTTCTCAAGGGCTCTCGCTGCGATACGCCCAAGTGCGGCGTGGAGCGTCGCGATTCGGCGCCCGGCATGCACCAATACCGCCGCGGCAAGTTGACCGACTACGGTTTGCACCTCCGCGAGAAGCAGAAGGTCAAGCACTATTACGGCGTGCTCGAACGCCAATTCCGCCGCTATTTCTCCGAGGCGCAGCGTTCCAAGGGTAATACCGGCGCCACGTTGATGAGCCTCCTGGAACGCCGACTGGACAACATCGTCCATCGGCTCGGTTTCGGCCAGAGCCGTTCGCAGGCCCGCCAATTGGTTGCGCACGGGCATATTACGGTCAACGGTCGCCGCGTGGATATTCCCAGTTACCTTTTGAAGCCGGGCGACGTGGTTCGCGTCAAGAACCGTGTCAAGAGCCTGCAGGCGGTGCAGGCGAACCTGGCCGAGCACCATCGCGAAGTGCCCGACTTCCTGTCGCGCGTCGACGGTCCTATTCCCGAAGGGCGCGTGTCGCGGCTGCCGGAAGACTTCGACGTGTCGATTCCGGTCCAGACCCAGCTCATCATCGAGCTTTGCTCCAAATAACCGGCTTTGCTCCCAATAACCGGCTTTGACCCAAATAACAGACGTTGCTCCAAATATCGCTTGAGTTCCGCTCGCAAGGAAACGCGAGCCGAGCTTTTTTTTGCGGAGGCTACTGATGCGAATTCGATGGCGTGGACTGGAACTGCCCAGTCTGGTGACCTGCGAACAAGAAACGCTGACCTCGACCTACGGCAAGTTCGTCGCCGAACCGTTCGAGCGAGGCTTCGGCGTGACGATCGGCAACAGCCTGCGGCGAATTCTGCTTTCCAGTCTGGAGGGCAGCGCCATCACCCAGGTTAAGCTGCAGCGCGCCCAGCACGAATTCACCACCCTGCCCGGCGTCGTCGAAGACGTGACGGACATCGTGCTCAACATCAAATCGCTGGTCGTCAAGAACCACAGCGATAGCACGCGCGTGATCCGCATCGAAAAGCGGACCAAGGGCGTCGTCACGGGCGCCGACGTCAAAGCGGACGAAGCGGTCGAGGTGATCAATAAGAACCATGCGATCGCCACGCTGACCGAGGACGTGCCGTTCGAAGTGGAAATGGTGGTGGAGAACGGCCGCGGCTACGTGCCGGCGACCGAGCACAGCCCGAACGTCGAAATCGGCATCATTCCGGTCGACGCAGTTTACAGCCCTGTGGTCCGCGTGCGCTACGAGATCGAAGAGACTCGCGTCGGACAGAAGACGAACTACGACAAGCTGACTTTGGAAATCTGGACGAACGGTTCGATTGGCCCGGAAATGGCCCTCGTCGAGTCGGCCAAGATTCTGCGAAAGCACTTGAACCCGTTCGTGCAATACAGCGAGTTGGGAACGCAGATTTTCGCCGAGAGCCGGGCCGCCAGCGCGTTCGTGTCGGATGCGGCGATCGATGCAAAGCTGGGCCTGAGTCTGGCCGAATTGAAGCTCTCGGTGCGTGCCACGAACTGCTTGGAATCGGAAAACATCCATACCGTTCGCGACCTGGTGACGAAGACGCCGGACCAGTTGCTCGACGTACGCAACTTCGGCGAAACGACGCTCACCGAAGTCCGCGAAAAGCTGGTCGAGTTGGGCCTGCGGCTGGGAATGCGGTTGCCGACTCCGTCCTCGGTTTGAGCCGTCACGCCATCTGCGTGCCGACTGGAAACTTGAAATTCATTCATTGCAGAGATCGGGTCTGAAGCCATGCGACATCGAAGAAAAGGCCGCACGCTGGGGCGCTCGCCGAGCCACCAGCGCGCGTTGTTGAAAAATCTGGCCAGCGCGTTGTTTCTCACCGAGCGCGACGCGGAGGACGATGACAACAAGCCCAAGGTCAAAGGGCGGATCGTCACCACGCTCGAGAAGGCCAAAGAAGTGCGGCCGGTCGTCGAAAAGTGCATCACGCTCGCGCGGCGCTCGATGCAGGCTCAAGACGCCGCTGCCGAATTCGCGACGGACGCCGAGCGCAACACCGAGGCCTGGCGTCAGTGGCGCAATAGCGACCAATGGAAAAAATGGGCGGATGCCATCGCCCCGGTCGTGACCGCTCGACGCCGGGCGTTGCAAATGCTCGGCGACAAGCAGGCGGTGCGAATCCTGTTCAGCGACGTCGCGCCGCGTTTCGCCGATCGGCCGGGCGGATACACGCGGATCATGCGGCTGGCCAAGCCGCGGCTGGGAGACGCCGGCACACGCGCCATTTTAGAGTTCGTCGGCGTTCGCGATCGGGTGAGCGGCAAGGCCCAAGCGCCCAAGTTCGAAACTGCAGATTCGGGCTCGGCGGAAGCATAGCTTTGGCGTCGCAGGGCGGTTCGCAAGATTAGGCGGACAAGCCTTTGGTTGAATGAGATCCCATGGAAGGCGATCGCTCCAACACGTCCAGGGGCAAGCGCGACGGCGGCTTCGATTTCAATTTTCACGTCGGACGGCTGTGCGCCGATCTGGCGGCAAGACTTCCCGAGTTGAGCCACGTCGATATGTCGCGCGTGGCGATCCGCTATTGCCAGGCCCGCAGCGCGGCCTCGCACGGACTCCAAGCCACGTTGACCCCCCTGCGCTTCGAGGGGGGCGAGTTATTCACTCAGCGCTGCGGCCGCCGCTGGACGATCGAGCGACTCTACGACGCCTCGGGCCGCGAGATGCTCTATCTGCTGAGTTTCTACCTGCCGCGGTTCTTGAACCATTCGTTCGAAGAGAAGCTGACCACGGTCATTCACGAACTTTGGCACATTTCGCCGAGCTTCAATGGCGATTTGAGGCGTTTGCCGGGCCGTTGCTACGCGCACGGTCCGAGCGAGCGCGAGTATCACCAGCAGATGGAAGCCTTGGCCGCCAAATGGCTCTCTTTCGGGCCGCCGGAAGAAACGTTTCGCTTTTTGCACGCAAGCTTCCGGCAACTGCAATCGTCGCACGGCGCCGTGTTCGGCGCTCGCATTTCCACCCCGCGGCTGATCCCGGCGGACCACCGCGCTGCATAGTCGCGCCTTTCGCACTTTGGCGGTTGACTCTATCGAACCGGGCCGATTCCGTCGGCCGCTGCCCAAGGCCCGGTTCCTGCGTCGCGCCGCCCCCGCCAGATTCGCGGTCGCCCGCGAGCCGAGCACGTTACGATCGAAGGCCCGGCTTGAACTACGGCGCCAGCAGTTTGTCGATCAAGAAGGCGTTCGCGCTTGGATACTTTTCCGACTTCGAAACGCCGGGAATCAGCAGGTGGCATTCCTGCCCGACCGCGTCGGCCTTCTTCTTCATCTTCACGCCGTAAACCGGGTGATGGATGCCGTGACCGGCGTCTTTCGAAGGCAGCGTCATGTCGCTCGGGTAGGTCATCAACAGCGGCGGATCGTTGCCGTCGAGGTGATTGTAGGGCGAGAACTCTACGTAGAGGTCGTGGTACTTGTCGTAGTTGGCCAGCGCCCCCTCGATCGTCGGTTCGCCGACGGCCATGTTGATCATGCGGTGCTTGAGCACGTTCGGGCCGAGCCAGCCTTCGATGACCTTGGGGTCGATCGAAGTTTGTCCCGCCACGACCGCCGCCGCACAGACGCGGGTCGATTCGCGCAGCACGGGGTCTTTGGCCTGGGGGTCGGCCAGGTCGTCGTGCAACAGCAGCCACATCGAGGTGCAGGCCCCCGCGCTGCCGCCGGTCAGAGCGATCCGCTTGGTATTGATGTTCCAATCGGCCGCCTTGCTGCGCAGGAACTGAATCGCGCGGGCCGCATCGTACACGGGCGCCGGCAACGGGGCTTCGCCGGTCAGGCGATAATTGATGGCCGCGTAGGAGATGCCCTTGTCGAGGAACGGCCGAATGATCGCCGCCGCATTGTTTTGCTTCTTGTCTCCGCCAATCCAACCGCCGCCGTGAATGTAAACCAACAGCGGCCGCGGCCCATCGCCTTCGGCCTTCCAGAAATCGAGCACGTTGCGCTCGTGCAGGCCGTAGGGCACGTCGGCGTAGGTCGGGGCGAGCGACGGAGCTTCTTCGGCGGCGAACGACATTTTCGCACATAGAACGAGCGCGATCGTGAAAGCAAGTTGCGTTCTCATAAGCTGTCTCCGGCGGGCAATCGAGCAATGCCGGGCTGCAAAAGGGCTGCCAGCAAAGGTCGGGCGCCATTGTAACGCACCGCCGCGGCCAGGGTATCTTTTCGGCTTCAGCGAGCCAGACGAGGCATCGACGGCCGGGCCGCGTCCAGGCCATAATTGGCCGATGATCTGATTTTGCGTCTTCGCGCGGATCGTGGCGAATCCGTGCTCGAATGTGTTGCAAAAGCTGCTGACCCGCAATGCGGCGCACGAAAAGGTGTCGGGAACCTTTTCGTAGAAAACGGTTCCTGACACCTTTTTACTCTCGCTGCCCCCGTCGGCTTCTTCGGGGTCGTCCAAGAACCCTGGCAGCAGGGCGGATGAGGGCGGTCTTTCGTCGGCATACGTTGCTGAGCAGCAACCGCAGATTGCCACAGCTTGGGGTAAATTCAAGCGATTTCTGCAACCATACGGTGAGTGCCGCGTTCGGCCGAAAAGCGAGGCGGGGGGGTATTGATTTTGGCCGAGGCAGGGGTATCTTGGCGCATGACCCAGCCGTAAGGCTGAATCGGGAGCTGCCCAGGTACCTGCCCCGCCTGGCGCGGCTCTTTTGTGCGCCGGCAGTCGATTGCCTCTTGAACAAGAGCAGGATGTCAATCGGTTAACCGCGTCGGACGATGTGACCGAATGCATTCCGGAACCCGCGGTCCGAGGACGAATTCGGGCGCCGACCCCCCCGGCGGAAGTTCCGTCGACGTGCAGATTCGGTTATATTGAGAACCAAACTCGGACACCAACCCAACGGCTCATGGGGGTTGTATGGCCACCGACTTCGACGGCTACCATAAATGGCTGGCTATCCCGCCGGAAGAGCAGCCGCCCAATCACTATCGGTTGCTAGGGCTGGCCGAATTCGAACCCGACGCAGAAGTGATCGAGGGGGCTGCCGACCGGCAAATGGCCCACCTGCGAGCGTTCCAGACCGGCGCTCACGGCTCGCAGTCGCAAAAGATCCTCAACGAAATCGCGGCTGCCAAACTTTGCCTGCTCGATCCCGAGCGAAAAGCACCCTACGACGCGGCGCTTCGCGCCAAGAGACGCAATCCGGCAGCAAAACGTGCGGCTTCGGCACTGCCTGGCGCCAAACCGCTGCCTGCGGTCGAAGCCGCCTGCACAACGATCGACGATGGGCCGTCGCGCCCCCTCATCCAGACATCTCGCGCAACGAGCCGTCGGAGTCGGCAACGCAAACAAACGACACTCATCACCGGCGGGAGTGTCGCCATTGCCGGCGCGTTGGCAATCTATGTCGCTTTGCAGTTTCAGGGCGTGAGCTCGGTGGCGAGCAAGAGCGATCCGCGAAAGCACGAATCGGCCCCGGTGAACGGGGCCCCTGCGGACCGCCAGAGCGTTGCACAACTGCCAATCAAGCAAGATCGTTCCCCCCAGGGCGAAGAAGCCCGTGCCCCGACCTCCGACAAGCCCGATGCAGACGATGCCGGAAGAAGCGATTCCCCCACGCCCGGCTCACCATCGGAGACGGCGGCGGCGGATGCCAAACGATCATCGCCGCCGGTAGATGATGTCGAAGGAAGTGAAGACGTACCGAAGGCATCTCACCACGACGCAGATCGCACCGACGACAAGTCATCTCCTCCCGCCCCGGTTAATAAGGAATCAGCGCTGGCGACCTCAGAGCCCGCGGAATCGGCCGCCGATGACGGTCACGCGGCGCGGGGTTCGCTTGCCGACCTGGCGGTCGATCGCAAGAGGGAAGTCACACGGGAACAATTGAACGACAAGACCAAGACGGTCAAAGTGCGCGCCGCTTCGGCCCGCACGGCCGAGCAAATCGAATCGCTTGCGATGGATTATTGGTCGTTGGTCAGCATGGCGGCGGAGATTGACGATTACGATCACGCGAGCCGCTCCGCAACGTCGATGGTGCAGACCGCTCGCAAGACTCGCGACAACGGGCTGGAAATCGACTTGCAAGCCCGCGCCAAGCACGTGCGGGAACTTCGTTCGGCGTTCAACGCGGCAAAGCCCGCCTTGGCATCGTTGCGAAAAGACGCCGCGGATGCCAAAGCGAATGGCGCCTGGGGGAAGTTCCTCGCTTGCTGGAAGGGCAAATGGGCTGCGGCGCTGCCCTTGCTCGCCAAAGGGGGCGACGACGTGGCCGCCCTCGCCGCTCGAGAACTCGAAGGCCCGCGTTCGCCGGAGGCGCGAATTGCCTTGGCGGACGACTGGCGGCAAATGGCCGAGCGCGAAAAGGGGACGGTCCGCCGGGCCATCGAAGAGCACGCCTCTTCCTGGTACGAGCGCGCCTTGCCAGAGCTGAAGCCGACCGAGCGGCAAGAGACGGTAAAGAAAATCGACCGCATCTTCGGCGGCGCGACCATCTGGGAGAAGACGCCCGACGAATCGGGAGTGCAGCTCGAAGGGACGGAGGCGAACGTCGGAATGGTCGCCACCGTGGAATTCTGGGTCAACACCAGCGCGCACGACACTCCATTGCTCACCAAACGCCAGGTAAACAATGATCAATCGATCACATTTTGCCTGAAGGGGAACCTGGCCGACTGTATTGGCGATGGATCTTTCTATCGCGTCGACATCGTCGGTTCGCAGCCGATCGCCGACGGCCGCTGGCATCACGTGGCGGCGGTAAAGCGCGGCACGACGCTCTCGCTCATGGTTGACGGTCAATTGCAGGGAAGCTCGGAGACGCTCGAGTCGTTCAAATCGACGTCGGCCTGGGTGCTCGGGGTTCACCGTCCGTGGCAGAACACAAAGGGTGAAGGACGATTCTGCCGACTGCGATTGTCGACCATCGCGCGCTATCATCCGCCCTTCGAGCCGGATCGCCTGTACGAACGCGACCAATACACCGCTTGGATGCGATAACCGCCGTTGCTCAGAGCGTGCGAGACCGCCACGCCTCGCTGATTGTAGGCAGCTCCACGTCGGCCACATCGCCCTGTGCGGATTACGATCGAGGTCAAAAAGGTGTCAGGAACCTTTTTCATCCCGCTTCGGAGGCGGCATGGACGGCGGGCCGCGTCCAGGCCATAATTGGCCGATGATCTGGTTTTGCGTCATGGCGCGGATCGTGGCGAATCCGTGCTCGAACGTGCTGCAAAAACTGCTGACCCGCAATGCGGCGCACGAAAAGGTGTCGGGAACCTTTTCGTAGAAAACGGTTCCTGACACGAATGGCACTGCCGTATGGCGGGCAAGGACTTGCGGCGAGGCGCGGAGTCGGCAAGAATTTCCCTCGGCGCGAATCGCCGGCGCAGCGTGCCTGCGGAATTTGAAAAAAATCCGCACGCCGTTCGCGC
>DATKRK010000119.1:0-25072 GCA_035532215.1 Pirellulales bacterium | reverse complement strand
CGCCGACGGCGGCCGCGAGGCGCCAATCGAGAAAAACGGACGCGCGTTGAACGAATTCCCAGGCATAAATGCCTGGGCTACGCAAAAGCAGAACAACGAGGCACAAGCCCCGAGCGTGGCGGAACAAAACCAGGAAGACCTCGAACTGGCGGCCAACCCGCATTTTGCGCAGTCCACGCCCAGCCCAGCGGCCCTCACCCTCTCCCTGTGGGAGAGGGTGAGGGCTTCGGACCGAAACGTACTAAACGTCTCTCAGGAGGATTTGACTCATGACCTCGCCAAGCGAATCGCGAGCGGCGCCGACGGGCGACGTCGCCCGCAGAACGTACGGGTTCTCGGAACAGAGAAGAGGAACTCGTAACCTCGGAAGTTCTCGTCGACCGCGAGAGATCCTTATCGCATCATTTGTTGTTCTCTCTACGGCGATCCTCGCGCCGTCGCTTGCTTTCGCCCAGGCGCAAAACGCGGCGCCACAATCGCCTGAAGACGAACCTCCCACGCGCCGGCTGACGCTCCATCCGGCCGCCGAGCCGCGGCCGGCGCTCGAGTACCAGTTGCTCCCCTCGCTGCTCGATCGGCGGCCCGGCAATGCGGCGGTGCTGTACAACAAGATCGGCTTGACCTTTCGCGGCGGGCCGGAGTTCAAGGAAGAATGGATCGACAACGACCTGCCGTTGGACAAGTTTCCTCGGGAAGAAGCCCGCAAGGTCGTCGAGCATTGGCGCCAAGTGCTCGATGACTTGGAGCTGGCGTCGCGCCGTGAAGAGTGCAATTGGGAACTGCCGATCCATGAGCGCGAATTCATTTCCTTGATGCTGCCCGAGATTGAAGAATCGCGAGCCTATGCCAGGCTGTTGAGTCTCAAGGCTCGCCTGCAAGTCGCCGAAGGAGACTTCGACAGCGCGGTTCGCACGCTGCGCACCGGGTATGCGATGGGCCGGCACGTCGCCAAGAGCCCGACGTTAGTCAGTGCGCTGGTCGGCGTCGTGATTTGCTCGCTGATGGACGCGCGCGTCGAAGAACTGGCCGCGCAGCCGGGCGCCCCGAGCTTGTATTGGGCCTTGACGGCCTTGCCGCGCCCCCTGATCGACTTTCGCTTGGCCGCGGATTCCGAAAAGTCGATGCTGTTTCTGACGTATCCGGAGCTTCGCGATCTGCACGCCAGGCGTCACTCGCCGGAAGACTGGCTCGATCTGCTCGACAAACTAAGCGACGAGTTGGCCCGCGTCGGCGAAATCGAAAAGCAGCCGCTGGGGCGCTTGACGCTGACCGGTTTGGCGATGAAGGGATATCCGGCCGCAAAACGCCGCTTGATCGAGCTCGGCCGATCGCCGGAACAAGTCGAGGCGATGCCCGTGGCCGAAGTCGTATTGCTCTACTCGCTCGAAGCCTACGAAGAGGCTCACGACGCGACGCTCAAGTGGGTTTCGCTGCCGTACTGGGAAGCGGCGCCGCGGTTAGCCGCCATCGAGCAGGAAATCGCCGAAAAGTATCGCGCGAAAGAGATTCTGCCGTTCAACATCTTTCTTACGCCGACCGCCTTCATCGGGGCCAACGCGCGCAGCGAGCGGAATGTCGCGATACTGCGGGTGATCGAAGCGATTCGCTTGTACGCGAGCAGCCATGACGGCCGATTGCCGAAAAACCTCAACGAGATCGTCGACGTCCCTGTTCCCCTCGACGCGTTCACGGGCGGGCCATTTCTGTACCGGCTGGACGGGGACGTGGCGACGCTCGAGGCGCCCCTTCCGCCGAACCTGCGGCAGCAGGCGTTTGGCGCCCGTTACGTCCTGACGTTCGCTCGATAGGGCCGGCCGTTGAGCAATCGCCGCTACAAAGAAAAACTTCTTTCAGGAGATGACCGATGATGCGATATTCCGTTCTTTGCACTTTAGGCTTGATGTTGTCGGGCGCCGATGCGGCGCAAGCGCAGACCCAACTCGTAGGAGATCATCGGGCCAACGCAATTGCGCCGTTCGTCGACGAACAGACGATCGGCCTGGCGCGCGTCGATCTGACGCGACTCGATTTCGATCAATTGCTCAAGCAAGCGGCCCTATTGGCGCCGGGGAGCGAAAAGCTGCTGGCGCCCGCGGTCGAGTACTTGCGGCCGATGGCTGAGCACCTGGTCGATTCGGGCGTCAAAGAAGTCTATCTCGTGGCCAGCCTGGCCGACGTGCCGCACCCGCCGTTTTTCGTATTTCCGCTGGCCGCGGGCGCAGATGCCTCGAGCCTGGAGCAATGGCACGGCGAGTTGCACGTCGAAACCATCGAGCACGTGGGCAAGGCCTTGTTCGCCGGCGATAAAAAAACGCTCGAGCGGATCAAGAGGCAGTCTCCGGCGGCGCGGCCTGAAATTGCCAGGGCGTTCGCGGCGGCGGGCGATTCGGCCGTCCAGTTGTTGCTGCTGCCCACGGCCGACAACCGCCGAGTCATCGAAGAACTCTTGCCGACGTTGCCGGCCGAAGTCGGCGGCGGTTCGACCAAAGTGGTGACGCGCGGCGCCATGTGGGCGGCGGCGGGCATCGATCTCACTCCACAGCCGAGGCTCAGGCTCGTAATGCAATCGCAGGACCGCGAGGCGGCGGCGGCTTTGCACGACAAGTGGCTGGCGGTGTTGAAGTTGATCGGCCGCGATGCGCGCGTCGCAAAGATTGTTCCCCAATTCGAAGAGATTGCCGTGCGGTTGGCGCCGGAAATCAAGGGAGACCGCTTGCAGTTGACCTTGGAAAAGGACAGCCTGGCGTTGGGCCCGCTGGCGGAGCTATTGCAAACGGCAGGCGTCGAAGCGCAGAAGCAGGCGCAGCGAAACCGGGCGATCGGCCACCTCAAACAAATCGGGTTGGCGTTCCACAATTATCACGACGTCTACAAAACATTCCCCGCCGCGGCCAGCTATAGCCCCGACGGCAAGCCGCTGCTGAGCTGGCGGGTTCATATCCTGCCGTTTCTCGATCAGGCGCCGCTGTACAAGGAATTTCATCTCGACGAGCCGTGGGACAGCGAACACAACCGCAAACTCATTGAGCGGATGCCGGAAACGTATCGTTCGCGGAACTGGTCGCCCGACGAGCCGACGAAGACGTGCCTGGTTGGCGTAACGGGAGATGGCGGCCGAATCGTGGTGGCGCTTGGCGGCAGCGCCGGGGCGCCGGTCAAAGACCGGATCGGAACCATGTTCCAAGGCCGCGAAGGCATCAAGATTCAGCAAGTTACCGACGGCACGAGCAATACGATTCTGGTCGTCGAATCCGACGCCGAGCACGCCGTGGTTTGGACCAAGCCCGACGACTTGCCTTACGACGCCGAACAGCCCGTGAAAGGCTTCGGCTTCGATGAAAACGGCATGGTTCCAACGCTGTTTTGCGACGGTTCCGTGCGAATGCTGAAGAAATCGCTCGAGGCCGAAACGTGGCGGCGGCTGTTGCTGCGCAACGACGGGAACCCGGTTTCGAGCAATTGATGACGCGCCGCAAAAAACGGGCGTGACCAAGGAAGCTTTCTTCGTCCCAAGGCCCCCGTGATACAAACGTTGCATTTCTTTGCGGCCAGCGAAGATTTTGCACCGCGACCGCGGCCCATGTGCGGTCCACGCCGGCGCTGCCAAGGATTCAAGGGGCGCGTCCGGCTTCGCCGGACGGGATTTTAAAAGGCATGGCTCCGATGTCCAAAGGCTTTCGAGACGGCGGCCTTGCTCGGCGAGCCGGAGGCGTCAGCCTCCGGGTGCGATCCGGTTTGACTCGGAGGCTGACGCCTCCGGCTCGCCTAGGGGTGCGAGGCTTCGACCGCGTCGATCACGCCTTTGGACATCGGAGCCATGCCTCGGAAAATCCACCTCAAGCAGTGGCATCGACGCGGCGGCGCATGGGCGCTGGCCGAGACCGTTATGCGCGATGGTTCCGATATCAATGCTCGACCTACAAGCGGTCTCGTTGGTTGCGGCCGAAGGCCGCGCTGGGCAAGATTAGCGTGAAATCGCCGCCAAAATTTGCTTGCGAATCGCCGGCAACTTTCCTAGGCTAATTGAACTAGTTGCCACGGGGGGGCAGGGCGGCCGCGGCACGGGGTGGACGCTGGTGTACACCCACTTCATAGCGTTGTGTTTGCGTGAAAAGGAGTGGCGAGATGTCGCAGGGCACGATCAAGAAATTAGTCTTGGACAAAGGGTTCGGGTTCATCCAGACGCAAGACGGAAGCGACGTGTTCTTCCATCATTCGACGGTTGCCGATCACCAATTCGACAACCTGACGGAAGGGCAGCGCGTTGAATACACCGTAGATGGCGGCGGAGGGCCCAAGGGCAAGGGGCCACGCGCCGCGTCGGTGACGCCGATTTAGCTCGAAAGCGCTCTACGTCGATCCATTTCTTGCTTGGCGGCGATTCATTTGCGCCAGCGTCAAGAGCGAATCGGCTTAGCGTCATGACGAAACACCACCGACGCCGGCGGCGCAGGCCCCAGTTCCGCCAATATGCGAAGCCCGGAGCGCCGCCGGGCGAATTCGCGCTCGATCCGCAGGCGGCGGCGCCCAAGGTGCGCGCCATTGCCTACGGACCCGACGACTTCGAAGAACTCGAACTCGACGAGTTCAGCGCGATCGGCGAGTTGCTGCAGAAATTCGCCGTCACCTGGATCAACGTGGAAGGCGTCGGCCACGAAGATACGATTCGCCGGCTGGGCGGCGTCTTTCAATTGCACCCTTTGGCCATGGAGGACGTCGTTCAGGTCCACCAGCGGGCGAAAGTCGAACAGTACGGCCAGCAGGCGTTCATCGTCGTGCGCATGCCGTACGGCGTCAATTCCCACTTGGAAACCGAGCAGGTCAGCATGTTCGTGGGACCGAAATTCGTGCTGACGTTCCTCGAAGATCCCGGCGACGTGTTCGAGTCCGTGCGCGTCAATCTGCGAGGCGCGGCGGGCCGCATCCGCAGCTCGGGGTCGGGCTATTTGGCGTACGCATTGTTGGACGCCGCCGTCGACGCTTACTTTCCCTTGATCGAAACGTTCGGCGAGCGGATGGACGCCCTGGAGGACGCCGTCATCGATTTTCCCAGCAAGCAGTCGATTTCCGAAGTCCACGACGCCAAACACGATCTGCGCACGCTGCGGCGCGCCGTCTGGCCGTTGCGCGAGGCGCTCAACTCGCTGTACCGCGACGTCTCGCCGCTGTTCGACGACGAAACTCGCATTCACCTCCGCGACTGCTACGACCACGTCGTGCAGATCATCGACATGGTCGAAACCTATCGCGAATTGGGCGCCGATTTGACCGACCTTTACCTGTCGAGCCTGAGCACGCGCATGAACGAGGTGATGCGCGTGCTGACGATCATCGCCACGCTGTTCATGCCGCTGGGATTCATCACCGGCTTGTACGGGATGAACTTCGATCCGAACGTCTCGCAATTCAACATGCCCGAATTGGGCTGGCGCTGGGGCTATCCGTTCGCGTTGGCGTTGATGGCCGCCACGACGATCGGCATGCTGTTGTTCTTTCGCCGGCGCGGCTGGCTGGGCGGCCTGACGCCGGAGAAGCGAGCAGCCGACGCCGCCCAAACGAGCCAAGAATCGCCGAACGGCGGCGAATGACCGCCGGGCGAGTTTGCGTGTCAAGCATTGCAGCGCTTATTCCAAGTTACTTCCCATCGACTGATCCGCTCGAGGCGGCCTGGCGTGATTTACCTGGAATTGGCGCTTTTGTTTATAGCGATCGTGGCCGGCTGGCTGATGACCCTGCTCAGCCTGCCGGGAGTTTGGCTGATGGTCGGCGCGACGGCCGTCTACGCCTACTTTTCCCAGAAAAGTCCGTACGACGTAAGCTGGACTACGGTCGGCGTGCTGTTGGGGCTGGCGGTCTTGGCGGAGTTGTTGGAATTTGCGGCCGGCGCCGTCGGCGCCGCGAGAGTCGGCGGGAGCAAACGCGGCGCCGTGCTCGCCATTGGGGGGTCGGTGATCGGCGCCATTCTGGGCGCCACGGCGGGGACGGCAATTCCGATCCCGCTCGTTGGCTCGGTCATTGGGGCGGTGCTCGGCGCCAGCTTAGGGGCGCTGTCAGGCGCGATGCTGGGAGAGGCCTGGAAAGGGCGAACGCTCGGGGAGACCTGGAAAGTAGGCCAAGCCGCTTTTTGGGGCCGGTTTCTCGGGACGATCGCCAAGACGACCATCGCCTCCGCTATGGCGGCGATAGCGCTGGCGGCCGCGCTATTCTGAGCCGGCGCCTCAACCCCAACCCGAAGCGTTAGCGAGGGAGAGCTTTCTCGCTAACGCTTCGGGTTGGTATGGGCCAGCGAAAAGTCCGCGTTACCGCAACGAGACCGTGCGGGTCCGCGAATCGTTATCGACCGAAATCTTTTCTTCGCGAGCCAGCCAGCCCAAGGCCATCATGACCAAGTCGCGAGGGGCGTCGAGTTGTTTGACGATTTGGGCCATGCTCAGCGGCCCCTTAACGTCCAACAATCGCCACACGTCGCCGGCAGTCTCGCCAATGTGTTCAACGCCGCAGACCATGCCTGCCGTAGCCATCGGACAACTCCTTGTACGAATTGCCTTCTTCACCCATCAGAGAACGTCGAAGCGATCGTGATCGCTCCGACCGACGCCGCAAAACGCCGGATCGTCATATCGCGAAAATATACCCCAGAAAACTGGCGACTCTCAAGACAATGTCGCCAGATATTCGATTGGGCGATATACGACGATTGCAGCAAATAGGATAGTTCGGTCGTTTTGCGAAGTTGACCTGTGCCGTAAGCCGTCTTGGACAGACACGCGGGGTTGAAGGTTCTGCCCCCTCGACTCCCGGTTCAACTTTATCCTCCTGACGGCATTAGTGCTCTGGCTCAGTGGAGGCTTCGACGATCTATTTCCCCGGTTCGAGCAAGCGGCCAAGAAAAAGAATCGAGCCGGTGCGGTGGTCGCGAATCAGATAGACGAACGGATGGTCGGCCCGAAAGACGACGGGCTCTTCCGGCTTGCCGACTTCCACGGCGGCTCCCACCGCCACAGCGGTGGCGGCGGCGGCTTCCGTGCCGAGTTCGTTGACGTCGATGTAAGACTTGTGGATCACCGCGGAGACGTACAGATCTTCGGCCGCTGAAATGCCGGAAAGATCGGCCTGTTCGCTGAACGCGAGCGTCATGCCGAGCGAGCGCAGCGTTTCGGCCAGCGAGAATTCCGAAGTCGTTTTGAACTTGGGCAGCCAGATTTGCACCTTGAATTCGCGCATGTGCGAAGTCCACTGCTCTAGGTTCTCGGTCGTCAATCAGCTTCGAGTTTTTTCAGCCCGTCGATTTCTTTAGGCAACAGCACGACGAGCGACAGATCGCCGCCGTAATAGGGCAAGGCGACGATTTGCGCCTCGTCGGTTTCGGCGTAAGGAAAATCTTCAACCTGGTGCATCAGCGGCGCCTGAACGTCCTTTTGCTTGGAGAGGTGAAACGGGGCGGCTGCGGTCGCATTCTTCCAGAACTCGTGCCGCCAGGCGCCTTTGAAGTAGATGGCGTTGGTCAGCACGAGCCGCGTCATGGCGTTTAAGGCGCCCGGCGCGATGAGATCGGCGATCTTGTCGTTGGTCTGTTGCTCGATCCAACGATTGATCGTCTGCCGTGCCGCTTCCGAGCGGGCGAAGTCGAGCGTCGCCAATTCGGCGCCGAACTGTTCGCGCGTGATCTCGAGATACTTAGGCCGAAACGCATACGATTTCTGCCCCCACAGGCGGTTGGCCATCGTCAGTTGGTAGTTCTTGCCGCCGCTATTGAGCGCCTGGCTAAACGTGGCGAAGCCGGCCAGCAGACGCTCGTCGGGCAATTCGAAGTGCAGCGTGCGGGCCATCTGGATTTCGGTGTCGCCGCGGGCGCCGGCATAAACCATGGCCAACGCCGTCGAAATGCTCGCCGGCGAGAAAAACAAATTGCCCTGCGTTTCGCGCAGCCGCCCGTAGAGATCGAAAGCGAGCTCGTTGCCCGAGCGGGCTACGGCGCGAACGTCAGCAGTGACCTCCAGCTTGATGTTCTTGGCAGGCTTTACAGGGACCTTTCGCGCTGGTTCGGCGCCAGTGCTGGCGCCGCAGGCCGTGCAGAAGATCGTGGCGACGGCAAGTGCTCCAAGTTTAAGGCGGCTAGCGAACATGGCTTCATCCTCTGATTTCGAGACTCACGTTGAATGTGGTCACGCGGAGGCGCGGAGAATCTTTTTCATCTCTGCCCTCCGCGTCTCCGCGTCTCCGCGTGAGCTTCGTAAAGCGACTTTGAGTCGAACACTCCGGAAACCTTACTCCCTACTCTACTCCCTGCTCCCCACGCCCTACTCCCTCCATTTCGGAAACGCGACTTGCCCGGGCACATCGACTTTGGCCGTGAACAACGTTTTGCCGGCGGTGATGTAGAGCGTGCGGCCGTCGGGGCCGCCGAAGGCGAGATTCGTGAGCACGTCTTCGTCGATGGGGATTCTTCCCAGCAACTCGCCCGAGGGCGATAGCTTGTAGATGCCCGGCGGCACGTCGGCCGTCTCGTGGGCGTGCCGCGGGCGATGGATGCCGGCGGCCACGTAGAGATTGCCGGCCATGTCGAGCCGCATGCCGTCGCCGCCGCGCCCTGGGGCGAAGTCGTAAACCAGCCGCTGGTTCGAGGGCTGGCCCGACTCGTCGAGATCGAAGGCCCAAATCTTGCGGGCGCCGCCGGGCATCGGGCAACTATCGACGACGTACAGCTTGCGCGAGTCTTGCGTGACCGCCAGGCCGTTGGGGCGTTCGACGGCCGGCTGAGCGAGAATTCGCGTCACGCGGCCGTCGAGATCGATGCGGTACACGCCTTCGACCGACATTTCCATTTGCGAGCGGTCGCCGTAGCAAGGGTCGGTGAAATAAATCCGGCCGCGGCCATCGACGCAAAGATCGTTGGGCGAATTGTAACGCTGGCCCTCGTAGCGGTCGGTAAGCACCGCGTACTCGCCGGCCGCCAGATCGGTGCGCGTCACGCGGCGCCCGCCGCCAGGGCCGAACTCGGCGCCTTCGCAGTGCAGCAAGCGCCCTTCGCGGTCGAAGGTCTGGCCGTTCGTACGGCGGCTCGGCTCGCGGAACACGCTGCGCGTGCCGTCGGGGGCGAGCTTCAAGATGCGGTTGTTTTCGATGTCGGAGAAGTAGACGTTGCCCGCGGCGTCGACGGCCGGGCCTTCGGTGAAGGCGAGTTGCGTGGCGGGCGCGGCGTCGGCGAGCGGGGCGAGCGAGCGATAGTCGGGCATGGCGAGAGAGGCTCCGGATGCTTGCAAACGGGTTCGATATGGATGAACATAATGCTTCGACTCGCCGAAAGGAAACATCCCGCCCCCCAGGATCCCGCCCTATGTCGCGTCTCTTGCTCGCCCTCTCGTTGTCAGCCATGCTTGTCTTGCCGGCTGCGGCCGATGAATGGCCGCAGTTCCGCGGGGCGGACGGCCAAGGTCACGCCAGCCAGCGCGGTTTGCCGCTGGAGTGGAGCGAGACGAAAAACATCGTCTGGAAGACGCCGATCGAGGGCCTTGGCTGGTCGTCGCCCGTCATTCGAGGCAAACAAATCTGGCTGACCACGGCGACCGACGAAGGCCGCTCGCTGCGCGTCGTGTGCGTCAATCTCGACTCGGGCAAGGTCTTGCACGACATCGAGGCGTTTCAGGTCGAAAGCCCCGGTTCGGTCCACGCGAAGAACAGCCACGCCTCGCCCTCGGCCGTGCTCGAAGGCGAGCGCGTTTACGTTCACTTCGGCGACAACGGCACGGCTTGCCTGTCGAGCGACGGCAAGGTGCTATGGCGCAACAACGAGTTGAAATACGCCCACGGCCACGGCCCGGCCGGTTCGCCGGTGCTCTACAAAGATTTGCTGATCGTGAGCTGCGACGGCACTGACATCCAGTACGTCGCCGCGCTCGACAAGCACTCGGGCAAGCTGCGCTGGAAGACCGACCGCAAAGGGCGGATGGCCTATTCCACGCCGCTGGTGATTCGCGTGGATGGCGAAGACCAGTTGATCAGCACGGGCGGCGACGCCGTCGTTGCCTATGGCCCCAGCGACGGCGAGGAAATCTGGCGAGCTCGCTACGACGGCTATTCCGAGGTTCCGCGGCCCGTCTACGGTCAGGGGCTGGTCTTCATCTGTTCCGGTTACAACAACCCGGTGCTGTATGCCATTCGGCCCGACGGCCGCGGCGACGTGACCGGTACGCACGTAGCCTGGTCGCTCGCCAAGGCCGCGCCGCTCAACCCGTCGCCGCTGCTGATCGGCAACGATTTGTACATCGTCAGCGATCGGGGCATCGCCAGTTGTCTTGACGCCAAGACGGGCGACGTTCACTGGCAGAAGCGTCTGCCGGGCAACTACTCGGCCTCGCCGCTGGCGGCCGACGGCAAGATTTATTTCACGAACGAGACCGGCTTGACCACGGTGCTCGCCGCCGGAGAGGAGTACCAGGAACTCGCCGCCAATCAAGTCGAAGGCCGCACGCTGGCGAGCTTCGCCGTATCGGGCCGGGCGCTTTATCTGCGGACCGACACGCACCTGTATCGCATCGAAAACCGGTAGACGGCCCCTCGCTGTTCCGCGGCCGGCTGAGACGTTTTGACTATACGCCCAACCACCGACGCGAGACCGAACCTGGCGCCGCACTGCTGCGACTGGCGCATCGGCGGCGTGCTGGCGCTGGCGTTGACCGTGCGATTAGCGATCGCCGCGCTCGGCTGCGCCTTCGCGCAAGGCGGTCCGCTGGTCCGCGAGCCCGACAGCCCGAGCTACATTCGCGCGGCCGAAGCGCTCGTCGAAACCGGGCGGTTTGGAAAGTCGGGCGAGCCGGAATTGGTACGCGCGCCCGGCTATTCGCTGTTGTTGACGGTCGGCGTTTGGCTGGGGCGCGTCGATGCGGCGACGATCGCCCTGCAAATCGGCCTCGGCTGCCTGACCGCCTGGCTCCTGTATCGCATCGGGCTGGTCGTCTTCGAGCGGGCCGACTGCGCTTTGGCCGCTGCGCTGCTCTACGCCTGCGAACCGCTTTCGGCCTTGTATGCGAGCAAGCTGCTGAGCGAGACGCTGTTCACGACCACGATCGCGGCGGCGATGTTATTCGCACTGCGGTTTATTCGTGGGCAAGCGACTCTCGACCTGTGCCTTTCGGCGGCGCTTGTCGCGGGGGCGGCCTTCGTGCGGCCGATCGCCTACTTCTTGCCGTTCGCACTCGCGGCGCTTTACGTCTTCTGGCTCTGGAAGGGCAGCGAATCAAAACAGCGGTTGCTGTTGCAAACGCTGGCCTTCGTCTGCCTGGCTTTCGGCCCGCTGGTGGTCTGGCAAGCGAGAAACTACGCCGTGGCGGGTTATCCACGATTCTCGGCGATCTCGGACATCAATCTGTATTTCTATCAGGCCGCCGGGGCGCTGTCGGCCGAGCGAGAGGCGCCGGTCCGCGAAGTGCAGCGCGAGCTGGGCTACGGCGACGAAAGAGCCTATCTTCGCTTGCATCCCGAACAGCGAAGTTGGTCGCAGGCCGAACGATTGGAGTTCTTGCACGACGAAGCGGTTAGCATTATCCGCGAGCATCCCGGAGCCATGCTGCGCGCGCATCTGGCCGGCATTCGCGACATGCTGACCGACCCCGGCACGAACGCTTACCTCCATTTCTTCCGCATCGACGAAAGCCAGAAACGCCCTCAACCGCGAGGGGGCGACGCTTCGATCTGGTCGCGGCTGCGGCGCGCGTTTCGCGAAAAGCCGCGGACCGCGACGGTTCATACGTCGCTAAGCGCCATCTTGTTCGGCTATTACGCCCTAGCGATTTGGGGCGCGATCTGCTGCCGGTTCTGGAGGAATGCGCGGTTGGCATTCGTGCTCGCCGTCGGGTGCTATTTGCTGGCGCTCTCGGGGGGCCCAGCGGCATATCACCGCTTTCGGCTGCCGCTCGTGCCGGTCGTGTGCCTGTTGGCCGGTTGCGGACTAGCCGCACTCTGGAGCTCGCGAAAGCGCGCGCCCTGCGTGGCGGCGCCCAATAATCCTAGCGAGGTTCAGGCGAGCCTGGGTTGACCTGAGAGCCTGGGTAAGACGAGGCGGCGCGAGAGAATCGGCCGGCTCGGAAAACCGTGCGGCTTGCTGTGGAAAAACCTGTTTTTCGAGCTGTGACGGTGCGAAGAAGTGTTAAGGCGGCCGCCCGAACGGCCTCTCGCCTTCTTCACGCCGAACCTCAAGGGGAAACGCAGCATGCAAAGAATGGCAATCATCGCTGTGGTCGCCGCAGCCTTCCAGCTTGGCGCCGGGATAGCCGAAGCCGGAGCTTTTCGCCACAATTCGCTGCTCCGGCACTACGGCCCGCGAGGCGTTTACCCGGCGCACTTTTACAACTTTTACGCACCGCCGACCGGCTACGGGCGCTGGGGATTCATGGCCTACCAGGCGTGGGGCGTCGGCTACAACAGCTATCCCTACCCGTATCGCGCCTACTACGCCGGCTACGGATATGGCGGCTACAAGACGGGCGAGAGCTATCCGTTTTTCAATCACTACGGCTACCCTTATCCCCCTCAGACGCAAAGCGCCGCCCAAGGCGCCGCTCCGCGGCCGGGTTACGGCCCGAGAGCGCAGCCCGAGCCGAGCGAACCTGAGTTGACCGAACCGGCGGAGGCGGTCGAAGCCGAGGAGGAGCGGAAGGCGGATTGACCGACCGCCGGCCGGGCATCCGCCGCGTTGCACAACGCAAAGAAAGAACTCCGATCCAGTTGCCGCTCGGCGTCTTGACGAATTACCCTCTTGGCGGCGGCTCTACCGATCCGACCGGGCGTAAGAACGCGTTCGTGCGGTTGATACTGTAGGCAGCGCCCTCCGCGGCGTTCCGGGAAGCGCGAATCGGCGCGATTCCCGGGTTTACGGCACGCCACAGAGGGCGTGCCCTTCAGGCTTTTGCCGCGAATGTCTACTTACGCCCCGCACGACTTCGAATTCGGCCAATTCCAAAACAGCGCCAGCGCCACCACGGCGGCCAGGGGCAGCAAGCCGGCCCAGAACAGCGCCGTGTCGTAAGAGTGGGTTCGATCGACGACCTTGCCGACAAACGGGTGCATCGAGGCGGTGAACGTCCAGGTCAGAAAGCCCAACGAGCCGGTGACCTTGCCCTGATGGCGCGTCGAAAGCTCTTGCGTGAAGGAATAATAGTTGGCGAACAGACCCAGCGCGCCGAAACCGATCGCCAGCAGCAGCGCAAGCAAGCGCCACCCGGCCGACAATTGGCAGGCGATGGTGGTTAGCGAGGTGAGTGCGGCGCACAAGGCGAAGATCGCCATCCGCGCCCGATGGACGCGCCAGCCGGAGGCCGCCAGCTTGCGCGTCGCCAGCCCGGCGAGCAGGCAGCCCGCGTCGGTGGCCAGATAATAGGCCGTGGTAAAATCCTGCGTGGCCGATTTGCTATAGCCGTGCTGTTCCTCCAAGAACAGCGGCATCCAGACGCGGAAGAAGTGCCAGCACATATTGATCGTGATCACGACGACCGCCAGCACCAAGAACCGCCGGGCAAAGCTCCAACGGTCGGCGTCGTCCGACGCTTGGGCGGCGCCGGCCTGGTCGTCGCTCGCGGCGGCCTTCCGCTGCAGATCGCCAGGCCGCACCAAGGCAAACCAGGGAATCAGCCACAACACGCCCAACAGCCCGATCGCCTGAAACGGTCCTCGCCAGGAGCCCGGCTGATAGAGCAAGAAGCTTTGCAGCCACAGCGACCAAGCGGCCAGCGAATCGGCGGGCGGCGCCTCGCCCGAGCCGTCGATAACCAGCAGCTTGACCACCTGCGGCACGAGAATCGCGCCCAGCGCCGCGCCGCTTTGCAGGATGCTGTTGCCCAGCGGCCGGTCTGCTTTCGACAACATCCGTTGCGAAGTCACCAGCGCGCAGGGCCATTGGCCAGCCTCGAAAAAGCCGAGCAAGATCCGGCAGGCGGCCAGTTGGCCGTAGGTCGAGGTCCAGGCGGTGGCCATGCCCGCGAACGACCAGCCCAGCAGCACCGCCGGATACATCCAACGGACGCTGAACCGGTCCACGGTGAGCCCCATGAGCAGCCCGCCCACGGCGAACGCGAGACCGAAGCCCCACTCCAAATCGCCATACTGCTCGTTGTTCAGGCCGAATTCCGCTTTGATCTGCGAGGCGGTCAGGTTCAGCGTCAGCCGATCCATGTAGTTGAGCATGGTGGCCAACAGCAACACGCCGCAGACGTACCACTTCCAATGCGGCGAGCGCGCGGCGGGTTCGCCGTCCTGCAATTCCGCGCTCATCCATTCCACCCGCGGCCGTCCCAGGCCACGACGCGCTCCAAAAGCCGCACGACGTCGTCGGAGAAGACGCGGAACAAGGTTTCGCCTTTTTCGGCCGTGGCAAAACGCGGGTCGCCGATGTGGCCCGGCTCGGTGCGGTCCTTGGTGATCCAGCCGCGCGAGGCGGGCTCGAACGCCGAGCCAAATTCGACCGGCTCGACCTTCGACAGATCGCCGACCAGGTGCGGGGCGATCCGCAGGACCATCGAGGTTTCCCACTCGCAGGCGTGGCCCATGCGTTGTTGTTTGATCGACGGATCGACTTCGTGAGGTTGGCCGCCCAGGCCCCAGTAGGTGGCGGCGAGCAACAGCAGGTCGCTGCGCTGGCGGTGCTTCTGCCGCAACTCGAACACGGCCTGCTGGCTGGGCACGATGTTGCCGCCGTGACCGTTGACGAACGCCAGCCGCTTGAAGCCGTGCTGAATAAAATTCTCCATCAGCGTTTCGAGCAGATCGAGATAGGTTCGCGGGGCGGCCGAAAGCGTGCCGGCGAAGTCGAGATGGTGGTCGGAGTTGCCCAGCCAGGTGAGCGGGGCGAACAGCACGCGATCGGCCAGCCGCTCGCTGGCGCGGCGGATGACTTCGCCCAGCAGCAGGCTATCGGTGAACAGCGGCATGTGCCGGCCGTGCTGTTCCAAGGCGGCGATCGGGAACACGACGGGCGTGTCTTTGGACAAAGCCGCAACTTGCGGCCACGACATTTCGAGAAGTTGCATGGGAGGCAGGCGGTGGTTGGCGGGTGGGAGGGGTCGTTAGGCGGGGATCAGGGGGCCTTGAGTTCGTGGAAGGCGATTTCGCAAGCGGGCAGGAGAATTCTCAGTTGGTCGACGCCGCGGCGACTGACGCCCAGCCCCTCTACGTTATAACTCGCCGATTCGTTGATCTCCAGCCGTTCGAGCCGTTCGAGCACCGCCAGCCGGGCCACCCCGGCGTCGGTCACCCGGGTGAACAGCAGCGTCAGGTACTTCAGGCGGCGGAATTCGGCCAGCGCGGCCAGCGAATCGTCGGTGATCGGCGAGACCGCCACGCTCAACGATTGCAAGCGCGGCAGCGTTTGCAGCCGCACGAACGCGGCGCCGCTGACCTTGGTTTGGAACAGCGATAAGTGTTCGAGCTGTTCGAGCTTGTCGAGCTCGGCCACCTCGGCGTCGGCGACTTCCAGTCCCGAGAGTTTCAGCGAACGAAGCGCCGAGAGGTTCCTAAGCGAAGCCAAAAGCTGCCCCGAAACGGGTCCTTGCAGGCCGAGATCGAGCGATTCGAGCCGCGGCAGCCGGGCCAGGCGGTCGAGCGCGGCGGGCGTGAGGCGGCACCGCCAAATTTGCAGCCGCTGGAGTTGTTCGAGTCCCTTGAGCTGCGCCAAGCCGGCCTCGCCCACGTTCGGGCACGACAGCTCCAGCTCTTTCAAGCCCGTCAGCCGCGTCAGGCTGGCCAGGCCGGCGTCGCTGACTCGGTCCCCGCAAATCCGCAGCTTCACCAGCCCGCGGAGATGGCCGACCAGCCGCAAGTCGTCGTCGCCCGTTTCGGCGCCGACGCCGCCGGACTCGCCGCCGAGTTCATTGCGGAACTCCAACCGCTTCAGGTGTACGAGTTCTCGCAAGGCATCGAGTCGCGGCGTCTCGCCAGAGGCTGAGTTGGCCAGCGCAATCGACGCGACCTTGTCGAGCGGTTTGAGGCGTCCGCCCGGCAAGTAAGGCAACTGCCGCCACATCCACTCGGGCAACGACTGATCGACGCCGACGCCTTGTTCCAGATCGGCCAGCCGATCGAGCGCCGCTTGCTGCCGGCGATAATCGTGAAACGCCCAACCGCAAACGCCGCCCAACACGAGCACGAAGATCAGCAACTCGGCCAGGCTGAATTGCAGCAAATGCCGCCAGCGCCGGCGCCGCTGCTCGGCGGCGGCCGTGGCCAGCGTCAGCAGCGCCGCCGCGAGCGCGAGATCGAACAGCAAGGCGCCGTAAGACCAGATCGCTGGAGGCCGCCCATCGCCCGGCGCCGGCGGATTCGCGGCGGCCGGCAGGCTGAGACAGGCCGCCGGCCAGCCGTATCGCAGGACCCGCCGCTGGAGCGGATCGACGCCCACGAAGCAAGAGAAATCGAGCGCGATCAACACCGCCGCCGCGAGCAGCAACACGGCGACGCTCGAGGCGTGCAACCGATGCCACGGCCTGGCGAACGGCGAAGAGGGGCCCAGCGTCGCACCACGCTCCCCCTGGGCGTCTGGCGCGGGTTTCGTCCGCTCGTCGCCGCGCGGGTTGTCAGCCGAGGTCACGTTCCGTCCACCTTTTCGTTCTGCGACAACAGCAGCCGCTCGGCGCGGAATTGCACTTCGACGTCGGGCGATTTGAGGGCCGCCTTCAAGGCGGGCACGGCCAGCCGGCCGAGTTCGAGCAAGCGCTTTTCGGCGGCCTCGCGCTCGGCGTAATCGGCGGCGCCAAGATTGGTCACCAGCCGATTGACGTCGTCTTTGAGCTGGGGATCGACATTGCGCAGCACCACGAGCGCGGTACGGACGGTTTTGAGTGCGGCCGGATAAGTTACCAGCGGCAGCCGCTCTTCGATCGCGTCGGCCGGCAGCCGGCAAACCACGATCAACTCCTTGGCGCCGAAGATCGCCGGCGCCGAACGGTCCATGAACAATTCCGCCTCGGCCTCGGTCAAACCCTGCTGTTTGAGGCTCTCAGCCAGCGTCTGCCGCGCGGCGGCCAGTTCCGGGGACTCATCATCCAACGGCGCCGACATTTCAATCTCGACCGGCTCTCCGGCGATGTCGGCGGCGACTTGCTCTCGCGGCGCCGCAGGCTTCGCCGCGCCGGCCCCTGCGACTTTAATCAAGGCATTCTTGACAGCCGCGGCGGCCTGAGAGACTTTGGCCCCAGCGGCCTGCTTCGCCGCCGCAGATTCGTCGCCTTTGGACTTGGCATCCCCCGGTTTTTGATCGGCGGGCTGCGATTCCGTCGGCTTTTGAGCGCTAGTCGGCGCCTTGGGCGGCAATAGCGCCGCGCGGCCGATCCGCCGCCGACCGTCGGCCGCGGGGGCGATGACGAGCACGTCGGCCAGCGGCGATTTCGAAAGGTTCGCCGCTTGATAGCGATCGGGACCGCCAGAGATTTCGAGCGGCTGATCGAGCTTGAATTCGACCTCGTAGACAATGAACCGCTCGCTGCGGGCCCCAAGCGACAGGTGCAGCGCGTCGAGCTGGCGGGCGGCGTTGAACCAGCTCTTGGCGTCGACCGGAGCGATGCGGACTTCCTTGCCGGGCTCGGCCGACAGATTCACGTCGAGCCAGCGCAGCCGGCCGCTCTTGGATTCAGCCGGCGGCCAATGGGCCGTAAATCGCCCCGCCTGCGCGCGCAGATCGATCTCCAGGTTCTTCACCGGCTGGCCGTGGAAGGTCAGCAGGCTGAACGGCGCCAGCTTGCTCTCGGCGCCAGCCCGGCTGCGATCGGTATCGACGATGCCGGGCATGAGGCTCGGATAGTGTTGCAACTGGTTGGCCTGCTCCAAGGTCGGATCGAAGCCCCACAGCGAGACCTCATGGATCGTGAATTCGGCCTCTTCTTCGGCCGCGTTTGCCGGGTCGACCGTCAGCGCCACGACCGCCGCGCAAATCAGGCCGGCGGCAGGCGCCGAAAACCAACGCCAGATTCTGTCACTCATAGCTCGTTTCCCAAGTGCGTGATCGCGTTCAGCGTGCATGCGAAGTTTTTAGAGGGGGATGTGGGGATGGGGAGGAGATTTGGGGGATGAAGAATACTGTTTTCTTCTCCGTGTTCTCCGTGCCTCTGTGGCTCTTTGCTAGCAATCCAACGCCGAAGTGGGACGCTCGTTACTTTTCGGCGACTTTCTTATCGGCCCGGAACACGCGGGCGTCGGCCCAGATCACGCGGTCGCAGACGTCTTCGTCTTCGCCGAAATCGATCACCAACGCCAGCTCTTTCACGCCAGCGAGCGGCACGTCGACGGCCAGCGGCTCGCCGGAGCTGCGCAGATCGGGCTGGGCCAGCAGTTCGCGGCCGTCGCCCAACACGCGCACCGCCAAGCGGCCCAAGCCGGCCGCGGTTTCGTCGAAGCCGACCATCGCCTTGAACGAGGCGTATTCGCCGTCGAGGTCGTAGACCAGCACGGATCGCGAGTGGACGGCCAGTCCTTTGGCGTAAAACTTGCCCTTCAGCTTGAGCGGGCGGCCGTCGAGCGCTTGATCGCGCCGATAAGGAAACGCCCTGCCGAAGTAGGGAACTTCTTCCACCGAGACGGGTTGGAGGTCGGAAAGAAACGTGACCTTGCCGTTGCGAAACTCGACCTTTTCGACCTTTTCGCGCGGCAGATTCAGCGGTCCGCTCCAGGCAGTTTGCACGGAGAGCGTCTCTTCGGCGATCGCCGACCAGACGCCGGCGACTCGATCGCCGCTTACCAGGTGCAGCACCTGGTAAGGCTTGGCTTCGCCGCGGCGTTTGGGTTGGGCTGCAAAAATCAACCCTGCCAGGCGCTGCTGGTTAATCGACCGCGCCGCGCCTTCGTAGACGAAGCTCAACTTGCCTTCGGCGATGCCGCGCGCAGCGCCGGCGATGAGCGAGGCGCCCTGCTCTCGGCCGAGCACGACGGCCGAGTCTTCGGCCGCCGGCGCGGCGAGCCGGGCGTCGAATTTCGCCTGCGCGTCGGCCGCATTGACCGCCGGAAAGCGAACGCCGCGCAGGTAAACCAGCGGAATCTCCAGCTTGTCGATCCAGCTCGTGCGCAGCGCAAGTTGCTCTTCGCCGAGTTTCAACAGTTCGCCGCGTAACTGGCTGCCGTCGCGGCCATAGACGATCGCCGAGGGAGAGTCGGGCGGCGCCTCGTCGGCCTTTGCCGCCTGGCCGCCAGGCTTTAGCTGATGATCGGTGTGCGTCGTGGCCTGGATCTCGGTTTTGGCGGTCTGCCCGTCGCCGTAAACGATGTTGACGGCGTAGCGTTGTTCGAAGCTGTCGAATTCGTTGGGTTCGAAGTACAAATCGGCGGCGGAACCCTGCTGCGACCGCTCGATCACCAGCCGCCAGGCAGGCGACTTCGACGGGTCGAGACGCCACAGGCCGCGGCGTTTGGGATGCTGGAAAATCAGGTTGATCTGCTTGATCGGCTGGCCGGCGCGCAGCCCAGTCAGGCGGACATGGACGTCCTGCACGCCGTTGGCCTTGGCCGGAGCGCCGCCGACCTGGGCCAGGTCGCGGTTGTCCTGGCCGACCCAAGCGGCCGCGAGCATGGCGGCGTTGCCCAGATAGACGGTCGCCACCTCGTCCATCGCCAACCGCCGCGGCGGATTGGCGGCGACGATCAGCTCGCCCGATTCGATGGCGGTTGCCGGCGCGTCGATTCGCTCGTCGTAGATCGTGATTACCGCAGGCCCGGCGGGAACCGCGGGAGCCGTTTTTGCGGGCAGAGCGGCAGGGTTCCCAGGCGCCGTCGCGGGAGTGCTCGCCGCGGCAGGAGCCGCAGGGGCCGCTTTCACGGGAACAGCCGCTGGGACGACTTTTTCTTGTCCGTAAGCGGCGCTCGCAACGCCCAGCAGCGACAACGAAGCGAACACTGCCGCAAGACTGCTCCCTCTCCCTCTGGGAGAGGGCTGGGGTGAGGGTGCTCCGTAAGCGCCGTAGTGCCACTTCGCGGCGACGATACCAGGGGGCTGACGCCCCCCGCTCGCCTGCTCTGCGCATCGCGCGTGAGACAATCGATTCATAGCAAACAGTCCTCGCTTACTTGGCGCCGCCGGTCGGGGCGGCTTCCGCCGCGGCCGGCTGTTTGGGATTCGCCGCTTTCTCGTTTTCCTTGCCCGCCGGCGCGTCTTCTTTCATGTCCGGCTCTTCTTCGGCCGAGACGGCTGGCTTTTCTTCGGCCAGACGCTTGTAGTACCGTTCCAGAATCTTCTGATAGTGGGCCGGAAAACCCTCGGTCAGCGACTGCACGATCTTGTCGCGCTGGTGCGGCGGCAGTTCGCCCCACTGCTTGCCGTTCTTGCGCGCGGCGTGCAAGTCGCCGATGCCGCCGGGACCGCCGACGATCTGCGAATCGGCCAGCGGCCGATTGGGGTTCGAACCGCTGGCGCCGCCGCGAGACGAGGCCGCCTGTTCTTCGAGCCGGGCGATCAGCACGTCCAGCTTGCCCACGATCTTCTTCTGGGCCGTTTGCGTCGGCTTGCCGGTGTGGGCGCCCGAGAGTTCGAGCACCACGCGATCCATGTCGGCGGCGATTTCGCCGAGCGGATCGTCGCCCAGTTCCTGGGCTGTCGCGTTGTTGGCGCCGAACCACAGTACGGCCGGAAGCGCCAGAAAGAAAAGCTTATTCATGATCGGCATCCTTTCGGGTTTGCTACTGAACTTCGTCGCCGCGCTCGTCGGCCAGGCGTTGCACGGCCTCGCGAACGTGGTCCTGCTGGTCGGCCAGGGTTTCGATCTTCTGCCGCAGTGCGGCCGGCAACGTTTTCGAGCCGACGGGACGCTTGCCGTCAAGGTCGCTGGTTTGCCGGTTGGTGCGCTGCTGCAGCATGCGGATCAGCTTCAATTCGGCGATCAACCGGTTCAACTCGCGACGGCGGTCCGGGGAGCCCCGCTGCGCCCTTTGATTGGAACCCTTGGAAGGCATCTGTTTCATCGCCTCCAACAGCTCTTTCAGATCGGCCTCGATCTGCCGCTCGGCGTTGATAACCGGCTCCGAGCCGTCGCCCGCGGCGAGCAACTCTTGCACTTCGGACATTTCGTCGAGCACGACCAGCAGCGCCGCCGGCAGCGCGATGCCGAACTCGGTTTCTTCGACGAGCGTCAAGAGTTCGCTGCCGATGTCGATGATCCGCTGCTCGGCCTTGCCGAGCGAGACGATCGAAGTTAGCGCCTGTCGCGAACCCGAGGCCGCCTTGGGGCCGAGCAATTCCGTCGCTTCGCGCACGGCGATCTGCTTTTCGAGCATCACGTTCAGCCCTTCGAGCACGCGGCGTTTGACCTCGGCCCGGAGCTGTTCGAGCAGTTTCTCGGCCTCCTCTTCCAATTGCTCTTTGGCGTAGTTCAGCGAATCGAGGGCCGCTTGCTGGTCCATGCTGGCCGGCTCGGCCTGCTGCTGGCCCAGCTTGCCTTCGGCGCCCGACATGCTGCCGTCGGCCCGCAATAGTTCGCCGAGCGCCCCGGCGCCGCTGTCGCCCAGGTTGCGGACCAATTCGGTGATGCCTTCGTTGAGCTGGCGGTTCTGCGATTGATCGCGGCGCATGGCGTTGAAGTTCGCCTCGGCCAGCTTGGCCTCGCGATCTTTGATCGCCTCGTCCGCGGCTTCGCGCTCTTTTTCCAGCGCGGCCAGCGCTTCCCGCTGCGGCGGCACGGCGGGCTTCGGCTCGGCCTTTTCAAGCGACTTGACCGCCTCGCCCATCTTGGCCTCGGCGGCAGAGAGGTTCGGCGAAGGTGCTTGGCCTTTAGCCGTTTCGGCGGCCAAGGCTTTTGTGCCGACGCGCGTGGTCTCCTGCTGTTTGGCCAATTGTTCGAGCGACTTTCGCTCGCCTTCGGCCAGCGCCAGCGTCTTGGCCAACTCGCCGCCCTGCTCGAGATGTTCGCGTTGCCGCTTGATCAGATCTTCCAGGGTGGCCCGTTTCTTGCGCAGTCCCTCCAGCTCCTTCTGCTCGCCGGCCGCGTTCTGGGAGAGCTTTCGCTCGCGGTCCTCTTCGACGATGGCCTTGTCGAGCCGGCGGAGAATTTCGCGTATCTGCCGCAGTCTTTCCAACTGCACCTGGAAGTCGAGGTCGGTCGAAAGCAACAGATCGTGCAGCCGCTGGAGCTTCGAGAGCAACTGCTTCTCTTCGGCCGAGGCCTCGTCGAGATCGAGCTTGCCCAGCATCTGCTGAGTTTCTTTCATCTGGTGCAGGATCAATTCCTCGCGGGCGAACTTCAAGCCGAGCATCAGCCGCGACGAGTTTTCGGGCTCGAGCGCCTTGAGCGCCTCGGACAAACGGAACATCCGCTGCTCGAGTTCGGTCATTTCGGCGGCGATTTTTTCCTGACGAAAGCGCAGCACTTCGGCCGGCGTCGTCGCGTCCTTTTTGTCGCCGATCTTCGCCGCGGGCGTGTCGTCGGTTTTGGCCTTGGACTTTTCAGCGGCTTTGCCATCGGCTGGCGCCTTATCGGCGACTGCGGCTGAAGCGTCGGCTTTTTTATCGAGTTCCTCGGCGTAGCAGCTTGCCGCGACGCCCAGCGCCATGACGATGCACAGCGAGACCAGGCTCGATCCTCGCACTCGCCTTATTCGCCCCGCGTTCGACCCGCCGAGTCGCGATCGTTTCATGGTTTGTTCTCCTGACGAATTTGACGATTTGTTCGTTACATGTTGTTCGTTACATGCGCGGGTTCTACTACGGGTTCCTCTTCTCTGTTCCCGGTCGATTCGTTTCGCTCGAACGCCGTCGGTTGCCAGCGCCTGTTCCGGGTTCGTGGACGGGCAAGACGAGTTAGCCGCCTGAACAGAGGTTCTTCCGGTTTTGGCAAAATCAAGCGAGGCGGTTCGAGTGACCTTTCTCTGGGAGCCTTTGGACATCGGAGCCATGCCTAAGAAAATCCACCGAGGCGCTCGCAAACTTACGCAGCGGTACGCGGGAATCGGATGAACCGGAACAGAGAAGAGGAACCCGTAATCTCCTCGCGATGCAGCCAGCATCTCACTCTCCGCTCTGAGTACCGCAAAGTCCAACGTCATCCCTACGTTTTGATGCTCGACGCCCTCGCCCTCACCCTCTCCCCAAGGGAGAGGGGATCTTTTCGCTATTCATCAAACAAATCGCTGGTGCGCTTCTTCTTCTCCTGTTCGGTCGATTGCAGAACGTCGTTCTGCAGCTTGACGATCTCCTTGAGTTGATTCAGCACGTCGATGAAGTTTTCCCACTGCGACATCTGCTCGAGGATCTTCTGCATCGTCGACACGACTTCCTCGTGCCGCTGCCGGGCGGCGACGATTTGCTCGGCGGATGGCTCTGCGGCAGCCGCCTCAAGCGCCGTGCGCAAGCGGGCCATCGGCTCGGCGTGCAATTGACGGATGCCGTCAATGACCTTGGTCTTGAGCAGTTCGCGGGCTTGCTGGCCGCCTAAGTCGTTGAGCGTCATTTCTTCGAGCGTGGCTTCCAGCCGGTTGGCTACCTGCCAAGCCTGCCGGGCGACGAGCTGATGCTTGCGGGCCACGCCGGCGATTTGCTCGGCGGCGGGCGAACCGGCCAGCGGCTCGCTTTGCGCCTTGGCCGTTTCGAGCGCCGCGGCGAACTTGGCCCGTTCGGCCCGTTGCCGCATCAGGATTTCGTAGAACAACTCTTCGGCCGTGACGACCTGGAAACTGAGCCAGCGCGAAGCGCCCTGCTGACTGCCTTGCGCGCAGTTGTCGGTCGCCGCGGCCCGCAGCTTGATGAGCGTGCCCGAGGCCAGGGCATATTCCGCCAGAGCTACGGTCGGCTGGTCTTCGAAATCGGTCGGCAGGCGATTTTCGACCGCGGGCGGCAGCTCGATCGCAATTTGCCGCATGCTGGTTTCGGGCTCGTCTTCGCGGGGAACCGTCTGTTCCAGCTCGAGCGCCAGGTTGGCCAAGCCAAAATCGTCCTGCACACGCAACTGCAGCGGAATTCTCGCTTGCGGCGTAACGCGTTTGCCCACGCCCGAGGAGCGCAGCGAGAGCCGCGGCGGCCGGTCGATCAACAGGCCGATCGAAAGGTAATACGGCTTCGATTCGAGTTTCGCTTGCCGGCCGACCAGGCGGATTTCGAACGTTTGGGCTTGCTTCATTTTCCAGCGAGCGACGAATTGCTTGTCGTCGATCCGTTCGAGCTTCGGCGCCTCGCCCGATTGGCTCGAAAGTTCGGCGCCGGCCAACTCGGCGGTGGCACTGAAGTGCAGTTCTAACTGGGTATCGGTCAGAAACAGCAGCGGCGCGTCGGCGCCGGCGTGGTCGATGGCTTCCGTCTCCTGGCTGCCGGGCCGGCGGGCCGTGATCCACAGCCGATCGATCTTCGGGCGGTCGATCGGCTCGACCTTGATCGGGCCGAACCAATCGTCGCCGCCGGTGACATGGAATTCCAGCGGTTCGACGACCGGCGGCAATTCGTAACGGAACCGGCCGCCCTCGAAGTTCGTGAAGTTGCCTTGCTTCGACGAACCGCCGGCGGTGCGGTACTGGATGCTGACCTTTTCCGGAACTTCGCTGGCGGGCTTTGCCGCCGTGGCGATCCGCAGCGTCTCGCCGCGGCCGCCGAGCGTCCAAACCCGCGCGTCGCCGGAGAACGCCGGCTGAGCGTCTAGGTTGACCAACAGCGATTCGCCTCGCGGCACGATCAGCGCGTCGCCCTCGTCAAGCCCCGCGATGGCCAGATAGTTGCGCTGCGGCCAGCGTTCGTTGGAACCGGCGAACCAGCGGCGGCCCCACAAGCCGGCCGCGTCAGGCGCAAAGTAGGCGAACGCCGCGGCGGCGGCCGCCGTCGCGAGCACCAGCGCGCCCATCCGCCGCGGTCCGCGGCGATCGAAGGCGGACGAGAGATCGGTCTCATCGAGCGCCTGAGCGTGTTCGAGCACCGCGGCGCGGACCATGCTCGGCGAGGCCAGCACGTCGCCTTCCAGCAGCCGCGGCAATTCGAGCACGGCCGCCACCCGCTGGCCGAACCCCCGGCAGCGCCGATCGAGCACCGCCGCCAGATCGAGATCGTCGAATCGCAGCGTCATCGGTTTGATTAAGCGACGATAGAGTGTCGCGGCCAAGAGCGCCGCAGCGGCGCCCAGCAACAATTGCC
>DATKRK010000118.1:0-36373 GCA_035532215.1 Pirellulales bacterium | reverse complement strand
AGCGCCGGCTTGTCCAGGCACCAGGCCGGCCCGACCAGGTATTTCGGCGGCGCGTCGCCGCCGACGCGCTCCACCAGGCAATTCGCGGGCAGCACTTCCAGCACGTCGACGACGCTTTGCACGTATTCGTCCCGGCTCATCAACTGCACCTGGCCCGACTCGACCCATTCGGCCAACGGCGTGTGCTTCACGGCATAGAGATTGTGAATCTTGACCGCGTCGACTTCGAGCCGCGCCAATTCGCGCGCGGTCGCCAAAATGTCTTCCCGAGTTTCGCCCGGCACGCCGAGGATGACGTGGACGCAAATTTCGAACCCGCGGTTGCGGCTGCGTTCGACGGCGTCCGTGAACGACTCGTGATGGTGGCCGCGGTTCATCCAGTCGAGCGACCGATTGTGGATCGACTGCATGCCGTATTCCACCGACAAATACGTTTTGCCGGCCAGTTCGGCGAGCAAGTCGAGCGTTTCGTCCGGCACGCAGTCGGGCCGCGTGCCGATCGCCATCCCCACCACCTGCGGATGCTCAAGCGGCTGCCAGTAGAGGCGCCGCAGCCTCTCGACGGGGGCGTAGGTGTTCGTGGCTGGCTGAAAATAGGCCAGAAATCGCTCGACGTTGTAACGCCACTTGAGCCGGCGGATGCCCTCGTCGAGTTGCTCGCGGATTTGCACTCGGGGAACCCGGCGGCTGGGGCTGAAGCTGCGGTTGTCGCAAAACACGCAGCCGCCGACGGCCACGGTTCCATCAACGTTGGGACATGTGAAACCGGCGTCGAGACTGACCTTTTGCACCCGGCCGCCGAAATTGTGGCGCAAGAAAAAATTATAGGCAAAATACCGGAGTCCGGCGGCGCGCCAGGCGGGTAGTTCGGCGAGTGGCATGGGGGGAAATCGTTGACGCCGCGGCCCGGTCAACCTAGACTTAGAGGCGGCCTCGATACGAGGTGTTTGGTCGTTATTTGCGGATCTTAGATCGTCACCCGGTTCGGAACAAGAGACGGAGCAAGATGTACGGCGAACTCGTGCCTGTCGGCGGGGGCGATACAATCCCCTTGTTGAAAAAGAGTTTGCTGGTGGGGCGCCGCGAAAGCTGTGATATTGTGTTGCGGTTTCCGAACGTTTCGGCTCACCACTGCCAACTCACCTTGATGGGCGGTTATTGGTACGTCCGCGACCTGCAAAGTCGCAACGGCGTCAAGGTAAACAGCGTCAAGGTGACCGAGAAGCGAATCGATCCGGGCGACACCTTGGCGGTGGCGAAGCATTTCTATGAAGTTCACTATTCGCCAAGCGATTTGGGGGCGGTTGGCCCGCCGCCTGCCGAAACGGGCGCTGCCATCGCCGACATCTTCAGCAAATCGCTGCTCGAGCGAGCCGGACTGGCGAAAGACTTGGAAGTGCCCGACGAGCGCGCCGATCGCGATCTGAGAAAACGCTATGATGTGACCAATAACGACGCGAGACAGCTCAAGGACCGAAATCGACCGGTTTAACCACCTCGCTTGGCGAAACCCAAAAAACAACAGCTTCGCGCCGAGTTCCGTAAAAATCGCACTGCGCGTGCGCGTCGCAGCGATTGGACTCGCAATTTTCAAACCGCCTCGGGCGACCAGGAAGACGCCGCCCAAGCCGAGCGCATCAGCGGCAAAGGCGAACTGACTCGCAAACGCACCGTTCGCGGGGTGCAAACCGCCGATGATCGCGAAGACGGCTTTGGCGTCCGGCTCGACGTGGACGAAGCAGCTTGCCTGAAGGGGCGGGTGCTGGCCGTACACGGCCTGACGAGCGACGTCGAGGCCGAAGACGGCGCAACCTATCGCTGTGCGGTCCGGCGGCTGCTCAAAACGCTCATCACCGACCAGCGCCACGTGGTGGCGGCGGGGGACCGCGTGTTGTTCCGCCCCGCGGAAAACCGCGAAGGCATTATCGAGCGGATCGAGCCGCGGCACGGCATTTTGAGCCGCGGGACGCGCGGCCGGCAGCACGTGCTGGTGGCCAACGTCGATCAATTGGTGATCGTCGGCAGCGCCGCCGAGCCTTACCTGAAGCCGAATCTGATCGACCGCTTTTTGGTCAGCGCCGAACAGGGCCATTTGCGGCCGGTGATTTGCATCAACAAGATCGACCTCGTCGATCCGGCCTCGCTCGAGCCGCTCGTGGGCGTCTACGGTCAAATGGGCTACCGCGTGCTGTTGGTCAGCGCGCAGACCGGCTTTGGCATCGACCGGCTGCGCCGCACGCTCGCCGGACGTCAAAGCGTCGTTTCCGGCCAAAGCGGCGTCGGCAAGTCGTCGCTGCTGAACGCGATCCAGCCGGGCCTCGGCCTGGCCGTGGCCGAAGTCAGCGCCGAGTCGCAAAAGGGCCGCCATACCACGACCACGGCGCGGCTGTTGCCGCTGGAAGGCGGAGGCTACGTCGTCGACACGCCCGGCATTCGGCAATTTCAGCTCTGGGACATCGCCCCCGAGGAAGTCGCCGGACTGTATCGAGACCTGCGGCCCTTCGTGAGCCGCTGCGATTTTCCGGATTGCACGCACACGCACGAAGCCGGCTGCGCGGTGAAGAACGCCGTCGCCGACGGCTGGCTCGACGCCCGGCGTTACGAAAGTTATTGCCAATTATTCGCCGGGGACTTGAATTAAGAAGCGATGAGCCTTCGGCGAACCTGACAGTCAGAACGAGCGTCTTGAATCAGCCACGGATGAAACACGGATCGAACACGGATAATAGCAACGGAGCACTTCAATTCCGAGGATCTCGATGTCCAGACAATCGATCTCGGCCAAGCATCGCACGAAAAACGCACCTTTTTTCTGAATCCGTTTTCCATCCGTGTTTCATCCGTGGCTAACTATTCCTATCCTACTTTGAGCGTCAGGAGAATCGAATCACCGTGGCTGAAATGAATCGTGCCGAAAGCGTCGTCAGCGAGGCGGCGTTGCTGGTAGGAGTTATGTTGCCGGACCACCGCTATCCGGACAATCCGCTCGACGAACTGCATGGCCTGGCGACGACCGCAGGCGCCAAGATCGTCGGTTCTCTCACACAGCGTCGCGAGACGCCCGACAAGACGACCTACCTGGGCAAAGGCAAGGTCGAGGAGTTGCGCGTGCTCGGAGAAGCGTCGGACGCCGACGTGATTATTTTCGACAACGATCTTTCCCCCGCTCAGACGCGCAACCTCGAAAAGGCGACGAATCTCAAGGTGGTGGACCGCACGGAGCTGATTCTCGACATCTTCGCCAGCCGGGCCCAGACGCACGAAGCCCGGTTGGCCGTGGAACTGGCCCAGTTGCAGTACTCGCTGCCGCGGCTGAAGCGGATGTGGACGCACCTTTCGCGTTTGAAGATGGGCATCGGCATGCGCGGCCCCGGCGAAAAGCAGTTGGAAGTCGACCGCCGGCTGGTGGAGAAGCGGATTCACGATCTGCAGACGGAACTCGACGAAGTCCAGCGCCGCAAAGAGCGGCAAGTGGCGGCCCGCGGCGATCGGATGACCGTTTCGCTGGTCGGCTATACCAACGCCGGCAAGAGCACGCTGATGAACGCCTTGACCGGCGCCAATGTTCTGGCCCAAGACAAGCTGTTCGCCACGCTCGATACCCGCACCCGCCGCTGGCAACTGCCCGGCTGGGGGCCGGTGCTGTTGAGCGATACGGTGGGCTTCATCCGCGATCTGCCGCACCATCTGATCGCCAGCTTCAAGGCCACGCTCGAAGAAGCGCGGCAGGCGAATCTCTTGCTGCACGTGGCCGACGCCAGCAGCCCGGCGGTCTACGAGCAAATCGCCGCGGTCTACAAAGTCGTCGAAGAACTGGGCATCCAGGCCAAAGACATGCTGCTGGTGCTCAATAAGGTCGACGCGCTGCCGGATCGCGGGCAGCTCGACGGCCTGCTGAATCGCTACCCCAACGCCATCGCCGTCAGCGCCCGCCAAGGGCAGGGACTGGACCAGCTTTCCGGCGCGGTGAGCGAAGCCTTGAGCCGCAACTTCATGGACGTCGACGTCGAAACCGGCGTGGGCAATGGACGCCTGTTGGCGTATCTGGCGGCGCACGGCGAAGTGTTGTCGACGCAGTTCTCCGAGACCCGCGTCGTCGTTCACTGCCGGATTCCGCAAAGGCGACTATGCCACATCCACGACGAGCAAACGGTCGTCCGGCCGCATCGCAACGGCCACGGCCGCATGGAAGACGTCGCCTAGTACATTGTCAGGTCTAGGAATTGGGGTTAGCAATTTCAAGCAGCGGGGGGTGGCTGGCGGCAGAGCGAAGCGATGCCCCAGCGAACTGGGGCTTCGCCCAGGCTCAGCCCCACGCCGCCCGCCTACCCAAAAATTAAGACCTGACAATGCACTAGCTTGCGGCAAGCGGAAAAAATAAGTCCCCTCTCCCTTTGGGTGAGGGCTGGCCGGAATTGGTTTCTGCAGCAGAGCATCTTAGCGGCGCTCCCTCACCCCGGCCCTCTCCCGGTGGGAGAGGGAGTGACTTCCCGCTCGCTACTCCCGACTTCCTGTTTCGCGGCCGGCAAAAAGCCGCAGTGGCGGAACCTGGCTGCGGCGGATTTCGAGATCAAAAAGTCGACCAGTTCTTGCGCGGCCTGGCTGTGTTGGCTTGCGGTCATCGCGGCGGCCCAATACTGCACGGGCGCGTCGCCGCGACGAATGCGAAACACGATGCGGCAGCCGGCGGCGGCCGCGGCGTCGCTCCCGTAGGCCAGCCCGGCATCGGCGCGGCCCGCTCGCAACGCCGCCACGACGGCCCGCGAATTGTCAACGTAAACGGTGCGGGCGGCCAACGCGTCGAGCAGCCCCTGACGCTTCAAATACTCCTGGCTATAGCGGCCTAGCGGCGAGGCCGGTTCGGCCAACGCCACGCGGCCGATCTCCGGACGGCGCAGATCCCCCGGGCGTTCCAGCGGCAAGTCCGAATCGGCCGGGGCAATCAATGCCAGACTGTTGCAGGCCAATACGTGCTGCGACTGCGCGTCGCACAACCCGGCGGTTTGCAGTCGAGCGAGCTGCTCGGCCTCGGCTGACAGAAACACGTCGCACGGCGCTCCGGCCAGCACGTGATCGGCCAGTTCGTTCGAGGCGCCGAATACGGCTCGCGCTTTTACCGCCGGCCGGTGCAGCGCGTAGTCGGAGAGCAGTTGCCCAACGACCTCTTCCAGACTGATTGCGGCGGCCACGTGCAGGCAGGGCGAGTCGGCGGGCAACTGCAACACCCGGGGCAGCACTCCGGCGGCGGCCGCGTGCAACTCGTGTTGCAGCTCGCGGAAGATTTCCGCCGACCGCCGGCCGCACTCCGTGAGCCGCGCGCCGCCGCCTTTCGTGCCGCCGACCGCCGCTTCGACCAGCGGTTCGGCCGAGGCCTCGTTGATGCTCTGCACCAGCAGCCAGGCGCGACGGTACGACATGCCCAGCTCACGCGCCGCCGCGCTGATGCTGCGCCAGCGATCGATGCCTTCGATCAATTCCAACCGGCCGGGGCCGAGCAACGCCTTGCCGTTGCGCTCGACCCACACCCTTAAGCCCACCGACCAGCCTTGGGCCGGCCGCGTTTCCGCTTGTTTCATAACGTCTCCCGTACGCGCCGCAAGTCCGCATTATAGTCGGATGATCAGGCCCGTCCGCGAATCGCTTTCGGGGCGGGTAATGATACCGTTTGAGACTGCATCAAGAAAAAGTGCTTGGATTGTTTGCCACCAGCTTTAGAGATCGTCCTGCTTTTTACGCGGCGTTTTTCGCAGTGAATTCCGACCCCGAAGGGGTCAGATTCGCTAGCCCAGGGCGCAGCCCTCGTTGTTCTACACATCTCCGACGTGCGAGGTCGGGATGTTGAAGCCTTGGCAGTGGTTCCTTTGTGTCGCCCCTAGCGGGGCTAGGAAATGAATTTCCGCCGCAGTTCCAGGGGCTCGCGCCCCTGGCTACACTCTGCCGTCCCTACGGGACTAGTTTGAATCGGCGCGCCGGGACTCAAAGCAAAAACGTCAGCCGCGTAGCGGCGAAAGAATGTAGCCAGGGGCGCGAGCCCCTGGACACAATCCGGCGTGAAACCGCGAAAGCCCCGTTAGGGGCGATAGAATCTGCACCACTTGTGTAGAACAACGAGGGCTATCGAATGACGCACCTTCGGTGTTACGGCGGCCTTCGGCCTTATCCATCTTTCCGCAAAGCAGGACGATCTCTAAAGCTGGTGGCAATCATTACCCCCAGAACCTGGCGAAAATGCGTTCGGGATCGCACTGATTTTTACTCGACAGGGGATCAAATGGCGTCACGACTTGGGGCTACGCGTCCGCCCTGGGGGGGCGCGAAGATCGATCCTCAGCCTTCCTGCTTCGTCGCGGCGGTGATGCGGGCGGCCAAATCGTCGTGAAAGACGTCGCGGATGAGAAACTTCTTCTGCGGCGACGTCTCGCCGGCGAGCAATTCGAACTGCGATTTTTTCAAGCCCAACTTTTCGGCCAATAGCGCGACGATCGCCTTGTTGGCTTTACCCTTCTCTGGCGCCTGCGTGACCGAGACCCTCAGCCCGCCCGCCTGAAAACCGCGAATTTCCGAGCGTTTGGCGCCGGCGTGCGCTCGCACCGGCAGCACGACCCCCTCGGCGTGAGTTTCCAGCTCGATCAATCGCCCGCTCCTTCGAACAGCATCGAGCCGACCCGAACCAGCGTCGCTCCTTCTTCAACGGCAATCTCGAAATCGCCGCTCATGCCCATCGACAGTTCGGCCAGTTCGAAACGACCGGCCCAAGCCGTCTGCAAGCGATCGCGCAATTCCCGTAGTTGGGCGAACTCGCGGCGGGCGTCTTCGGCGGCGCCTTCGCGTCCTGCCATGCACATCAGGCCGCGGAATTGCAAGCCGTCAAGACGGGCCAGCGCGTCGCCGAGCGGCTCGACCTCGTCGTGGTGAAAACCGTGCTTGGTCGCGTCGCCCGAAACGTTGATTTCCAACAACGCCGGAACCTTGCGGTCCATGTGAAGGCATTCCGCGTGTACCGCTTCGAGCAGCCGCAGGCTGTCGCCCGAGTGCAGCAAGGAGACCAGCGGCAGCGTGCGGGCGATTTTGTTGCGCTGCAAATGCCCGATCAAATGCCAGCGGATCGCCGCTTCGCCGAGCGTCTCGGCTTTGCGCCATAACTCCTGGGGCCGGCTTTCTCCCAAGTCATGGCAGCCGGCGGCCAATAACGCGCGTACTTCATCCGTTCCGACGTATTTGCTGACGGCCACCAACGTCACATCTTCCGGTCGGCGCCCGCTACGCGCGGCGGCTGCTGCGATGCGTTCGCGAACGCGCGCCACGTTTTCGGCGATCTGCTTGGCGATGTCGAACATCAGCTTCTCACTTGGAGCTTCGGGCGCCCTCGTCTTGGAGGATCGGGCGCCCTCGCCCGATTTCCGCCGGGCGAGGGCGCCCGGCCCGCCTTCTTCCGGGCGAGGGCGCCCGGCCCTCCAAGGATTATTCGATTTCCAAGAGCGACTCGGCGACGCCGTCGCGGTTGAAGCGTGCGGCGAGAAACTCGGTGACCAGATTGTGGCCCAACAGTGTGCGATTGCCGCGCGGGCCGAGCGAGCGATAAAACAGCCATTGCTGCCCGCCAACTTGCACGCGGTAGCCGACCGCCGACTCGCTGGGCACGATCTGCTGGTTCTCGGCGATCGTCAGACGGCGCCAGGTAAACGGCCGAGAGAATCTTCGCGGCGCCAGGTCGATGAACAGCGGGGCGAAGAGCGCCGCGGCGTTGGTCGCCGTTTGCCGCAATTCAAGCGCGCCGCCTTCCGTCCGCAACGAGCCCGGAGAGGCCTCCGAACGCCACTCGGCTAACGCCAAAGGCATGATCAGCCCGAAACGGCGCCGGCCGACGAAATGGCCTTCGTTCGATTCATTAGCCGGCGCGAACTGCACGCCGCGCGCCAGGGGCAACGATGCGCGGTAGTCGATCGTCCCCCGACTTTCTCCCAGCACGGCATCGGCCGCGAACAAAAAATGATCCTGCCGGGCCAGCAGCAAGTGCCGCTGTACTCGCACTCCGCCCGAGAGAGACAGCTCTAACTCCAGATAATCGACGTCATCGTCGGAAACCCAGCAGACCTCTTGCCATTCCGAATCGGCTTGGAGCAAGGCGCCATTGAATTCGATCTCCGGATTCCAGGCGCCACAGCAGACGGTCTCGCGGCCGCAGATCAATTCGGCGGCGATCCGGCGGTCGTGGTAAGCGACCGTTAAGCGCTCTTCCCACGAGGCCCAACCGGTCCGCAACACGGCTAGCTGCGAGATTTCCGAGTTGAATGCCGCGGCGGGCGCCTTTCCGGCGGCCTTGCGCTTGCAGCCGGCCGGCCGCTTGCTTTTGGCCGCAGCCTGTGGCATCGCCAACGCGGCCAGCCGTCGCTCGGGCTCGCCCGCGTAGCGCAAGGCGGCTCGGAACATGCTCGTTATCGACTCTCGGGATTCGACGGCGGCGCCGGGCGGCGATAAGACTTGCGAGCCATCCTCTCGAGTCAAACGCAACGCCTGGCCGATCAGCCGCTGAAACGGCGCCTGGGCCGCGAGCGTTCTTCGATCTTTGGGCAACTCGTGTTCCAGCGCCGCCATGCGAATCCAAGAGGCCAACAGCGGCCGTAACCACGGCAAATACTTGCCGTGAATAACTCCCGCGGCATCCACAGCCGCCTCAAGCGAGGCCAGGGCCGCTTCGACGCCGGCGTCCGCTAGCCACTGGCAGGCCTCCAACTCTGGAAACCAGTAGGCCAACGTCTGCGGCAGTTCGGCCGCCACGAACTGTCGGGTCAGCAAGGGGAGATTTCGCGACTTCGTCGCCGTTTCGGCTTGCTGCAGCAGTTTTTGCAAGCAAGTCTGCCAAACTGCCGGTTCCAACCGTTCGATCAGCCAGGGTAAGGCGTTGGCCCACGCCAACGATTTAACGATTTCTGCCGGCTTTATGAATTCGCCGGGTCGCGCCGCCAGCCACTCCTCGAGCTGCTCGGCCAGCGGCTTGGCGATCGGCGTCGCGGCTGCCGCTGCCTTGGCTTGCTCCAACGCGGCAAGTTCGCGGATGAGTGCGAGAGCTTCCTCCCAGCCTTCGCCCAAAGCAGGGATTCCCCAGCCCAGGACCGGCGTTTTCGAGGCCAACTGCTGAGACAAGGCCTGCCGCGCTCTCCTTTGAGTCAGCTTTTGCCGCCAGGCAGCACTGGCGTCGATGCCATCCCGGTGGATTTCGTCTTTCCGGGCGGCGCCATTGCGCGACGGTTTGCCGTTGGCGCTCGTCGGGGCGGGGCGGGTTTTTGCTTTCCGGGGCCGAGAGGCGGTGGTCGAAGCCATGCGAAAGGTGCGTCCGAGCAAAAGGAGCTTGATGTCTCGGCAAAGCCTAACGCTCGGCTCGGCAAGTGGCAAGCGTTGAAAGCGACTTGGCCTGGTTGTCTACGGTACGGTCCAACCGCTATTCTACAGTCAGCACCGAGGATTAAATAAATTCCCTATACTGGAGCGGGGTGCCTGGCGGCAGAGCGAAGCGATGCCCCAGCGAACTGGGGCTTCGCCTAGGCTCAGCCGCCAGGCACCCGTCTTTTGAATTAGGAGGTTATTTAATCCTCGATGCTCAGTGGCGTCGTTGAAGAGGTCGCGGCCGATCGAGTGTTTTCGGCGCGACGTGGCTCGCTTCAGGACTCGGATGATGTCTCACGCAAGGCAACGCTTCGTTGGGTCGCAGATGCTCGTGTGGAGCCTGGTTATCGGCGGCGTTGCAGCGGCCGAAGAACCCGAGGGACTGCGACAGCTTGATCCAAAGCAACCGATCTGGATCGACGCCGCCCGCAAGCGAGTGGTCCTCGTCGGCAAGGTCTGCCTGCGCGAAGGGCAGTTGGAGATGCTCGTCTGCCCGAGCGGCACGAAGGAGCACGAGTCGGTGCTCGGCGTCCCGGTCGAAGCTTTCAAGGTGCATGCGGCGCTGTTGGCGGTCGGCGCCGAGCCGGGCCATCCGGCTCGCTTTTTGCCCACCTACCAGCCGGCCCGCGGCACGCAAGTCGAAATCTGGCTGTTTTGGACCGGCGAAGACGGTCAGCGGAAGCGCTGCCGGGCTCAGGATTGGGTGCGCTACGCGGGCACGCAGAAAACGCTCGAGCATTCATGGGTCTTCGGCGGCAGCGGATTTTGGAAAGACGAGACGATCGGGACGCAGCACTATCAGGCCGACGCGGGCGACTTGATCTGCGTCTCGAATTTCCCCACGGCGATGCTCGATTTGCCGATCGCCAGTTCCGACAAGGCCGGCCAGTTGTCTTTCGAGCCGTTCACCGAACGGATTCCGCCCCTGGGGACGCCCGTCACGATCGTGCTCAAGCCGGTGTTGAAGGCTCAAGAGAACAGCGGCCCAAAAAGCGATCAATGACCGCCAACGCTCCTCTCCCTCTGGGAGAGGCCGGGTGAGGGCGCAGCGGGACGCGGCTTGATCTTTTCGTCGTCAGTCTCCCGATCGCTCATCGCCGTTGCTTTCCTTTCCGCGGCCCCCTCGCTTCGTACTCCTTACTTCATCCGCCCTCGCGTTCATTGGCAGCCGAGCCGCTAACTGCTAGAATCACGCAGCACCTCACCGGGCGGAATTAGGCGAAGGCGTATGAGCATTGAAACCAGCGAAATCGGCGGTATCCCGGCCGTTTGGACGCGGCGGCATCTGCTGGGGTTGGAAGACCTGTCGGCCGAAGAACTGAACTGCATTCTCGATTCCGCGGCGACGTTCAAAGAGGCCACGGCCGGCTGCAAACAAAAGCTGCCCGTGCTGACCGGCCGCACCTGCGCCAATTTGTTTTTCGAGCCTTCGACCCGCACGCGCACTAGCTTTTCGCTGGCGGCGCGGCGGCTGGGCGCCGACACGGTCGATTTTTCGGCCTCCGGCAGCAGCCTCTCCAAGGGCGAAACGTTCATCGACACGGCTAAAAATATCGAGGCCATGGGCGTCGATTTCGTCGTCGTGCGGCACCACACGCCCGGTACGCCGCACCTGTTGGCCCAGAATCTTGACTGTTCGGTGCTTAACGCCGGCGACGGCCCGCACGAACACCCGACGCAGGGCCTCTTGGACATCATGACGATTCGCGAGCATCGCGGCGAATTGGCCGGGCTGACGGTGGCGCTCGTGGGCGACATCGCCCATAGCCGCACGGCCCGTTCGAACATCTGGGGTCTTAAAAAACTTGGCGCCCAGGTGATCGTCTGCGGCCCGTCGACCTTGGTTTCGCCGCGCTGGCAGGAGTTGGGCGTCGAGGTCTCGTACAGTCTCGACGAGATCCTGCCGCGCTGCGACGTGCTGAACCTGCTGCGCATCCAGTTCGAACGGCAATCGACGCGGCCGTTCCCTTCGGTGCGCGAGTACGCCCACCTGTACGCCATGAATCGCGACCGGATGCAGCGCGCCAAGGACGACATTCTGATTTTGGCGCCGGGGCCGATCAATCGCGGAGTCGAGATCACGCCCGACGTGGCCGACGGGCCGCACTCGGTGATTTTGCACCAGGTCACCAACGGCTTGGCGATTCGCATGGCGGTGTTGTGGCTGGTGAGCGGAGCGGGCGGATGAGCAAACTATTGATCAAAAACGGCCGCGTGATCGACCCCAGCCAGGGGCTCGACCGCACGACGAACCTGCTCATCGAAGACGGCCGCATCGCCGGCTACGATGTTTCGCCCAACGGCCAGGACGTCGTCATCGACGCCGCCGGCAAGCTTGTCGCGCCGGGCTTGATCGACATGCACGTCCACCTGCGCGAGCCGGGCCGCGAAGAGGACGAAACGATCGCCACCGGCACGGCCTCCGCGCTGGCCGGCGGGTTCACGTCGATCGCCTGCATCCCGAACACCGAGCCGCCGATCGACACTCAGGCTACGGTCGAATTCATCCGCCACCAGGCGGCGTTGGCCGACAATTGCAACGTGTATGTCGTGGCCTGCGTCAGCAAGAACCGCGAGGGCAAAGAGCTGGCCGAACTCGGCCAGTTGGTCGAAGCCGGCGCCGTGGCGTTCAGCGACGACGGCTCGCCGGTGTACGACCCCGAGCTGATGCGGCGGGCGTTCGAATATTGCTTGATGTTCGACAAGCCGATCCTCAACCACGCCGAAGTCCGCGAGTTGACCCGCGGCGGCGTGATGCACGAAGGGCTGGCATCGCTCATCCTCGGGCTGCCCGGCATGCCGGCCGCCGCCGAAGACGTAATGACCAGCCGCGACGTGACGCTGGCCGAAGCGACGGGCGGGCGGATCCATATCATGCACGTCTCGACCTCCGGCAGCATCGAAATCATCCGCCGGGCCAAGCGGCGCAACGTCCGCGTGACGACTGAAGTCTGCCCGCATCACTTCACGCTCACCGACGAGTGCCTGCGTTCGTTCGACTCGAACTACAAGATGAGCCCGCCGTTGCGGGGCAAGCGCGACGTCGAGGCCTGCATCGCCGGGCTCGTTGACGGCACGATCGACGTGATCTGCACCGACCATGCGCCGCACGCGCTGGAAAAGAAAATGCGCGAACTCGACCAGGCGCCGTTCGGCATTCTCGGGCTCGAGACGGCGCTCGGCCTCGTCGTCACGCAATTGATCGAGCCGGGCCATCTGACCTGGCCGCAGGCGATCGAAAAAATGACGATCAACCCGGCCAAGGTGCTCGGCATTCCCAAAGGCACGCTGGCCGCCGGCGCCGACGCCGACGTGACAATCGTCGACCCGAATAGCGAGTGGACCGTCGATCCCGGCGAATTCCGCTCCAAGAGCCGCAACACGCCGTTTGGCGGCTATCGGCTTCGCGGGCGGGCTGAGACGGTGATCGTGGGCGGGAAGGTGAAGGTGCGAAGGGAGTAGCTTCCTACTTCAACGCTCGTCGTCCTCTTCCAGCAATTCCGCGACACGGTCGGCCGTCAGCCGCACCGATCCCGGAAGCTTTGAGCGTACGAGCGGAAATTTGACTCGTACTTTCGGCTTTTCCGCAGTTGACGGATCAACAAACAAAACCGTCACCTCGGCGCCTTCCGGTAAAGAAGGCCTGCCTTCGAGAATGACAACGCCGTTTTTGATTCGCCCTCGAATCTGCATCTAAATAGTCGGTCGATCGCGTGCCGTGATTGGTAACGCCTTTGCGGGCTAGTCCTTTGCCTTCTGATCACGAACCGGGGTATCAGAGAATCTATGAGTGCCATCTCCTAACCCGATATTGCCGCCATCGCACTCCATCAGCACGACTTCATTGCACGCCTTTACGATCTTCGCTTCATTAGCGGTTTCCGGCTCGCGAGACGCGCTGCCCTCACTCCGTTCCGGATTGCGCGCTCTGACGCCTTGCTCAGGCGAAGGCGGTTGCTGCAACGGCGAAAGCCATCCACCCCTATTCGTGTCCCACTGCGGATCAGGAATTCCCAGGCGCTTGTTGATCTGTCGGACCATCAGCACAACTACCTCGACTGCCTTTAGTGCGTTTTTGGCGTTGCAAATGCTGCGCAAATGACTGACGCGACCGATGCCAGCCTCATCAACAGGGCACGCGAATTCATGCTTGTAATGCACAAGCATATTCCGCCAATCAATAACGCTTTTGAAAACTTGATACGGTGTTGCTCCCTTGTCGAAACAGTTTGCCTCGCCAAGCAGGGTTGGCACGAGCAGCCACTTGGATCTAATTTCAATCCGGTCCAACTCACTGCGGAGATTGGGAAGGCGATCGATGATTAAACCGTTAATGTAGGCCTCCAGGCACATGGCGCTCAGCGTGATAGCCTCTGCTGCAGCCTCGATTTCCTCGGCCAAGTGGGCGACGGAAATCGCGTGAGCTACAGCAGCAACTCGAGCTTCTACAGCACGAGCGGCCGCTCGGTGGGCTGCTCGAAATAAAAGCGGCTCTACTTTTGAGCGTACCTTCAACTTGCCGTCTTTGAGCTTCAGTTGATCGAAGACGGTGATCGTAAGCGGCTCGTCATCGGTGAAGCCTTCAAGGGCTTCGGGGCGCGCCTTCGCGGTTGTGTGGCGAGCAAGTACAGTCGAGCGCATCCTCATCCGCACTCGTTCCACCGTGTCGTACAATGCCCCCAGGCGACTACGTGCGGCTGCCAAGTCTGCTGCGTCTGTAGGATGCGGTGGGGAGAGGAGCTTATCAAAGATTTCATCATGGGTGGTCCGAAGCAGCTCAAGATCCTCGGCGCCGAGTAATTCCGATGTATACCAACCGCGATTCGCCGCCGATTTTGGACTCGCACCAAAGCTGGCGACTTCCCACTGGTAGAGGCCGTCGGCGTCGACCACGATTGCGCGCTCGGAGGGATACAGCTTCCAATCCGATACCGTGATCGGATTAAACGTCCACGACTCGCACAAGGGATTCACCTTGCCGTTGGGGCGGATCAGGTGAGAGTCAAGTGCGGGGGGCCATTGGCCACCCGATGAATCCGCTTATCGCGCGCTGTCGGAGAACGCTGCCAGTAACGTTATGGAAGAGGGTGACGTCCCCCATTATGATCAGAGGCCGCGGCAACTCGCGGACGTCGGCGGCATCTACGAGTCCAAAGTCAAAGAGCACCACTGCGTTCTTTTCAAAGAAACGGCGACAAGGCAAGTATTCGACAATGATTGCTTCGGCCAGCCACTCGGGAATGCCGAGATTCGTAGCGATTTCTCCGATCCGCCCTCCGTTGACCGAAGCAAAAGTGTTCATTGGCATTCTTGCGATCTCGTCTCCTTAATCAGCAGGTGCCGGACGCCGGCACCTCGGCCAGAATGCCGGGATCTTGGTGTCTTAGGCCGCGCCAAAAGTCCTGACAGTCCTGGGGCCCCGGCCCTCTCCCAGAGGGAGAGGGAGCAACGTACTGACGCCTGACACTTGATTCGCCGCTCCTGCTCCACGCGGAGGCTGACGCCTCCGGCTCGCCTGATGCCTACTAGCCCGCCACTTTACTCGCCGCATGCCCTAAGTTCCGCTCGGCCTGCACCAGGTCGGCGATGGTGACGGCGGCGCCATCGAGCGGGATCATCTCGGCGGCTTCCTTGGTGCGCCATTTAATCTCCAGCTTGCCTTCCTTCAGACCGCGGCCGCCGATGACGACTCGCAACGGAATGCCGACCAGATCGCCGTCCTTGAACTTCACGCCGGGCCGCTGGTCGCGGTCGTCGAGCAAGACCTCGACGCCGGCGTGCTGCAGGTCGGCGTAAAGCTGCTCGGCCGTCTGCATCACGTCGGCCTCTTTGACGTTCAAGGGCGAAAGCAGCACTTCGTAGGGCGCGAGGCTCATCGGCCAGACGATGCCATTGGCGTCGTGCTTGGTCTCGATCAAGCCGGCGATGATCCGGTTGATGCCGATCCCGTAGCAACCCATGATCGCCGAGTGCTGCTGCTCCTGGGCGTCCAGGAATTTGGCGTCGAGCGCGTCGGAATACTTCGTGCCCAGCTTGAACACGTGGCCGACCTCGATCGCATGCCGCAGGGCCATCGTCTGCTGGCACCGCGGGCAAGGGTCGCCGTCGGTCGCGTTGCGCAGATCGGCGAAGCCGGTCGGCTCGTAATCGCGGCCCAGGTTCACCCCCAGCAGGTGCTTGTCGGCCTCGTTGGCGCCGGTTACGGCGTTGGCGATCGCTTCGATATCACGGTCGGCCCAGATCGGAATCTTGAGTCCCACCGGGCCGGCGAAGCCGACCGGCGCCCCGGTCGCCTGTTCGATCACCTCGGGCGCGGCCAGTTCGAGCTTGACGGCGCCGATGGCCCGGCGCACCTTGCCTTCGTTCGCCTCGTGGTCGCCGCGGACGAGAATGGCGACCGGCTTGTCGTCGGCCGAGTAGATCAAGGTCTTGATCATGTCCTGCGGCTTGCAGCCGAGCATTTTGGTCACCGCCTCGATGCTGCCGGCGTGCGGCGTATCGACCTTTTCCAGCGGCTGCTGCGGCACGGCGCCGGCCGTCTGAGCGCGGTCGCCGATTTCGGCCCGTTCCAAATTGGCGGCGTAACCGCAGGCCGTACAGTGGACGACCGAATCTTCGCCATTCTCGGCCAGCACCATGAACTCGTGGCTGGCGTCGCCGCCGATCGGGCCGCTTTCGGCCTCGACCGACAGGTAATCGAGCCCGCAACGGTCGAAAATGCGGCAATAGGCCCGGTACATCTTTTCGTAGCTGGCGTTGAGCCCTTCGACCGACGTATCGAAGCTGTAAGCGTCTTTCATCAAGAATTCGCTGGTTCGCAGCACGCCGAACCGCGGCCGCTCTTCGTTGCGGAACTTCGTCTGAATCTGGTACAGCGTGATCGGCAGTTGGCGGTAGCTGGAAACGTGCTTGGCCACCAGGTCGGTGACGACCTCTTCGTGCGTCGGGCCGAGGGCCATCTGCACCTGCTTGTTCGCGCGGCGGACGGCGAACTTGATCAGCACGTTGCCGAAGGCCTCGACGCGGCCGGTCCGCTCCCAGAGGGTCATCGGCGTCAGGGCCGGCATCAAGAGTTCCACCGCTCCGGCCAGGTCCATCTCTTCGCGGACGATCGCCTCGGCATTTCGTAGCGCCCGCAGTCCCAGCGGCAGATAGGTATAGGCGCCGGCCATCACCTGCCCGACGAGCCCTGCCCGCAGCATCAGCACATGGCTGGGGATTTCGGCCCCTTCGGGCGTTTCCTTCATCGTCGGGATCAGCGTCTGGCTCCAGCGCACGGCGTTCCTCGTTTTCGTGTAGGGCGGGTATTTGCCCGGCATGTTAATGTAGGGTGGGCCCCGCCCACCAAGAATCAGGCACGGGGGCGCCACGCCGTTAGGACGGACAAGGCGCGGCCCGGTTGGGTTCAGCAACAATCCGCGGCATTCTAGGGGAAGCGGCCGCAAAGTGGCAATGGGGGCGGAAGGATGGCAACCCTAGCGGACTTCGATGTGGAAATTGTACTTCATGGACCGCCGAACCATCTCGACGCCCCTATCGGTTGCATGCGACGACGCAGCGATAAAGAACTCCAAGTTATCCATTCCGACCAGCGAGGCGAGCCCGGCATCGGTGAACGTGCATTCGCCAAGCCAAAGGCTCTTCAGCATCGGAAGCCTCCTAAAACAAGCCAGCTCAATGTCGGAGATAGAAAGATCCCAGAAATTGATGAATTCCAAGTTCTTGTTGAGCTTACTAAGACCAAAGCTGGTGAACTTTGCCCCGCGGACGTCCAAGATTTCAAGCCGCGGCAAGTTTTGCAAATGAACAAGCGTCGAGTCATTGAAGTCGCCGCCGCTCAACTCCAAGTAATTGAGGTTTTCCATAGCTCTCAGCGGCGCGAGATCGTCGCCTCTAAGGTTGGGCGAGACCAACGCCAATTCTTCAAGCTTCCGCAATCGTGAAATCTGCTTCACGACGTTTCGCACACTGGACGACGACTTCAACTCAATACGAAGGGAATTCAGTTTGGGAAGCGCTTCGAGCGGCTGGAGGTCGATCTCGTCCGTTTTGCTAGCACTCAGATCAATCTGCTCGAGTTCCTGGTTCGAAATAAAGCAATTCAGGTCGACTCTCTCACTAGTTTGGAATACGAGATACTTGAGCGTCGTGAGTCGTCTTGCATCTGTTTGATCCGACTGCTGCAAACCGTCGATGTGGAGTACTTTAAGGTAAGGCAAGTCGGGCAAAAGTGCTGCCGCCTGCGAATCAGGCGAACGCTCTGCAGGCAGCCTGACCTCGATCGCTTTGGTAAAGTATTCCTCGCCAATCAGCCTGCAAAGCCAGTCGGGACCAGGCGTTGGTCCGCCAGCTACCCCGCAAAAATCGGGCATTATGGGCCGATGCCAAAAACCGACCTCTCCGCCTTCTGCCTCGATCTTCTCGACCGCCCGCTTTTGCCGCTGCGCCCGGTCGACGAACCAGCCCAGCCAAACGCCGCAAACGAGCATCAGCAACAGCATCGTCCGCAAGCTGAATTGCAGCCAGCGGCGAGTGGGCTTCAAGCGGGAGAGAATCGTTGCCATGCGGGGCATTGTCCGCGCGGCGGCCGGTTGCGCCAACGGCAGTTTGGGGCTCGGGGCGCATCAAGCCGGAAAACCGAGGGATGAGCCACGGAAGCTCGTCGGTCTGCGTTCCCGACGATGGACGCCCAAAACGCGGCGCTCGAATCACTACAACCCGCGACGGCGGACGACAGCCCCTTGCCACTTTGGCAAACCTTCCAATCAAGAGCGATCTTGGCAGCCGCAAGCGAGGGCTCCAGCAGCCGGCGTCTACTAGGATTCACTGGAGCGGAATTGCCCGGCGAAGGCATACAAGAGAGGAAGGTGAATCATGCGATTGGCAGCTTGGTTGGGCGCGGCTCTGACCGCGATCGCCTTGGTCGGTTTTGCCGCCTCGGCGTCGGCGCAGGCGCGCGACGGCGAAGAACGCGGAGGAGCGCGTGGCGGAGGCTTCGGCGGATACTCGGGCGGATACCGAGGATACGCCGGCTATCAAGGCGAGGGCGGCTCTGGCTACTACGGCCCCATGAGGCGCGGCTACGGCATCTGGACCTACGGACGCCCGCAGTGGTTTGGCTACTCAGGCTACTCCCACCCGTATACCTACGGACCGTTTGGCCGCCCGAACAGTTGGTACGGCTATGGGATCAACTACAGCCCCTATTATTTTACTTATGGTTTTCCGTACCAGATGTATGGGCTTCACGGCGGGTACGGGGGATATGGTTATCCGGACTTGGGCTACGACTATTTATATGCTCCTTACACGACGATCATCGAGCCCACGATGCCGCAGACCGGTATCGCCGGCGACTTCGCGATCTCCGGCGGACAAGACTTCAAGGCGGGCCGATACAATTTGGCGCTGCGCGAATGGGAACCCGCGATGGTCGAAAACCCGGAAAACGGCGGGCTAGCGCTGTTGACCGGGCAAGCCCTGTTTGCCGTCGGCAAATTCGACGAAGCCGCCGGCGTGGTGCAGCGCGGCATGTCGGTGTTGCCCGAGGATCGCTGGGGCGAGGCGGTCTCGAATTATCGCCAACTGTACGGCAACTCAAGCGACTACCGCGACCAGTTGAAGGCCCTGGAGAAGGCGAGCAAGCAGAAGGAATCGGCGGCGATTGAATTCCTGCTCGGCTATCAATACGCTTACCTGGGATTTCCGCGCGAGGCGGTGCGAGAACTGGACAAGGCGATTGCGATCAATCCGGACGATCGCCTGGCAAACCGGCTGAGGCAGATCATGGCCGAGAGGATCTTGCCGAGCGCCGGTTCGGTGGCGCCTTAAGCGGCAAAACAAAGGCTCATCCGGACTCTGCGTACTTTTTCCGCGGATCATTGGCATCACGGAGCTCGGGGTTGGATTTTTTTGGTTCCTCGGCGGAACCTGTGGGTGGTTCCTGCTGCGGGGCAAATGGAGGCGTGCGTTTTTAAGGCATATCCGGGCAAATAAATGCACGTCGCAATGCCAAGACGAGATAATTCGCGATAGGATGGCCTTTGCTTGGTGCTGGCGAGCAACCGTAGGATGGACCTCCGGTCCGTCGCCCGGCGGGAGACGGACTGGAAGTCCGTCCTACGGAGCAAGGGAGAACCAAGCTCCGCACCGGGTAAATGACTCGCCTCGCCCTCACCCCGCCGCGGCGGGCCAGCGCCTTTTGCGCTTCGCCGCACCGCATTTATTTGCCCGGCGATGCCTCGAAAACGCAACCGCGGCCCCGCTAATCAACGTCAAAACCACCCACAGATTCTGCGGAAGAGCCTCGGAAAATCCATGTCTGCCCCATCCACAGCTTCAAGGTACGCAGTCGCCGGATGAACCGAAACAAATGCGCCTTGGATCGATCGAGTTGCGTCGGGCTTCCGACTGGCTGCGTAGAGCAAGCGTTCGCGTTTGCTCTTCGACCTCCGACTTCGGACCTCAGCTCTCTTCCCACACCGTGCGATACGCCCCTAGCCCTTCGAAATACTCGAACAGCCGCTGGTAGAACGGATCGGCGGCCAGTGTGGCGCTGTCGCCGACGACGAGCAGCTTGCGGCGGGCGCGGGTCAGCGCCACGTTGGTGCGGCGGACGTCGCTCAAAAAGCCGATTTCGCCGGCCGGGTTCGAGCGGACGAGCGAAATCACGATCGCCTCTTTCTCGCGTCCTTGAAAACCGTCGACGCTGTCGATCTCCAAGCCCGGCGCGTCGCCGGCCAGTCGTTCCCGCAACAGCCGCACCTGGGCGGCATAGGGCGCGATCACGGCGATATGTTCGGGCGCCACGCCAGCTTCGAGCAAAGCCCGCACCTTGGAAGCGACCAACTCGGCTTCGCGCGGGTTGAGGCGGCTTTCGCCGTCGGGCTCGGTCTCTTCATCGTAACCGGCGCCGGCCGTGTCGATGAACTCGACCGGCGATTCCGTTAGCGGGCAGGTCTGCACCCCTGGCAAGTCGCAAAGCCGATGGCCGGCCACCGCCGCGTCGGCCGTCAACTCGGCCTCGTAGAATTCCAGCGACGAAAACTCCATGATCGCCGCGTGCATGCGGTACTGCACCGACAGCCGCCGCGCCGCGTCGCCGCCATAAAGGCCCACGAGCCGTTCGAACAGGCTCACGCCAAACCCTTGCGACTGCGCCTCGCCGCTGAGCACCGCCGGCGGCAATTGGCAATGGTCGCCGGCCAGCACCACGCGCTCGGCGCGCGCCAGCGGAATCCAGCAGCCCGGCTCGGCGCTTTGGCAGGCTTCGTCGATCACCAGCAAGTCGAACCGCCGGGCGCCGAGCAGTTCGTCGTCCAGCCCGGTCGTTGTTGCACAGAGCACGTCGGCCGTGTCGAGAATGTGTTCGACCGCCATCGCCTCCAACCGCCGCGCATCGGCCAATAGCGAGCGGGCCTCTTGCCGCGTCTCGCGACGAGCGCCCGGCTCGGGCTTGGCCCGCGTGTAACGATCGGCCTTGCGGAACAAGGCCCAGGCTTCTTTGACCAGCTTGCGGGCCAAGGCCACGTCGCGATGTTCTTCGACCAGCAGGTCGAGCGTATGGGCTCGCAGTTCGGGCAGCACGCGGGCCGGATGCCCGAGGCGCACGGCCCGCTCGCCGGCGGCCAGCAGCCGCTCGAAGATGTTATCGACCGCCAGATTGCTCGGCGCGCAGGCCAACACTTTGTCGCCGCGCCGCACCGCCTGGCGAATTAGCTCGACCACGGCCGTCGTTTTGCCCGTACCCGGCGGGCCGTGGATCATCGCCACGTCGCGGGCCGAAAGGGCGAAGCGCACGGCTTCGGCTTGCACTTCGTTCAGCCCGGCATTCAGAGGCTCGTGATCTTTCGGCGGCGTGAATTGCGGAACCCGCTCGCCGAGCAACACCTGCCGCAACTCGGCGAAGCGGTCGGCGCGAGCCACGCGAGCCCGCTCCAGCGCCGATCGCTGCCGCTGGCCGGAGATTTCGTCGTGGGCCAGATCGACGCGCCAAGCGTCGTATTCTTCGAAGTCGTCGGGCCGGCTGGTCAACGCAACCCGCAAGAACGACTCTTGCCGCTCGCAGACCACGCCGCGATAACCTTGCCCGCCGACGACCGGCGAGACGAGCACCGGCGTTCCAACGCCGAGCCGGGTCCAAGGCAGCGGCGTGCGTTTGCGTTTCACGAGCTTGACGAGGTAGCGGCCGCCCAGGCCGGCTTCTTCGTCGGCGACGGCCAGATCGATCAGGCTATTGCCGCTGCGTTCCGCCTCGGCGGCCGACAGCTTCCGGCCGCGTTCCAACAGCCGCTCGGCTTCGGCTTTGCTTTCCAGCTCCAGCAGCCGCGCCTGCCGCTGAAAATGGTCTTCGCCGGCCGCGCTCGACGAAGCGGCGCCGGCAACCCAAGCCCGAATGCGGCGATTGCCGAGCGCCGCGCCGTCGAGCGCCTTGGCCACGCGCGTCTCCCAACCCTCGGGCGTTTCGACCGTGGCTTGCGTGCCTTGGAGTTCGATGCGGCCGACGCGTTTGCGGTCGAGCCCGCCCGTGCGGCCCAGCAGTTCGAGCAGATCGGATTTCGTCGTCCGAGGTGGCAGCGATTCGAGGCGAACGAGAGGCATTTACATTTGAATTTAGCCGGCCAGGCGGGAGGGCGGAAGGCGGCCCGATTCGCTTGTTGCTCGGCGGCAGGGCGATCACAGATTTATCCGCAGGCGGACGGCAGAGCAATCGCAATCTCAATCGCCGCAGGGCTCAGCTCGTTTCGGCTTGAAAACGGCGGCAGAAGGAGCCGGCTCGTTAGAAAACCGTTAGAAAACCAAGTAAATTGGGCGGTTTTCCCCAATCGGGCCGTAAAAACGCCGCAAAAAATTGGCCCAGCCTCGCCAGGGAGCCTATAATTAACCGGCAACCTGACAGGGTGGCCGATGTGCTCAAGCACAACCCACTCGACGGCCGATGCCGGGGCTATCAAGAGGATAGCCCCACTTTTTTTTCCGGCCTGGCGCAGCTTTTCCGGCCTGGCGCAGCGGCCGCCAATGTGTATCATTGCCTTGCCCGGTCGCTCATCGCGTCGCTTTCGGGCATCGCTTATTTCGCCGCTCTAGCCGCCATCCACGGAAGCGAATGTCGAACGCCTGCGAACTCGAATTGGAACCGGCGCCGGACGTCGCCGTGCTGCGCGACGAAGAACCCATCAATGCCGCAACGCATGGGATTGGTTTTTTGGCGAGCATCGCCGGCGTCGCCTGGCTGGCGTCGCTCACGCGGGCTCACGGCGACCTGTACCAACAGATCGGCGCCGCCATTTACGGCGCCTCGCTGGTCGCCGTCTATGCGGCCTCGACGCTGTCGCACGCGTTCCGCCAGCCGCGCCTGCGGCGGCTGTTCCGGATCGTCGACCAGGCCTGCATCTTTCTGCTGATCGCCGGCACGTTCACGCCCGTCTCGCTGACGTACCTGCGCGACGGGCTGTGGTGGTTGTTGCTCGCGCTGATTTGGACGATCGCCCTGGCCGGGTTTTTCTCGAAAGCGATTTTCGCGCACCGCGTCGACTCGGTCTCGACCGTGCTGCACGTGGCGCTCGGCTGGCTGCCGGTTTCGTGCGTCAAGCCCATGATCGGCCAGGTTCCGACCGGCTTGTTCGGTTGGCTGCTGGCCGGCGGCATTTGCTACACCGTCGGCACCATCTTCTTGCAGCGAGACGAGCGCGTGCCCTATTTCCACGCCGTCTGGCACCTGCTCGTCATCGCCGGCAGCGCGCTGCACTTCTGGGGCATCGCGACGTATTGCACCGGCTGACGAGACCGCAAAATTCGGGTGAGAAGCAAGATCAACGTGCGGCAGGCAAATTGCCGGCTTCCAAGCTCCGACTTCCGGCCTCCGACTTCCGATTTCGCTCCCGCTCGTTCCTTACCCCGGTCGTCACGCTCAGCCCTCGCCCGATCTCGTCGGCAAGCTGCGGCGGCAAGGTTTCGTAGAAGCGAATCTCGCCGGCTTGCTGCGAGGCGACGAGCCGCCCGTCGATGAGCGCGAGTGCATTGCGGGGCTTGGCGACGATTCGCGGCCCCGGCGTAAGTATGCCCGCCAGGTTGAGCGGGTCGGCCGCGGAGAAAATGACTAACTCCTGCTCTCGCTGGGATGGGGCCTGCCTGTGAGGCTCGAACTCTGATGGCGAGCGGGGGGCGTTAGCCCCCCGGTCTTGGCCGGAGCGAGCTCGCGGCATGGGGCTCGTTGGAGACGCACCGGGAGGCTGACGCCTCCCGCTCGCCGGGTCGGCTTGTGCGACTTCCGCTCTTCGATCGCGAGTTTCTCGCAGCCGCTCGACGGCTTCGGGCAAGGCGAACTGCTCGCCGGCCACGCCGAGCACGAACCGTCCGCCGCGGATCTTGCCCTGGGCCTCCCAGCGGCGATAGACCGCGGCCAACTCGCGCCAGGCTGGCGCCACGGTTTCGCGCGCCAACAGGTCGCGGAACATCACTCCGTAACGGCTGAGCAACTGCCGGGCCCACGATTCGATGCGTTCGGCCGGATCGACCGGCGGCAGCCGCGGCGGAAACTTCGACCAGCGGCCGCCGCGAGCGTACCGCTTGCGATCGCTCGCCCGGCGCCGGCGGCCGCGCGACGTTCCGCGGCGCTGCGAATCGAGCGACACGAGCGAACGGATCGTCGAAAAGCCGTCGGCCGTGACCAGCCCCAAGGCGGCCAGTTCGCCCAGCGCGTCTTCCAACTGCGCCGGCAGCAGCCCGGTCATCGCCGCCAGATCGTGAAAGAAGGACGCTCCCTCCGAAACGAGCGTCTCGTAAACCGCGCGAGCGTTACTCCGCGTTTCATCCTGCGGGCGCCCGCGATCAAGGGGCAGCAGCCACGCGAGGTCGCTGCGAGCTACGAGGGCAATCGGCACGACGCGCGTCAACGAAGCAGAAGTCGGCACTCGGAAGTCGGCACTCGGAGATTCCTCCGTTCCGCGTTCCGCACTTCGCGTTCCGCGATCGCCGGGCGGTTGCAAGCGGCCCCAGGCGACTTCGCCCGAGAGCGAAAGCTCGTCGAGCCACCCCGGATCGTATTCGACCAGGCGGCCGGGCAAGATGTCTCGCTCCCAGGCGCCGGCCGGCGCCTCGAAGCCTTGCAGTTGGCCGATCACTTCGCGCACAGCCGCGCGCCCTGCGAGCCGTTCGGCCGAGGTCAGGTGATGGTAAGACAGCAGAAACCGCCAAAAATCGGCCGGCTCGGCCGGTTGCACGCGGCGCCGGGCGCCATCGAGCGTCAGCCGATGAATGCGGGCCAACAGGCGCCGGTCGCACCATTCGATCTCTCCCGCGTGGGGCGACCTTCCCAGGTCGTCAACGGCCGGCGGCCTGGGAAGGCCGCCCCACGGCGCGCCGCTGCTAGGTTGTTCGGCCCGCTCCTGCGGCGAGTATCGCCCGCGCATCGCCGATCCGGTCGCTTCGATCGCTTCCAGCGCCGCCTCGACGGCGCTCGCTCGCAGGCCGAGAATTTCGGCAATTCGCGCCGCAGTGACCGGCCCGCTGGCTTCGAGCCGGCCGCGAAGGAGCGTCTCGATCGCTTCGCTGGCTTCGTGCTCGGCGAGTAGCTCGGGCGGCAATTCGAGCGGCGGCTCGCACGCCGCCTCTGGATAGGCGGACCGGACGAGCGACCAGCGCTCGGCCGCAACCCACAGGTCTTCGGCGCCGGGCCGTTGGAGACGCGTTGCGCGACCTTGGCCGACTAACTCCTCGAACCAGTTTCTCCAATCCGCCCCTTCGGCGGCCGGCAAGGCGCCCAGCGAGAGCAAGCAATCGTGCAGCTCCTCGGCGTCGCGGACGGTCGGCCAGGCGTCGGCGCGGATCAGGACAATCGCCTCCGGATCGAGCCGGCCGAGATCGCCGAGCGTTTCGACCGAGAGCGAGCGCCGCGTGGCCACGGCCCGGGCGCGGCGTTCTTCGAGCGGGGCGTCGTCGAGAAAGGCGTAAGGATTCGCGTTGAGCAGTTCGTAGCTGAACGGCGACGGCTCGCGCGTCTCGCGGGCGATCAGCTCGACGCGGCCGCTCTCGATGTCGCCCAACAGGGCGAACCAGCGGTCGAAATCCATCGCCTCGTGCAGGCAATCGAACACCGTTTGGGCGACGAGCGGATGATCGGGGATTTGGATGTCGCCCACCACGTTTTCCAGGCAGGCGGTTTGGGCGGGGAACACGGCCGAGAGCAGATCGTCGGCCCGGAACCGTTGCAAGGGCGGCGGTACTTTCTTGCCGCCGCGCTGCCGCAGCACGGCCAACGCACGCGTGGCGTTCCAACGCCAGCGGACGGTGAACATCGGCACGGCCAACAGCGCCTGCACCAGCAGGTCGCGGGCGTTGCCGCGGTTGAGCATGCGGAACATCTGCTCGATCGGAAAGCTGTGCTGCGGCCCGAGCGAGAGTACGATGCCGTTGTCGTCGGCGCTGGCTTGCAGCTCGAAATCGAAACTGCGGCAGAACCGCTTCCGCAGCGCAAGCCCCCAGGCCCGGTTGATCCGCGCGCTGAACGGCGCATGGATCACCAACTGCATTCCGCCCGACTCGTCGAAGAATCGCTCGAAGACGATCTTCTCTTGCGTCGGCACGACGCCGATCGCCGCCTGCTGCACGGCCACGTAGGCCGCGGCTTGTTCGGCAGCCCAGGGGCTGGCGTTACATTCGCGCTCGAGCCATTGGATCGAGGTCGGAAGTTGGAGGTCGGAAGTCGGATGACTGGCGCCGTGCGGTCCAGGATTTCCGACTTCCAACTTCCGACTTCCGACTTCCGCAACGCGCTCGGCCAACTCCCGCCTTAACGCCGAAACTTCCTCGGCCAACTCGAACGTGCGTCCGGGCGCTTCGCCGAGCCAGAAGGGGACCGTGGCGGGGGCGGCGTGGGCGTCTTGGACGACGACCTCGCCGCCGCGGACGTGAACGATGCGCCACGACATATTGCCGAGCAGAAAAATGTCGCCGGCCTGGCTTTCGATGGCGAAATCTTCGTTGAGCGTGCCGACGAACGTGCCTTCGTCGGCCGTCACCACGCGGTAGTCGGCCAGTTCGGGAATCGCCCCGCCCGAGGTGAGGGCGGCGATTCGCGCGCCGCGGCGAGCGCGCAGGCGGCGATGGACGCGATCGCGGTGCAGATAGGCGCCTTGGCCGCGCCTCCGGCCAATGCCTTCGCTGAGCATTTCCAGGATCGCGTTGAACTCGTCGCGGCCGAGATTGCGGTACGGCCAGGCGCCACAGCACAGATCGAACAGTTCGTCTTCGCCCCAGTCCTCGCCGGCGACGGCGGCCACGATCTGCTGGGCCAGAATGTCGAGCGGCGCTTGCGGAATCTCGATCTTGTCGAGCCGGCCGTGGCGGACGGCGCGGATCAGGGCCAGGCTTTCGAGCAGTTCGTCGCGAGTGAGCGCGAACAGCCGCCCTTTGGGCAAGGCGCCGAGCGAATGCCCCGCACGCCCGACGCGCTGCAAGAACGCGGCGATCGAGCGCGGCGAACCGATCTGGCAGACCAGGTCGATGTAGCCGATGTCGATGCCCAGCTCGAGCGACGCCGTGGCGACGATCGCCTTCAGCTCTCCCGCTTGCAGCCGCCGTTCGGCCGAGAGTCGCAATTCACGCGACAGGCTGCCGTGATGGCTGGCCACGGCGTTTTCGCCGAGCAACTCGCTCAGGCGGTAACACACCCGCTCGGCCATCCGCCGCGAGTTGACGAAGACGAGCGTGCTGCGGTGCGACGCGACCAACTCGGTCAGCCGCTGGTAGATTTCGTCCCACGTCTCGTGCGAGCAAACGGCCGACAGTTCGCTGGGCGGAACTTCGACGGCCAGGTCGAGTTCGCGCACGTGGCCGACATCGACGATGCTGCAGGCCGCTTCGCCCGCGGGCGACACCGAGTGCGAACCGACCAGGAACCGGGCGATCTCTTCGATCGGCCGCTGCGTGGCCGACAGGCCGATCCGCACCGGCGGCGTCGGGCAGAGCGCGGCGAGTCGTTCGAGCGAGAGCGTCAGGTGCGATCCGCGTTTGTCGCGAGCCAAGGCGTGGATTTCATCGACGATCACCGTTCGCACGCTGCGCAGCATTTCGCGCCCTTTGGCGGCGGTGAGCAGCAGGTAGAGCGATTCGGGCGTCGTAACCAAAATGTGCGGCGGCCGTTTGAGCATCTTCGCCCGCTCGGACGACGGCGTATCGCCCGTGCGGACCATCGCCCGCAGCGGCGGCAGTTCGTAGCCCGCGTCGGCGGCATACTGCCCGATCTGGGCCAGCGGCGTTTCAAGATTGCGGCGGACGTCGTTCGAGAGCGCCTTGAGGGGCGAAACATAAACGACTTGCGTTTCGTGGGCCAACTGGCCGTCGAGGGCCTGTCGCAGCAGGCGATCGATCGAGGCCAAAAAAGCCGCCAGCGTTTTGCCCGAGCCGGTCGGCGCGGCGATCAACGCGTTCCGCCCGGCCACGATCTCCGGCCAGCCCAATCGCTGCGGCTCGGTCGGCTGGCCAAAACGGTCGGCAAACCAGCGGGCCGTGATCGGATGAAAGGGCGTAGTCGGCATCGTCTCGGAAAAGTAGGTCAGGCTTTCCAGCCTGACGGCCATTGTAAGGCGACTCTTAGCAGAATACGCGTGCAGGGCGGGGAATCCAAGGACTGCCCTTGGTGACGAAGCGCCTTGCATCTTCTCTGCGCTTTGCCGGCCCCCCGCAGTCATTAGGTCGGGCATCGTCAAACTTCGCCGAAACCGCCTGTTTTCAACGAGCCGTATGCCGCGACGATTCCATAAGGTTGGATCAACCCCTACAGCCGGACCGATAGACCTAAAGGGCTATTTTCCATCGCCTTTGAGTGGAGACTGTTCGCGAGCCGGGACAGTACACGGATGAATTGTCGCTGGACAACCAGCGGTCCGATATGGACTGCGGCCTTGCTGCTGGGGTTGCGCGGGTTGTTCGTTGCTGCGCCCACGACATCCTCCGCCGCCCAGGCCGTTGAATCGCGTCCTGGCGCCGCCAGGCGCGAAGGGTCCGATGACGCGACTCGATCGCCGATCCAGCGAGCCGACGGCGAGTCGCGCGGCGATCTTGAACCCAGCGCTTCTTATGCCACGCCGGCGCTCCGCCGGCCAAGGCAATACCGCTACGACTACCCTAGCGTTTCCGCCGAGTCGAACAGGATTGCGCCGTTAGCGGAAAAGCCTGCGTCGACCGGTGAATCGTTTCGCCCTGCCGCCGGACGCCCTCTCGCCGGGCGGTCGTTACCTCAATATCCGGCGGCCAATCGGGCGCCGCCGCTTGTCAACACAAGGCAGCCGCAAATCCAAGCCGATATTGCGGCGCGACCCAATCGGCCGGAACGACCGCCCGAGCGAACCACCGGCCCGTCGCTTGCGCCGGCTCGGCCAGCGGCGCCTGTGCCGCGGCAGGCGTCGGCGCGAGTTCAATTCGTTCGCCAAGAGACGATTCCGCCGGGAGCTAAAACGCGCAGCCAGTTGTCGCCCTCGGCGGGTAGGTCGAGCCGGCGAATGCAAGCGCCCTTCGGTCCGGGCGCCGACGGCAGCATCTCGCTCGACCAGGCCAGCGCGCTGGCCCTCGAATACAATCCGATCCTGCGCAGCGCCAGGGCCCAGATCGATTCGGCCCAGGGCCAGGCGGTCCAGGCCGGATTGTGGAACAACCCGCGATGGGACACGAATAACCCGTACGTGCTCGCCGCGGGCCAAAGCAATCAATACAACGCCGGCTTTCAGTTGGAGATTCCGGTCGCGGGCAAGAAACGGCTCGATCGCGGCGCCGCCGAGCAGCAGGTTCGCCAGTCGAGGTTCGACTACCGCACCGACCGCATGTTCATGCTGACTGCCGTCCGGCAGCAGTTCTACGGGCTGCTGGCTCAACAGCGCCGAGTGGAGATCTCGCGAGAGTTGGTGGAAATCGCCCGCAAGGCGCAAAGCATCGGCCTGGCGATGAAAGGCATCGGCTTGCAGGCCGACGTCGACGTGCTGCCGTTGTCGATCGAGCTTCAACGGGCGGAAGCCATGCTGCTGCAAGCCGAACGCATTCTGGAAGGCCGGCGGCGTCAGCTTTCGGCCACGATCGGCCTGCCGAATTTGCCGCTCAACCGCGCGGTGGGCCGGCTGGACAGCCAGTTCCCCGAAGTTAACGAAGTGCTGTTGCGGCAGTTCGTCGCCACTCAGCACCCGCGGATTCTTACGGCCCGGGCCGAGATCGACCGCCGCCGGATCATGCTGCGGCGGGCCAATGTGGAACCGCTGCCGAACCCTTACACGGGCCCGGCGACAGCTTGGGGGCCGACGACCAATCCGACGCAATTCTGGTACAACATCCAGTTCAATATTCCGATCTGGAACTTGAATCAAGGCGGCCGCCGCGCCGCCGAGGCCGACGTCCGAAACGCCCAGGCCCAGTTGACCATGCTGCAGAACGATCTCTTGCGCCAAGCCGCCGAGAGCTACGCTGGCTACCGGGCGGCCCACACGTTGGCCGAACGCTACGGCCGCGAAATCCTGCCCCTGGCGCTGCGGAACCAGGCACTCAACCGCGAGGCCTACGAGAAACGCGAATTCGAGCCGTTGCGTTATCTCGTGGCCCAGCGGCTCTTGACCGAGTCTTACCTGGAGTACATCGACGCCTTGGAGGAAGTCTGGAACGTCGCGGCCGAGTTGGGGAACTTGATGATGATCGAGCAGTTTCCGTGAGATACAACCGGAGCTGCCGAACGAATCTTGCCGGTTCGAATCTCGAAAGAGAAATGGCTCCCTGTCACGCCGCGTGATAGACTAGAGATATGACCCCCAAGCTAAAATCGGAACAACGCGAGGCGCTCGACCAAAGCGCGGGATCCATCCGCATCGAGAACGATCAGCGACGCCGGGTTTATTTCCTGGTGGACGAGGAGACGTTCGCCAATCTGCAGTAGCGAGAAGACCTCGCCGCGATCCGAGAAGGAATCGCTGACATGGAGGCTGCTCGAGTCGTCACGCTTGAAGAGCTTGACGCTCGCATTCGAGACCGGCTCGGCTCGCCTGAAAAAGGATGACCTATACCGTCGTCACGACCGAGCGGGCTGCTCACGAGATAGCCGATGCCGCCGCTTGGTGGGCCGCCGAAAGTTCCATATCGCAAGCGGAGCGCTGGTATGCCGGCATTCGCGAAGGCATCGCTCGATTGGCCTCTTTGCTCCAACGGCCGGGCATTACGGCCTGAATGAACAAGCTCGGCGCTCGATAAGGGTTGGCGTCTTCCATCCGACTTGCTCCGGCAAGTATCTCAAGAACCGCTGACCGGCCGATAATACCAAACGGCCGAGCTGTCAAAATCTTAATCCTGTGTAAAATTCCCTTGACTTGCCGGAACTGCCTAAAAAAGCTATCCGTAAATGGATAATTCCCGACCGCGACACATCTTTTCCGATCCTTGCAGGCCGCAAGATGGCTAAACGCTCTACAATCGCTCGCGCCGCCGTATCAGCCGCCTTCGTGGCGGCGATTTGCGGCGGCCTGTACCTGGCGTATTTCCGGGTGCGCGCCCACCTGGAACCGAAGCTGGCCGAGGCGACGGGGCGTAAGAGCGAATTCTTTTTGTTGGTGAAAGACAAGCCCGATACCTTGCAAATCTCGCCCGACGCGGTGCAGGCGATCCAGCTCAAGACCGCCCCCGTCGAACCGGCGCCGCCGCCCGATCCGCTGCGGTTGCCCGGCTCGCTGGGGCTCGACCCGAACTTGCTGGTGCCCGTCCACACGCGGTTCCCCGGCGAAGTGGCGCGGCTGGCTGAAGTGGACTCGGGCGAAACCAGCGACGGCCGACGCCTCAATCGCGCGATTCGCTACGGCGACACGGTCAAACAAGGACAGATTCTGGCGATTATCTGGAGCAAGGACGTCGGCGAAAAGAAAAGCGAGTTGGTCGACGCCTTGTCGCGTCTCGATCTCGATCAGCGGCTGTTGCAGCGGCTCAGTTCATTCAAGGCGGGCACCATCATTCCGGAAAAACAAGTCGCCGAAGCGCAACGCAACGTCGAAAGCGATCTGATCGCCATCGAAAAGGCCGTTCGCACGTTGCGCTCGTGGCGGCTGACCGAAGACGAGATCGAAGCCGTCAAACAAGAGGCCGCTCAATTGCGCCAGGCGACGACGCAGGCCATCAGCAGCATGAAGACGACTGATCTGGAGTCCTTGCGCACCGCGGTCGAACAGTTGCACGCCAAAACCAGCAGCCTCGTCGAAGACACGCGCTGGGCCGAACTGGAAGTCCGCGCGGCGATCGACGGCGTGATCGTCGAGAAGAACGTCAACGTCGGCGCCATCGTCGATCCGAGCGACGACCTGTTCCAGATCGCCGACCTGTCGCGGATTCAGGTGCTCGCCAGCGTCTACGAAGAAGACTTGCCGTTTTTGGAATTGCTGCCGCCCGAGCAGCGAGACTGGGCGATCGATCTCAAGAGCGATCCGCACGACAAGCCGATCCCCGGCAAGTTCGAGATGATCGGCAAGATCATCGATCCGGCGATGCACACCGGCGCGCTGATCGGTTGGCTCGACAATCGCGAAGGCCGCCTGCGGGTGGGTCAATTCATTACGGCGACGATCCAATTGCCCGCCGATCCGGCGATGGTTGCGATTCCGACCAGCGCGCTGATCGAAGAGGGCGATTACCCGGCCGTGTTCGTGGAAAGCGATGCCAGGCGGCACGAGGTGTCGCGTCGCAAAGTGGCGGTTACGCGGCGCGGACGCCAGCGCGTGTTCATTCACAGCGAGCCGACGGTCGAGGAACGGCGCGACGGCGCCGAGTCGCTGGCCGTCGGCGAACAGGTCATCGTTTCAGGCGGCTTGGAGTTGTTTTCTGAACTGATCAATTTACAGGCTGCCGGGCAGGACGGGGCCGGAGAAGCCGAATGAGCGCGACTGGGGCCTTGCCAAAGGAACCGCGGATAACCCAGCGCGGCCTTCGGCCGCAACCACTTGAGCCACGGATAAAACACGGATCGATCACGGACGAAATACTTAATCGGAAAAAAACGGCCCTTCCGCAGAATCTATGCGGTTTTTGGCTCGGATTAGCGGAGTTTACGGTTGCGTTTTCGAGGCATAGCCGTGCACTCCATGCCATTCGCGGTTGATTCAAGGTAAGACATGGCGTATCGACTGATCCAATGGGCGCTGGGCGCCCCGCTGATCGTGCTGCTGCTGGCGGCCGTACTGATCGCCGTGGGCGGCTACGCCTTCTTTCACGTCAACGTCGAGGCCTATCCCGACCCGGCCCCGGCAATCGTTGAAGTCATTGCCAAGTATCCGGGCGCCAGCGCCGAAGAAGTCGAACGCCAGGTCACCATTCCGCTGGAAGTGGCCATGGCGGGGATGCCGGGGCTGAAGTATCGCCGCAGCAAATCGCTGTTCGGGCTGTCGCACCTGCGGATTCAGTTCGACTACGGCATCGATTACCTGCGGGCGAGGCAAGAAGTCATCAACCGCCTGCAGTTCGTAGAAAGTCTGCCCGCAAGCGTCCAGCCGACGATTTCGCCGACCAGCCCGACCGGCGAAATCATGCGCTACACCTTGCGCAGCCCCCATGACCGCATGGGCCGCGACCTGTATACGCTGAACGATCTCAAGACCGTGCAGGATTGGGTGCTCGAGCGGCAATTCCGCGGCGTGCCGCGGATCATCGACGTGGTCAGCGGCGGCGGCACGGTGAAGCGATATCAAGTCCACCCCGACCCCGAGCGGCTGCTGCGCTATGGAATCGCGCTGGAGCAACTGCAAGATGCCGTCACTCACAACAACGGCAATGTCGGCGGCAACTACCTGGTCGAGGGCGAGAACGTGCTGAACGTCCGCGGCATCGGCCTGATCGGCGGCGGACTCGACCCGACGAAATCGACCGAAGTGCTCAAGACGAACGACCCGGTCGTCGCCGCGCAGTATCTGCGCCGCCAAGAAGATTTGCGGCTGGAACGGATCCGCCAAACCGTCATCACGGCCGTCAACAACGTGCCGATTCGCGTGGAAGACGTGATCGACGGCGGCCCTTCGCGATACGCCGACGACATCGGCTTCAAGGGGGCCGTGGTGAACCATCTGCCCCGCCTGGGCAAGGTCAGCCTGAGCGTGCCGCGGCGCGACGAAAACGGCGAAACGGCGCTCGACTCCGAAGGACGGACCGTCTGGGACAACGAAGAAGAGCGAGTGCAAGGCATCGTGCTGCTGCGAAAGGGCGAAGCCTCGCTGCCGGCCCTGCACGACCTGAAGGCCAAAATCGACGAGCTCAACTCCGAAAACACGGTCATGCTGCCGGGCGTCAAGATCGAGCCCTATTACGACCGCACCACGCTGATCGACGTCACCACCGAAACCGTCCACGAAAACCTGATCGTGGGCATGGTGCTCGTATCGCTGATTCTGTTGATGTTCGTCAGCAACGTACGCAGCGCGTTGATCGTGGCGATCAACATTCCGCTGGCGCTGATGTTCGCCTTCGCGATCCTGTTCTTGCGGGGCAAGTCGGCCAATCTGCTCTCGATCGGCGCCGTCGACTTCGGGATCATCGTCGATTCGTCGGTGATCATGGTCGAGAATATCTATCGGCACCTCAGCTCGGGCGAGTATTCCGACCTGCCGTTGAAAGAGCGCATCCTGCGGGCCTCGCGCGAAGTCGAGCGGGCGCTGTTCTTCACCACGGCGATCATGGTTTGCGCGTTCTTGCCGCTGTTCACCATGCAAGGCCCCGAGGGCCAGATCTTCGGTCCCATGGCCGACACCTACGCGTTCGCCCTGGGCGGCGCGCTGATCCTCGCGCTGACCGTGGCGCCGGTGCTCTGCCTGCTGCTGTTCAAGGATTTGCAGCCCGCCCCCGACAATTTCCTGGTGCGGTATCTGAAATCGGGCTACCTGCGCAATCTCGATTTCTGCCTCCGTCACCGCTGGGCCACGGTCTTCGTGATGCTGGCGTTGATCGGCTTTACGGCCGCCATGCTGCCGCTGTTGGGCCGCGAATTCATGCCCGAATTGGAAGAAGGCAACCTCTGGGTCCGCGCCACGCTGCCGATCAACATCTCGCTCGAAGCCGCTTCGGCCAAGGCCGACCAAGCCCGGAAGATCATGCAGAAATACCCCGAGATCGAGGTCGTCGTGTCGCAAACCGGGCGGCCCGACGACGGCACCGATCCGACAGGGTTTTACAACGTCGAGTTCTTCGTGCCGCTCAAGCCGCGCGGCCAGTGGCCCGCCGTCAAGCCGGCCACGGGCTGGCAAGCGTGGTTCTCGACCCGCCGCCCGCGCACCAAGCTCGAACTGATCTCGGAGATGAACGACGAGTTGGCCAAGAGCATCGTCGGCGTGAACTGGAACTTTTCGCAGAACATCCGCGACAACGTGATGGAATCGCTTTCGGGCGTCAAGGGCGACAACTCGGTCAAGATCTTCGGCCCCGATCTCGACGAGTTGGAAAAGCTGGCCGATCAACTCAAAACGCACTTAACGTCGATTCGCGGCATCGCCAACGTCGGCGTGTTCCGGGTGAAAGGCCAGCCGAACCTGGAAATCCCCGTCGATCCGAAGAAGTGCAACTACTGGGGCGTGACGGTCGACGACGTCGAAGACTTCGTCGAGATCGCCGTGGGCGGCAAGCCGTTTTCGACGATGATCGAAGGCGAAAAGCGGTTCGACATCACGCTCCGTTGGCCCAACGAACTGCGCAGCAACGTGCAGGCGATTCTCAATATTCCGGTCGACGTCCGCAACAACGAGATCACCAGCGAGTTGGCCGTCGACGTCGGGCAAACCGCGGTCTCGGGCGCCAGCCGCGGGTTGCCGATCAACGGCACCAGCGAAAAAATGCCCGCGCTCACCGGCACCGTGTTCGGCGGCACGTTCAACAATTTCGACAAGGCCCCCCGACGCCGGCTGCGCGATCTGGTGACGCCGCTCAACTCGCACGGCGAATTGGACTCCAAGGGGCGGTTCGTGCGCTCCGGCGCCTCGACCATCGCCCGCGAGCAGGGCAACCGGCTGATCGCCATCAAGTTCAGCGTCCGCGGCCGCGACCTGGCCGGCGCCGTGGCCGAGGCGCAGCAGAAAACGGCCGCCTTGTTCAAATCGCCCTATCGCGCCGAATGGAGCGGCGAATTCCAGGAAATGCAGGAAGCCGAGCACCGCTTGATGTTCATCATTCCGGTCTCGCTGGCCTTGATCTACGTGCTGCTCTATCTGGCCTTCCGCTCGCTGCTGGACGCCGTGCTGGTGTTTTCCAACGTGGTGGCCCTCTCGCTGGGCGGACTCTGGGCGCTCTTGTTGACCGGCACGAACTTCAGCATTTCGGCGGCGGTGGGCTTCATTTCCATCTTCGGCGTGGCCGTGATGGACGGTTTGCTGTTGATCTCCTATTTCAACCAAATGCGCTACCAGGGCTTGCCGCTGCGCGAAGCGATCATGCAAGGCGCCGAGAAGCGCGTGCGGCCCGTGATGATGACCGCCCTGACCGCGATCTTCGGCCTGCTGCCCGCCGCCGTTTCCACGCGGATCGGCGCCCAGACGCAGCGGCCATTGGCCATCGTCGTCGTTGGCGGCATGATCAGCACCCTGTTCCTGACGCGCTACCTGATGCCCGTGCTCTACAGCTTCTACGGCCACCGCGAGCCCTCGGCCGAGGCCGGGCAGATGGCGCACTAACAGATGGGGCATCAATGAGCCCGCCGACCGATGCCGCATCCGCAACGAGAAATGACTGGCGAATGTCGATCTGTCGGATGCAGCATCGGATACACGAATGTGCGCATGCTTGAGTCGATGGCCGCCCCACGACCAGGGCCTTTCCCTTTTTCAAGTTAGTAAGGTATCTCGGGTGCCTGGGGCTGAGCCTCGGCTGCGCAAAATGTACGATTTTGGTGCCCGATGCGGGACCAAGTCTACGTCGATTTTGTTCCGCGCCGCCACCGCCGCAGGCGCTCTTTTACTTAGCCCAGGCATTTATGCCTGGGATCCGGGAAGATTTTACCCCCGAT
>DATKRK010000117.1:0-24813 GCA_035532215.1 Pirellulales bacterium | reverse complement strand
TCCCAAAGCCCCGCAGGTAGCATGATCCTCGCCATGGCAGACTCCTTTCGTTCTTGGTTTCCATTGTCCAACCAAGAGAATCCCGGCGCAAATATCGTGCCACACTGTAACGAATATGCGTTTTGTTACGGCCTCTAAGGGTGATTCGGCAGCTTTAGCGGCCCTAGCTGCCGCGCTCTTTCTGTCCCCGCCTCCCTTATGTCCATGCTCTCCTCCCGCTCGCTGTCGTCCCCTTGCCCCCGCTTTCAGCCGTGCCAGTATCTCTACGGCTTTTGCCGCGGATGTCGCCCTGCGGTCGCTGTCCAAGTGGCGCCGATGCAGATTCATGCTCACCACGAATCCGAGCATCGAGCCAGTATTCGTTCCGCCGTCATACGTCGCAAACCGCCGCTCGAAAAGTTGTGGTGCCGCGCGGCGTCTGCTATGGGCCAGCCAACCTTCATAGAAGCTACATAAGACCTACCTAAAATGAGACTTTCTAAGGCTTTCAATCGGCGCAATAAAAAACGCTATGCGATTGAACCGCAAGGGGTTACAATCACACAGCGTGAGTTGAAAAAAGCTACCTTTAAGACTGAAAATCCGTGTGTCGCCGGTTCGATCCCGGCCCTGTCCACTCGGACGTAACCCTAAATTGGAAATCTTGCGGAAACATACACGGCCCCCAAAACGGGGCCGTTTATCTTTCCAATGGGCCTGCATTCTTCGATAGCGGCAGGAAGGACCGATTGAGTTCGGTGCGGCTGCGCTGTGAACCGGCGCGGCGAGTTTTCCCGCCGCCGGTTTCAATCCACCGCGGCGGCCCTCGCTAGCGAACAAGGGCGAAGACGGCGCTATTGAGCCGCGATCGGCGAGCGGTTGATGCCGGCCTTCTCGAACGCAGGCGCCAGGTTGTCATACGAACGCTTGGCCGCGGCCAGCGGATCGTAGCCAGGCTGATTCGAAACCATCCCGCTCACCTCGACGCAGACGCAGCCGCGATAGCCGAGCGCCTCGGCCTTGCGCAAGAGCGGCACGTAATCGAAGCCCCCTTCGCCCGGCAACACGAACCTCGCGTTCCCTTTGTCGAGCACCGTGTCTTTCACGTGGATGAACCGCGTGAGCGGAATCATCTGCTTCAGCGTATCGTCGAGGGGCAAATCGCGGAACTGAAAATGGCTGTAGTCGTAGGCCAGCTTCAGCCAGGGACTGCCCATCTGGTTCACAAGCGCTACGGCATCGGCCGGCGCGTTCATGGCGCCGAAGCGGTGCGGCTTGATCGCCAGCACGGTCTGGGTTTGCTCGGCGACGCGAACCCAGCCAGCCAGGCGATCGGCGAAACGCTCTTTGATCTTGGCCCACTCGCCCGCTTTGCCGCCGACGACCGTTTCGATCAGCGGCGGCGCGTCGGGCGCCAGATCGCGAGCCAACTCGCCAACGGCTTTCAACCGCTCGAGTTGGCCGCGATCGGCGGCGTCGTCGGCCCCGAGATTCAGGTTTTCCATCAGCGCCGGCAACGAGAGGCCCAGTTCGGCCAACCGTTCGCGCAACTGCCGGCGAGCTGCCGCAGGCAACTTGCCCGGCGCGGCGGGCCAGTCGGGCATGGCGGCCAGTTCGACCGCGTCGTAGCCAATCTTTGCACAGCCGGCCAAGGCCTCGCCAAGCGCGAGCGTCTTCATGCCATAGAGGCTGAAGCCGAGCGTGATTTGGCGTTGTTTTTCGTCGGCGCCCGCGGCTTCTGCCAGCGCGTGCCGGCCCGCTGCAAGCAGCACCGCGCCGACCGCGGCGGCGCCGGATTTTAGGAAACCGCGTCGTTCGATGGGACCCGACATGAAAAGATTCCCGCAATTCTTTCGGTTAGGACTCATTCACGGCGCGACGCTCGCGCTCGGCCAACAGCAGTTCGATCCACTTGCCCACGTAGTGGCCATGATCGTGAAACGTGCGGCCGCTGACCAGGTTGCCGTCCACGACGCACGGCTCGTTCACGAAAATGCCGCCGCAGACCTCCAAGTCGAAGCGGCATTTGCCGACCGTGGCCATCCGCCGCCCCTTCACGCAGCCGGCCCTGGCCGGAATCTCTACGCCGTGGCAGACGCTGGCGATGGGTTTGTCGCGCTCGAAAAACCAGCGCGTTGCGCGGAGCAGGTCTTCGTCGTCGCGAATGTATTCGGGCGCCCGGCCGCCGCTGAAGAAGATGCCCAGGTACTCTTCGGGCTTGATGTCGCGAAAGGCGACGTCGGCCTCGATCGTGTAGCCTTCCCACTCCTTGGTGATGGTCCAGCCCGGCTTGACCTCGTGCAGCACCATCTGATAACGCCGCTTCTCCGGCGCCGCCACCACCGGCCGGATGCCTTCTTCCTGCACGCGGTAGAACGGGTAAAGCGTGTCGACCGTTTCGGTCGCATCGCCGACGACGATCAACACCTGGTCCATGCGAGTCCCTTTCGATGATTATCGTTTCGTCACGCACTCGTCGTGATTCATGAGCGCCAGCGCCACGACCGTCAAGGCGGCATGCTCGACGGCGTCGAGCTTCGCATCGCGCGGCCGTTCGCCAATCTGCAAAAACGCTTGTGCGCTCTCGGGCGCCGCAGCGAACTGCGCCAACTGCTCTTGGCGTAGTCGCTTGAGCACGGCCAACTCCTCGGCTGAAGCTGCGCGGCTGGTCAACAACCGGAATGCGGTCTGCAATTGCTCGTCGAGCGAGCCGTGCTCGAGCATCAGCTTTTCGGCCAACACGCGGGCGGCTTCGATGAACTGCGGATCGTTCAACAACACCAGCGATTGCAGCGGCGTGGCCGTCTGTTCGCGGCGCGCCGCGCAGATTTCCCGGCTGCCGGCGTCGAAGCTGCGCATGCTGGCCGGCGGCGCCGTGCGGCGCCAAAACGTGTACATGCTGCGGCGATACAGCCCTTCGCCGTGGTCTTGCACGTAAGTCTTGCCGGTACCCGACTCTTCCCACAAACCGGCGGGCTGATACGGCTTGACGCTCGGCCCGCCGATCTTCGGCGCCAAGAGGCCGCTGGCCGCCAGGGCGTTGTCGCGAATCTGTTCTGCCGAGAGCCTGTGCCGCGGCCCGCGAGCCAACAGGCGGTTCTCGGGATCTTCGGCAAACAGTCTTCGCTCGCGCGGCGTCGACGACTGCCGGTAGACGCTCGACAGGGCGATCAGCTTGCACAGCGCTTTCACGTCCCAGCCGCTGTCGATGAACCGCCTTGCGAGCCAATCGAGCAATTCGGGATGCGTCGGCGGCCGTCCTTGACCGCCGAAATCTTCCGGCGTGGCGACTAGCCCGCGACCGAAAAAAATCTGCCAAAAGCGGTTCACTGCCACCCGCGCCGTAAGCGGGTTGCGCTCGTCGACCAGCCACTGGGCGAATCCCAGCCGATTGCGAGGATATTCTTCCGGCATCGCAAACAGGCCGGCTGGCGCGCCCGGTTCGACCTGTTCGCCGCGGGCGTCGTAGGCGCCGCGCAACAGCACATAGGCGGGCCGCCGTCCGGACATTTCTTCCATCACCATGATCTGCCGCACCTGGCCGACCAGTTCGTTTTCCTGGCGCCGCAGTTCAGCCAGCTCTTCGCGCGCGGCGCGATATGGCTCGTCGCGGCGCAGCAAGTAGTGCGAAAAATATGCTCCTTCGCCCGGGTCGCCCTCGAAGCCGCCCAGGCGAGCCGCTTCGAGCGGCGTCAATTCGCGATTGAAGACCTCGAACTCGTCGACCGCGCCGTCTTCGAAGCCCACGTCGCGAAACCGCGCGCCCAAGGCCAGCTTGACCGCATTCACGTCGGAATCGCCCCATTCCGCGCGGTGCGTGATGTCGCGCGCGAGCTTGTCTCGCACCACTTCGCACTCAACCGGCCGGCCGCCCGCGTACAGCTTCACCCCCGCGGCATGGCTGCCGCCGTCGTAGGCGACGACCAAATGAGTCCAGTCGCCATTGGGAATGCTTTCGTGCGCACGAACCTGAATCGCGTTGCCGGGCCAAAAATGGACCAGCGAAAAGGTCGGATGACCGTCGTCGAGCGCGAGCGAATAACCGCGGAAGGCCGAATCTTCGGCGGCCCGCGAACGATGGAAGACAATCATCCGCGGCTTTTGCAGGGCCGGCTTGACCCACAGCGAGAAACTGAAGGGCGTCGTTCTCCCGAAGGCGCCTGCGTCGCCGCACGTAAAGGCGTCATCGCCGCCCAACCCAAGAGCCTGCCCGACTTTGCCCGGCACGGGCTTCTTGTCGCCTTGCGGCTGCACGTCGTCGAAACGAAACGCGGCGTCGGGCTTGAGTTCCGGCAGCGGCTCGTCGTGCGGCTGGCCGGCCGCTTCGAAGCGCGATCTGGCTGCGACGATCAGCGCATCGAGCGCCGCCTCTCGCTGGCGAATCTGCTCCAGCAATTCGCGGTGCTTCGCCTCCTGATCGCCTTCGTAGAGCAGCATCGTCGGCGTCGGCGCCGTTTCGGTGAAGTGCGAATAAAGCCCGCTTTCGTCGATGTTGCTGAAGAACGCGCCGAGCCGGTAATAATCCTTCTGCGTGATCGGGTCGTACTTGTGCTCGTGGCAACGGCAGCATTCGAGCGTCAGGCCGAGAAAGGCCGTGCCGTTGGTGTGGACGCGGTCCGAGACGTATTCGTTGCGGAACTCCGCGTCGATGCTCCCCCCTTCGTTCGTCTGGCGGTGCAGCCGGTTGAAGGTCGTGGCCAGCCGCTGCTCGCGCGTGGCGCCGGGCAGCATGTCGCCGGCGGTCTGCCAGACGATGAAGTCGCGGTAAGGCAAGTTGGCGTTGAAGGCCCGGATCACCCAATCTCGCCACGGCCAGACGTGCATTTCGCGATCGGACTGGTAGCCGAACGTGTCGCCGTAACGGGCCGCGTCGAGCCAATCGGCCGTCATTCGTTCTCCGAACGCTTCGGAAGCCAGCAAGCGATCGACGACCTTTTCGAACGCCTCCGGCGATCGATCGGCGAGAATGGCGTCGATCTCCGCCAACGTCGGCGGCAAGCCGGTCAGATCGAAGCTCGCGCGGCGGAGCCATTTTTCGCGCGTCGCCGGCTCGGCCGGTTCGATGCCGGCTTGCCGCAGCCGCGCGAGCACGAACTGATCGATCTCGCCAGCCGCCCAATGCTGCGGATCGTCGACCGCCGGCGGATCGATTTGCTGAGCCAAGGGGATGAACGACCAGTGCGAAGCGTATTCGGCGCCCTCGGCGATCCAGCGCCGCAGCAATTGCTTCTGCTCGGCGGTCAAGGTCTTGTTGGCCTCGGGCGGAGGCATCCGCAGTTCGTCGTCTTCTTCCAAAATGCGGGCGATCAATTCGCTCTCGTCGGGTTTGCCCGGCGTAATCGCGCCGGCGGCAACCGCCGCGTCGCGCTGGTCGAGCCGCAGTTCCGCCTTGCGGCCGGCCGCGTCGGGACCATGGCACTTGAAGCAGGTGTCGGAGAGGAGCGAGCGAACCTGCCGGTTACGCTCTGCCGGGGATTCGCTGCCCGGCGACTCTTCGCCCGGCGCGGCGGCGATGGCGCAACAAGGCGCCATCCAGTAAATCGCAGCGGCGGCCAAAACGAGCAGTCTCATCCGCAAAACTCGAAGGCGAAAATTCGTTGAGGGCAGGCTCCGCAGCGCAAGTCCGCGGCGGAGGAAAGTCAGGCGGGCGTTTGTGGTTAACCAAACTCCGGGCTGATCCAGTATAGCTGACACGCCCAGCGAGCCAAAGCGATTGGCGATCGGGGCGACGGGCAGAACAGGGAAACTTCCGACGCTGTTGTTCCCACCAAACCTTGCCTTCTCCGTCAGGATCGACGATAGTCAAAGTCTGTTGATGCGTTGGCGGACTCCTGGCTCGGGCGGGAAGTTTTGGGGGATGTCGACGCGAAGCCCGCCGAATCGACCCCGCCAAACCAGAGACAGTCATGGGCCGAATCCTCGCCAGCGTGATCCTTGCGGTCGTGCTTCTCGCTCCGCAGCCAAGCCTCGCCGCCGACGGCCGGGTGTTGTTCAATCGCGACATCCGCCCGATCCTGACCGACAACTGCCTGCAATGCCACGGGCCGGACAAGAACCATCGCGAGGCCGACTTGCGGCTCGACCTGCGCGACGAAGCCCTCGCGCGCGAAGCGATCAAGCCGGGCAAGCCCGAGGAGAGCGAACTCGTGGCCCGCATCTTTTCGAACGACGCCGACATGCTGATGCCGCCGGCCAAGTCGAACAAGTCGCTCTCGGCCGAGCAGAAGGAACTGCTCAAGCGCTGGATCGCCGAAGGGGCCGAGTATCAAGGTCATTGGGCCTATCTGCCGCCGGTCAAGCCGGCCGTACCGGCCGGGGCTAACGGCGTCGATCATCTCGTCCGGCAGCGGTTGGCGAAGTTGGGATTAACGCCGTCGCCCGAGGCCGATCGGCGAACGCTCGTGCGGCGGCTCTATTTCGACTTGCTCGGCTTGCCGCCCAAGCCTGAAGAGGTTGACGCCTTCGCGGCCGACAACGCCCCGGACGCCTACGACCGGCTGGTCGAAAGACTGTTGGCCTCGCCGCACTATGGCGAGCGGATGGCCGAAGGCTGGCTCGACGTGGTGCGTTATGCCGACACGATCGGTTATCACTCCGATACGCCGCGCAACGTCTATCCGTACCGCGACTACGTGATTCAGGCCTTCAACTCCGATAAGCCGTTCGATCAGTTCACCGTCGAGCAACTGGCCGGCGACTTGTTGCCCGGCGGTTCGCTGGAGCAAAAAGTCGCGTCGTGCTTCAATCGCCTGCTATTGACTACCGAAGAAGGAGGCGCCCAGGCGAAAGACTACGAAGCCCGAATGCTGGGCGACCGGGTGCGGGCGGTGGGGGCCGTCTGGCTGGGGCAAACGATCGGCTGCTGCCAGTGCCACGACCATAAGTTCGATCCGTTCACCTCGCGAGACTTCTATTCGCTCGGCGCCTTCTTCGCCGACATCCAAGAGCCGATCATTGGCGCCCGCGAGCCGGGCATGAACGTGCCGACCAACGAACAGTCGCGGAAGCTGGCCCAACTGCAAGCCGCCGCCGCCGACGCCCAGCGCGAACTCGACGCGCCGTTGCCCGAACTCGACGCCGCCCAAGCCGCTTGGGAACTAGCCATCCGCGAGCAGGCCGCCGCCGCAGAGAGTTGGACGCTATTGCACCCCGAGAAGATCGAATCGGAAAAGGGCGTGCAGTTCAAAGTCGAGCCAGGGGAAACCGTGTTCGCCGATCGGGCGCCGCAGCAAGGCATCGATACGTACCGCGTGACGGTCAAGACGCCGCTCAAACAGATCACGGGCTTTCAACTCGACGCCTTGAGCCGAGACGGCCTGCCGCAGCGCGGCCCGGGGCGAGCCGCCAACGGCAACTTCGTGCTCGGCGAGTTCAGCGTCGCCGACGCCGAAGGCAAGCCGCTCAAGTTCACGAGCGCCACGGCGAATTTCGAACAAGCGGGCTTTGCGGCCGCGGCGGCCATCGACGGCAAGGCCGAAGCCAACAACGGCTGGGCGACGGCCGGCATGTCGGGCGCCGAATGCGCGATTCGCTTTGAATTGGAAACGCCGCTCGCCGGTCCGGCGGAAGGCGCCGAACCGCTGACGCTGACCTTCACGTTGCAACAATTGCACGGCGACAATCACGTGCTGGGCAAGTTCCGTATCTGGGCTGCCACGGCGGCCAAGCCGCTTGCGCCCGTTCTCGCCGTCATGCCGCCGCCGGAGGTCGTCGAGATCGTGAAGCTCGAGCCGGCCCAGCGCAACGAGGGCCAGCAGGCGACGGTGGCCAATTACTTTCAGGCCAATTCGCCGACGCTGATCGACCCGCGAGCCAAACTGGCCGCCGCGCGGCAGGCGGCGAGTGATTTCGAAAACTCGCTGCCCAAGTGCCTGGCGTCGAACTCGGGCAATCCGCGCGTGGTGCGGATTCTGCCCCGTGGAAACTGGCTCGATGAAAGCGGCGAAGTCGTCAAGCCGGCGCTGCCGGCGTACCTGACGACCGGCTTCCAGGCGAACGCTCCCGCAACTGACTCGCCTGAACAGCGGCTCACGCGGCTCGATCTGGCGCGGTGGGTCGTCTCGCGCGACAATCCGCTCACGGCCCGCGTCACGATGAACCGCCTGTGGAAGCAGTTCTTTGGCATCGGCTTGTCCAAATCGCTCGACGATCTCGGTTCGCAAGGCGAATGGCCCGCCAACCCGGAACTGCTCGACTGGCTGGCCTGCGAATTCATGGACTCGGGCTGGGACGTCAAGCACATGGCGCGCACGATCGTCGCCAGCGCTGCGTACCGCCAGACTTCCGCGGCGACGCCCGAATTGCTAGAGCGCGATCCGCAGAATCGCGAACTGGCCCGGCAAAGCCGTTTCCGCCTCGACGCCGAGCAGGTTCGCGACAACGCGCTGGCCGTCGCCGGCTTGCTTTCGCCCAAGATCGGCGGGCCGAGCGTCAAGCCCTATCAGCCGGAAGGCTATTGGGAGAACCTGAACTTCCCGATAAGGCAGTACCAAGCCGATCACGGCGAGGCTCAGTATCGCCGCGGGCTGTATACCTGGTGGCAGCGTTCGTTCCTGCACCCCAGCATGCTGGCCTTCGACGCCCCGACGCGCGAAGAGTGCGCCGCCGACCGCACGCGATCGAACATTCCGCAGCAGGCGCTGGTGTTGCTCAACGATCCGACCTATGTCGAAGCCGCCCGGGCCTTTGCCGAACGGATCGTGAAAGAAGGAGGCGCCGACGTCGTAAGCCGGCTGACCTGGGCTTGGCGGCAGGCCCTTTCGCGTCCGCCGCGCGACGACGAGTTGCTCACGGTCGGCGACCTGCTCAGCAAGCAACTCATCGCCTACAGCCGCGATCCGGCAAACGCCGAAAGCTTGCTGAAGGTCGGCCTGCGGCCGTTGCCGGAAGGCATTGACCGTGTAGAGCTTGCCGCGTGGACAAACGCGGCCCGCGTGATCTTGAATCTTCATGAAGTGATTACCCGGAACTAATAACAGCCAGATATTGGCGCACGGAATGAAGATGGCGAATGCTAAACGCGAAGGGTGGCTGGCGGCAGAGCGAAGCGATGCCCCAGCGCTCTGGGGGCTTCGCGTTGGCTCAGCCCCAGCCACCCCGAGCGGTTTTTTATTTCCACGAAAATGATTCCCCGAAATAAGGCCATGACAGACCCATCCGAAAAACTCGTTCGCTTGATCCACCGCCGCACGTTTCTGGCCCGCTCGGCGATGGGGGTCGGCGCGGTCGGCCTGGGCGGCTTGCTCAACCCGCGATTGTTCGCTGCGACGGCGGAAAAGGCGGCGCAGGGCGTCGTCAACCCTTTGCACCACGAGGCCAAGGCCAAGCGCGTGATCTGGCTGACGATGGCCGGCGGCCCGTCGCACCTGGAGACGTGGGATTACAAGCCGAAGCTGGCCGAGATGCACGGCCAGCCGATGCCCGAAAGTTTCACCAAAGGGCAGCAGATCGCCCAGTTGCAAGGCCAGAAGCTGGTCTGCTTCGGCCCGCAGACGAAATTCAAGCAGTTCGGCGGCACGGAAATCTGCGAGTGGTTCGAGCAGATCGGCGCCGTGGCGGACGATATCTGCTTCGTGCGTTCGATGACCTCCGAGGCCATCAACCACGACCCGGCCCACATGTTCATGAACACCGGCTCGCAAATCGCGGGCCGGCCCTCGATGGGCTCGTGGGCGACCTACGGCCTGGGCAGCGAGGCCAGCGATCTGCCCGGCTTCGTCGTGCTCACGTCGCTGGGCCGCGGCGGGCAGAACCAGCCGATCGCCGCCCGGCAATGGTCGGCGGGCTTTCTGCCCAGCAAGTATCAAGGCGTCCACCTGCGCGGCAAAGGCGACCCGGTGCTGTATCTCAGCAATCCGCCGGGCGTCAGTCGCGAGCAGCAGCAGGAGGTGGTCGATGCGGTCAACGCGATCAACGCCAAGACCGACGCCGTGCTGCACGATCCGGAAATCGCCACGCGGATCGCGCAGTACGAGATGGCGTTTTTGATGCAGGCCAGCGTGCCCAATTTGATCGACACGAGCAACGAGTCGGCCGACACGCTGGCACTGTACGGCTGCCAGCCGGGCGACGGCTCGTTCGCCTCGAATTGCCTGCTGGCGCGGCGGCTGGCCGAGCGCGGCGTGCGGTTCATTCAACTCTATCATAAGGACTGGGATCACCACGGCGGCGTGAAGCACGGCGTGGAACTGAAGGCCCAGGAAATCGACCGGGCCTGCGCCGCGTTGATTCGCGATCTCAAGCAACGTGGCATGCTGCAAGACACGCTGATCGTCTGGGCCGGCGAGTTCGGCCGCACGCCGATGTCGCAAGGCGGCGACGGCCGCGACCATCACAACAAGGGCTTTACCGTCTGGCTGGCCGGCGGCGGCGTCCGCGGCGGGTTGAACTACGGCGCCACCGATGAATTGGGTTACGCCGCGGTCGAAAACGTCGTCACCGTCCACGACCTGCACGCCACGATGTTGCACTTGCTCGGCATCGACCACGAACGCTTCAGCGTCAAGTTCCAAGGGCTCGACGCCCGGCTCAGCGGCGTGGAGGGCGCGCAGTTGGTCAAGGGGATTTTGGCATGAAACGATTGAAACGGGTGGCTGGGGCGCAGCCCCACGCGCTTTGCGTCCTCAAGCCGCGTGGGGCTTTTGCGTCACCCTACGGCTGAAGGTTACGATTCGCAAAGCTTGCTTGCCGATTCTGCGTGAATTCCGAATAATGCGCAGCGGGGGAACGAGGGATCGGGATCCGCAGTAAGCGAGTAGGCCGTTCATGCGACGTCCATCGTTTTTTGGCGCAACGCTGGCCGCGTTGGCGAGCCTGGCGGGAAGCTCTGCCGCACGGGGGCAGTTGGAGTATCACGCAGAGCCTGCTCGCGCCGCCTTTCCTATCCGGCACGCCGCGCCGCCGCACGCGCCGCCGGCCGCGCCCTCCGGCGCCGGCCCAATCGCTCAAGATTCCGGCGGTGCAAACAGTCTTCATCATCATCACGTCGGGGGCTGGCGCGGCGGAGGCCTGGGCGGCAACGCCTTCCCCTTTTCAGGCGGCTATCCGTGGTATGCGCCAGGCTATCTTTCCCCGGCGTGGTATTATTTCGCTGCGCCGCCGCTGTTCGTGCCGGCGAACGGCTTGTTCGGTCCGCAAGCGGCAGGCCCGTTTCTCGGTTGGAACAATCCGGCGCCGCTGGCGTCGCCTAATCGGTTGGCCCCGGCTGCGCCGCGAGTCGTGAAGGCGCCGGCGGCCAATCACAAGGCGCGAGGCGTCGGCGGCTTCGGCGAGCTGGCGGACGACGGTGCGAAGCGCCCCGAGCGGCCGAAAGTGCGGAAGTCCAATGCCGAGGCGGCGGCTCGTGCTCGGCAGTTCGTCGCGTTCGGCGACGAGCACTTCCACACGCAACAGTATTCCGATGCTTACCAGCGTTATAAGAAGGCGGCTTCGGCGGCGCCCGACCTGGCCGACGCCTATTTTCGGCAGGGATTCAGCCTGCTGGCGATGGGGCGTTACGCGCCGGCCGCACGGGCGTTTAAGCACGGGCTGTCGCTCAAACCCGACTGGGCGAAGTCGACGTTTCGCCTCGACGACCTCTATGGCGACAATCAGTTGGCCAAAGTCGCGCATCTCGAACATCTGGCGACCGAGGCGACCGAACATCCGCAGAACCCCGATTTGATGTTCTTGCTGGGCATTGGGCTTTACATTGACGGCCAGGCGGAACGAGCGCGGGCGTTTTTCGAGCGCGCGGCGGAGCTGGGCATTGATCGCCAATCGGTCGCCGGGTTTCTCAAGGTCGTCCCCGCACCAGTGGCCGGAGAGCCGGCGCGCGGAAGGGAGCTATAGTTTTCAGTGTTCAGTTTTCAGTGTTCAGCAAACAAAGAACCATGGGGAAGGAAATGTACCACTCGTTCGAAGAGTTGGAAGTCTGGAAGCGCTCTTGCCAACTTGCGGTGCGTGTCTACGAGTCGCTTCGCGAATGCCGTGAATTCAGCTTGCGAAACCAAATGCAGCGCGCCGCAGTATCCGTCGCGTCCAACATCGCCGAAGGGTCGGAACGCGGCGGCAAGGATTTCCTGCGTTTCTTGAAGATCGCACGCGGCTCCGCCGCGGAGCTGCGCACGCAGTGCTATATCGCTTGCAAGATAGGCGTCATAACAACCGAAAGTATGCAATCTCTTGTCGCCGACCTCAAAGAGATTTCAAAGATGCTCACCGGGCTCGCGCGCTCCATCAAGCGCCGGCAATCCCCGCCCACTGAAAACTGAAAACCGAACACTGAAAACTAAGTTAGTTGTGTTCCCCGGGGGCGCCGTCTTCTTTGTTCAGGTGGCGCCGCAGATAGCGGGCTCGCTCGATGTTGCGGTCGGCCGTGTCGAGTTCCGACCCGCTGAGCTTCTGCAAGTGGGCGGGCTGCGTGTAGATGAACAACTTGTTCAGCGTGGGAATTTCCAGGTCGGGGATCAGTCCCAGGTTCACGCCCATCCGCACGCTGGATAGCAGGTGCATCGTCTCTTCGGAGCTGATCGTCTGCGCGGTGCGCAAGATGCCGTAGGCCCGGCTGACGCGGTCGTGCAGGTTCTCGTGGCTTTCGCGAATCAAAAAGTCGCGGGCTTTGCGCTCGTAGTCGATGATCGTCGGCACCACGTCGCCGACCTGCTTGACCAGATCCTCTTCGCTGCGGCCGAGCGTGATCTGGTTGCTGATCTGATAAAAATCGCCCATCGCCTGCGAGCCTTCGCCGTACAGCCCGCGCACGGCCAGGCTGATCTTCTGCAGCGAACGGAACAGCTTGTCGATCTGCCGCGTAATGACCAGCGCCGGCAGGTGCAGCATGACGCTCACGCGCATGCCGGTGCCGACGTTCGTCGGGCAGGCGGTGAGATAGCCCAGCCGCTCGTTGAAGGCGTAGGTCACCTTCGACTCGATCAGGTCGTCGATGGCGTTGATCTGTTCCCAGGCGGCGGGCAGATCGAGCCCGCTGTGCATGACCTGAATCCGCAGGTGATCTTCCTCGTTGATCATCAGGCTGACCTGCTCGCGCTTGTCGATCGCTACGCCGCGGGCCCCTTCGCTCTCGGCGTGCTCGCGACTGATCAATTGCCGCTCGACGAGGAACTGGCGGTCGAGCCCTTCGAGCTTGTTGACGTCGACGTAGTCCAGGTTGGCCGTTTGAATTTGCAAGATCCGTTCGCGCAGCGTGCGTTCCAGTTCGGCGCGGTCGCTGGGCGCGGCCCGAGAGATGAACGGGTAGTCGGCCAGGTTGCGGGCCAAGCGGATGCGGCTGCTGATCACGATGTCCGACTCGGGGCCGGAACCGCGCAACCACTCGCCGCTGCTGCGTGCTAGGTCGTCGATTTGCACGGCGTTACGGGGACCTTTCGATCTGTCGGATTTCGTCGCGAAGCTTGGAAGCCTTTTCGTATTCTTCGCTTTGGATGGCTTCTTTCATTTCCCGGCGCAAACGAATCAACTCGGTCTGCCGATCGGTATTCAAGGGCGAATGGCTCGGACGCTTGCCCACGTGCGCGCTTTCGCCGTGAATGTTCAGGATCAGCGGATCGAGCTCTTTCTGAAAGCAGATGTAATCGTGCGGGCAACCGAGGCGGCCCTGGTTGCGGAACTCGAAGAACGTGATGCCGCAGATCGGGCAGGCCTGCTGGTCGAGCCGGGCCAGTTCCTCGGCGGTGCCGCCGACCAACTGCTGCGCCAAGGCCCCGGTCAGGTTCGCGCCGCCCGAGGGCTCGTTATCCGACTCGGTCAGGTACTCGCGAGCGTGCTCTTCGCAGAGGTGCAATTCTTGCGGCTTGCCGCCGGTCAACTCGGTGATGTGAAAGGTCGCCGGCTTCTCGCACTTCTGGCACTTCATCGCACCCAACTTCGGCGCCACGCAGCGCACATTTGGTCACCTCGGAATTCGCTGCGGGAATTCTAACAGCACCCCCCTGGCTGTCAACCCAAGACGGCGCGGCGACGTGCGCCGTAAGCCTTGGCGATCAACATGGATAGAGGCGGAATGAGTTGCCGCTGGCTCGGCCGATTGTTAAGCTGTCGCCTAATGACCCATCATCCCGATTTCGAAACGTTCAGCCGCCTGGCGCACGGCGTGCAACTCGTGCCCGTCTATCGGCAGTTGGCCGGCGATACGCTGACGCCGGTGACGGCGTTCCGCAAGATCGATTCCGGGGCGTCGGCCTGCTTGTTCGAGAGCGTCATCGGGGGCGAAAAGGTCGGCCGCTACAGCTTCTTGGCCGCCGATCCCTATTTGCTCATCGAGGCCCGCGGCTGGCGGGTCGCCGTGACCGACTTATCGGGTTCGCAGCCAATCATCGAAGAGTTCGACGCCGAAGACCCTTTGGCCGAGTTGCAACGCCGCCTGAGCGCCGTGCGGGCGGCGACGCTGGCAGAGCTGCCCCCCTTCTGCGGAGGCGCTGTCGGTTACGCCGGTTACGACACCGTCCGCTATACCGAGCATCTGCCCGATGCTCCGCAGGACGATCGCGGGCTGCCCGACCTGGCCTTCGCCTTTTTCGATTCGGTCGTCGTGTTCGACAACGTGCGCAAGACGATGACCGTGGTCGCCATGGCCCGGCTCGATGCAGGGCAAAGCGCTGGAAAGCAGCCCGACTTGGAAGCGGCCTATGCCGACGCCTGCCGCCGAGTCGACGCGCTGGTCGACCGGCTGGCTTCCCCCAAGGTCGATCTGCGGCCGACCGACATCGACCTGCAAGGCGACCCGCAACTGAGCTTCAAGTCGAATTTCCCCGAGGGGGATTTCCAGGCCGCGGTCGAAAAGTGCCTGGAGTACATCCGCGCCGGGGATATTTTCCAGGTCGTGCTCAGCCAGCGGCTGCAAACGACCGTCCATTCGCCGCCGTTCGAGATCTATCGCACGCTGCGCGTGGTGAACCCCAGCCCGTTCATGTTCTACTTGCGCACACCGCAAGTGACGCTGGTCGGCAGTTCGCCGGAGATTCTGGTGCGCGTAATGGACGGCCGGGTGACGGTGCGTCCGCTGGCCGGCACGCGGCGCCGCGGCGCCACCGAGGAAGAAGACCGCCGGTTGGCCGAAGAACTGTTGGCCGATCCCAAAGAACGGGCGGAACACGTGATGCTGGTCGATCTGGGCCGCAACGACGTCGGCCGCGTGGCTCGCTACGGCACGGTCGAGCTGACCGACGTGATGACCATCGAACGCTACAGCCACGTGATGCACATCACGTCGAACGTCACGGGGCAACTGGCGCCGGAATGCGACGCATTCGACGCCCTGCGGGCCTGCCTGCCCGCCGGAACGGTTTCCGGCGCCCCCAAGGTCCGCGCCATGCAGATCATCGACGAACTGGAACCGCACCGCCGCGGCCCGTACGCCGGCGCCGTCGGTTACATTGACTTCAACGGTAACATGGATACCTGCATCGCTTTGCGCACGATCGTCGTGCAAGGCGACCAGGCCTACGTCCAAGCCGGCGCCGGCATCGTCGCCGACAGCGTGCCCGAAGCCGAGTACCAGGAAACCTTGAACAAGGCCCGCGGGCTGCTCAAGGCCATCGAGCTGACCGAGAAGCGGGTCGAAGAACACGATTACGCGGAACAACGCCGCGGCTGTTAGTGATCTGTCTGCGATGATCTGCCGAATGCGACCCTATCGCTTGGAATTCATTAATTCACGGCTGACAAAGCACGAGCGAAAGGATCCGCCGAATCCCCAAGCCGGCGGCGGGGGCGGGTAGTAATAGGGATAGGGGCCCCAGACCGGCGGGTCGTAATAGGGCTGTTGCACGATCACCGGCGGGGGAGGCGGCGCGGCGCCAGCGATGGGCTGTGGTTGAGGGGCTGAGCCGCTTGCATGGCTTCGATGACGCGTTTGCTGACGCCGTTTTGCTGCAAAGCGATCAGGTCGCGCGACTGCGGCCTTTGGACGACGCCGCCCAAGCTCGCCATTTCGCCAGGGCCTTTTCGCGGGTTTCGGGCTTGCTGAATCCCAAGCTGCCGGGATTGAACAGCCAACTCGGATTGCGCGAAAAGTGATCGAAGCCGTAATCGATCAACTCCTGGCCCGAAAGGTGAACCATCACGGCCAGCGCGACGTCGCGAATTTGCGTACGAGTCTGCTGGTTGTCGCGGCCGTGCAACGTGAACTCGGTCGCGTCGTCGAGCAACGGTTCAAGCGCCGGCAATTGGTCTTTGCCGCCCAGTTTGCCCATGGCGAGCACGCCGTAGGGCCGCAGATGAGCGGGAACTTCCTTGCGAAGCGCCAAGGCGGCGGCCGGCCCGAGGGCCTCTCGCAGATTGTAGCGCAGCGCCAACTGCACGTTCTGATACGTGACCATGTTGTCGTCGAAGCGGCGATGCACCCAGCCTCCCAGCAGAGACCTGAGCGGTTCGACATACTCGCCGGCCCTGATTGCTTCTTGCAGCGGCGTTTGATGGCTGAAGTTATTCACATAGGCCGCGCCTTGCGTCGAAAGCTCGACGTCGGGGTCGCCAGCCACGAACAGCAAGGCGCAAATGCTGCCCAAGGTCAGCACCTCGTCTTCTTCGTCGGCGGGCTGCATCGCCTCTTGCAGTTGCTGGCAACGCATTTCGAGCAATTCGCCCGCCACCCTCGGCCGAGCTTCGCTGATGGCCAACAATTCGCGTTCGGCCCGCTGCATCTCGACGAACAACCGCCGCGCGGCAAGGTCGCCGCCCACCTGCTGGCGAAACCTCCGCCAGCCCGGCAAGACTTGATCGGCGGCTGGCTCGCTTGCCGGATCATTTCCGGCCGGTTCGGGCGGCGAAGCGACGAAGTTCTCCAGCGAGCGCTGGAAATCGAGTTCGAGCGCTCGCTCGAGCAACTGTCCCGCGCGAAAACGGATTTCGGCATCCGCATCGTCGCGAGCGGCGATCAGCGCGTCTTTGACCGATACGCCCATCTCGCCCAACAGGCGCTGGGCTTGCTGCCGCCGCCGATACGACTTGTCGCCAAGTTGCCGCACGAGCTTTGCGGCGTCGATCGCGCCGGATGCGTCCGATTCGCAAGGCGCCGGTTCGGCCGCGGCCGCCGCGAAACCTGGAGAACCGAGCCACAGCGGCAGCACCCAAAGGTTCGCCGCACACCGAATCAAACCGCCGGCACGCATCGTCGATTGGCTCCTTCATCCGCCTGAGAGGGATGGCACGTTCGCTCCATTGTATCCGCCCCGTCGCCTGCAGGTCCATCGGATTCGTCCAGCGTCTGCTTGCGAGTCGTCCGGCCGACTATTAGAATCAGAGGCACTTGGGATTTGCGGCCGCTTGCAGCCTACACCTGCTAAAGTGCCATTTCCGCCAGATGGGATCGCGACGACTCGCCTCGGTTGAGACCGAGTGCGCCGCTGGGGAAATTCTACTAGAGCGAGCGTAAGCCGCGACCGCATTAGGCGCGTCTGCGGTTTTTTTATGCCGGCCCGCAAGTTCCAATAGGCCTGGCCTTCGATCGTCTTGGGCATGGAGGGCCGGGCGCCCCCGCCCGGCTGACGGGCGAGGGCGCCCGTGCCTCCATTATGGATGGACGACGGGCGAGGGCGCCCGTGCCTCCATGATGGACGGACGACGGGCGAGGGCGCCCGTGCCTCCATTGGGGTTGGTCTCCGACAGTTGATTCGCTTTACGCTTTTGGGACTTCGCAATGACTCACGATCCTGCCGCGGGCGGCGACTCGTCCGGCTCTTGGCGTCCTTCCACATTGGCCGTCCACGCCGGCGAAGACCGGCAAAAGCCGGGCAACGCCATCACCGACGCCATCTTTTGCACCTCGACTTACACCTTTCCCGACACGCAGTCGGTGATCGACTTCATCGAGCAAAAGTTGCCCCGCGAAGAATACGGCCGCTATGGCAACCCGAGCGAAAAGGTCGCCGAACGCAAGCTGGCGGCGCTCGAAGGGGGTGAGGCTGCGCTGCTCTTCGCCACCGGCATGTCAGCCATCGTCGGCCTCTTGATGACCAAACTCAACTCGGGCGACGAGGTGATCTTCTTTGACGAGTGTTACCACCGCAGCCGCGAGTTCTGCGTCAAGCATCTCTCGCGGTTCGGCGTGGTCACGAAGCAAGTCCGCGCGTGCGACTATGAGGCCATGCGAGCGGCCATCTCGCCGCGGACCAGGCTGCTGGTGAGCGAGTCGCCGACCAATCCGCACTTGAGCATCGTCGACCTGGAAAAGTTTGCCGCCCTCGGCCGTAAGCACGGCGTCGAAACGCTGATCGACGCGACGCTCGGCACGCCCTACAACGTGCGACCGCTGGCCGCGGGCGTCGATTACGTGTTGCACTCGGCCACCAAGTACCTGGCCGGTCACAACGACCTGCTGGCCGGCGTGATCATCGGCGCCGCCGACAAGCTCGAACCGGTCCGCAAGCTGCGCGGCATCATGGGCGCCATCAACTCGCCGCACAACATCCAACTGCTGCTCCGCGGCCTGAAGACCTTCGAGCTGCGGATGGAGCGGCACAACCAGAACGGCCTGGCCGTCGCGCAGTTTCTGGAAGATCACCCGAAGGTCGAGAAGGTCTACTACCCCGGCCTGCCGAGCCATCGCGACCACGACGTCGCCCGGCAAACGATGCGAGGTTACGGCGGGCTGGTGACCTTTTTGGTGAAAAACGCCGACTGGCGGCAGACGGCCCGCGTCGTCGACGCGGTGAAGCTGCCGCGGATTGGGCCCAGTCTGGGCGGCGTCGAATCGCTGATCGAGCAGCCGCTGGTGATGAGCTACTACGAGTGTACGCCCGCAGAGCGGCAACGCTTCGGCATTCCCGACAATATGATCCGCCTGGCGTGCGGCATCGAAAACACGGAAGACCTGATCGCCGATTTGGCCCAGGCGTTGGAGAAAGCGTAGATTTCGACTCTGAATGTGTGAATAGCTCGGCAATTCTATTCTGTAGGGAACGCCCTCCGTGGCGTTCCGCGAAGTGCGTTTGAATTGTGGATCCGCTCGCGGGTCGCGGAACGCCACGGAGGGCGTTCCCTACAACGTCCGTACCGTGTTGCAACCAAAGGACTTTTCATGCAGTTCCGCACCCGCGCGATCCACGTTGGACAAGAACACGACCGCCAAACGGGCGCCATCGTGCCGCCCATCCATCTGGCCAGCACCTTCGTGCAGCCAGGCGCCGGCCAATGGGCCGAATTCGACTACTCGCGCAGCGGCAATCCGACGCGCAAGGCCTTCGAGACGACGCTGGCCTCGCTCGAAGGCGGCGCCGGCGCTTTGGCCTTCGCTTCGGGCATGGCCGCCACGCACTGCGCGACGATGCTGTTCGAGCAAGGCGACCATATCGTCGCCGGCACCGACATTTACGGCGGCACGTATCGGCTGTTGCACAAAATCTGTAACCGTTCGGGCATCGCGACGACCTTGGCGTCGTCCACCGATTTAACGCAATTGGCCGCGGCCATCACGCCGCGGACGAAGCTGTTGTGGATCGAAAGTCCTGGCAATCCGCTGATGTCGATCACCGACATCGCCGCCTGCGCCCGGCTGGCCCGCGAGCGCGGCGTGCTGTTGGCCGTCGATAACACGCTGGCTTCTCCCGCGCTCACCCGGCCGCTGGAACTCGGCGCCGACCTGGTGATGCACTCGGCCACCAAGTACATCGGCGGCCATAGCGACGTGCTGGGCGGGGCGCTGGTCGTGAAAGACAAGCAGCTTTACGACCGGCTCTATTTCGTCCAAAACGCCACCGGCGCCGTGATGGGGCCCTTGGAATCGTTTCTTTGCTCGCGTGGGCTCAAGACGCTCGAACTGCGCGTGTTCGAGCAATCACGCACCGCATTGCGGATCGCCGAACATCTGGCGCAGCACCCGGGCGTGAGCCGCGTGCTCTACCCCGGTTTGCCCAGCCACCCAGGGCGCGAGATCGCCGCGAAGCAGATGACGGGCGGCTTCGGCGGCATGCTCAGCTTCGAAGCGGCCGGCGGCTTCGAGGCGGCGAAAACGATCGTCCAACGCACGAAGCTGTTCCAACTGGCCGTCAGCCTGGGCGCCGCCGAATCGCTGATCGAGCAGCCCGCCTCGATGTCGCACGCCAGCTACGACCGCGAGGCCCGGCTGGCCCACGGCATTACCGACGGTTTGATCCGCCTGAGCGTCGGCCTGGAGGCGTTCGAGGACCTGCGCGACGATCTCGACCAGGCATTGGCGCAGGCAAGCTGAACCATAGAAACCGGCGCCGGCAGGAGAGGCAGCGGTACGCCGGAGATAGGGCGATAAAAGATTCCGGCGTCGAACTGCGTCTGGCCGCCTCGCAGAGCCCATCGGTTCGAAAAGTTCCGCATTTCCGCAGTTCCTGCTCCGATTCAGTCGATCTTGACCCGCGAGCCGCTTCCTGAGAGACTCCCGCCCTCTCAACGGATTGTTTCTATCAGGAGGCGCAGCGGATGCGAATCAGCAGCTTGGGAATTTGGACGGCAATTCTTTTCGGCGCCCTTGCTGGCTGCAGCAAGACGGCAGACTCCGCCGCGACGGCGAGCAAAACGTCGGAATCCGCGGGTCAAGGCGCTGCCGAATCGTCGGCCGCCGATACAGGCGGCCCGAGCGAGGCGGTCGCCGCGTTCCTCGACGCGGTGAAAAACGGTCAGGACGCCAAAGCCAACGGCATGCTGACCAAGCTGGCGCTGCAAGAAACCGCGAAAATGAACATGGTGGTGGCGCCGCCCGGCAGCGATACCGCCAGCTTCGAGGTCGGCGAGGTCGAAACGCTCTCGGAAGGAGATGAACAAGGCGCCCAGGTGGCCTCGAAATGGACCGACCTCGGCGACGACGGCTTGCCGCACACGGACGAAATCATTTGGATGCTGCGTAAGGAGCCCGAGGGATGGCGGATCGCGGGCATGGCGACGACCGTCTTCAAAGGCGAACCGCCGCTGTTGCTGGATTTCGAGAATCCGCAAGACATGCAGCGTAAACAACAGTTGGCCGAAGAGGAAATGCAGCGCCGGCTGCGCGCCGAGTTGAACGGGGCCGAGACGGGCGAAGCTAGCGTGGCCGACGACGCGGCCGCAGCAGCCGAGGCGCAAGCCTCGCGCCAGGCGCAGCGTTCCACGCCGAAGAAAGCTGCTCGCAAGTAGCAACGCAATCGCCCGGCCTCTCATTAATCGCCCGGCCGGGCCGCAGTGCCTCAAAAAGACCCCCTTCATGGGGTCTTTTTTTCAACCACCCGCCTGAACGACAGATACTGATCTTCTTGCGAGCCCGGGTTTGGGGGTTAATAGCAACTTGGCGGGTGGTTGTTTATAAATCATCATCAGCGGAACGTCCCCCCGCGGCTTGCGGTCGGGAGATCGCCGGTGCCGGTCGAACCGCCCGGCCCTCGACGTCGCAAATCGGCGAAATCTCGCGAGACTTTCCGAGTCTCTAGCCTTTATCACATCGCGAGTTAACGCAAATCCCGGTTCTGCGAAACGCCGTGGCGATCTCTTCCTGATCGGCCCTTCTCAACGGGGTGAATACGGCCCGGCTCTCTCGTTTTCACGCGAGATCTCTCTTCGCCCCGGCGGCCTCCGAACCGAGGGGGCCTATAAATCGTGATTTTTCGCCTGGCCGAAGAGGTCTTTTCGGCTCGCCGAAAGCGCCGCTCGCATGCCTTGAGCTTTCCCGCCAAACCGTGCTCACTGTCCACACGGGTTTACGGTTTTCGCAGTCCTCGAAACAGGAGAGCTGAGCATGGAACTGAATCTCGAACAGCAACTGGCCGCGCTCAAGCGGGCCGAGGTCCGCGAGCTGCAGGCCCGCTACGTCGAATTGTTCGGCGAGCGGCCGGCTGGTGCTTGCCCCGTGCTGTTGTCGTTCGCCCAATTCGAACGCGAGATCATCAACCGGCGGACGCCTCGGGGCGTTGATCGCCATGCCCTCGCGCGGCAAGCCGCGCCGCGATTACGATGATCGATGCCGGGCGCCGCTGCGCTTCCAACCCAATCCGCCGCCGCTCCGGCTCCTCTCCCTCCGGGAGAGGCCGGGCGAGGGCCCTTTCCGTTTCCATCCCCACGCTCCGCAACCTCCGCTCCCCGCAACCTGCCATGCCCGTCAGCCGCCAACGCAAACTGGAAATCGAAAAGCGGCGCCTCAAGGTCGCCGAGCTGTCGTTGAAGGGCTGCCGCCAGACCGAAATCGCCGAGCGGCTGGGCGTGACCCAAGCCACCGTCTCGCTCGACCTGAAGCAGCTCCGCGCCGAGTGGCGCGACCGCCGCGACGACATCGCCGCGGCGGTCGCGAAGCAACTTGAAAAGTTGTCGCTGCTGGAGCGCGAGGCGTGGGACGCCTGGGAGCGCTCGAAGCAGCCGACCCACTCGACCATCGTCTACCGGGGCGGCGAGAACGAGCCGTCGAAGATGCGGCAGACGCTCAAGCACCAGACGGGCGACCCGAGATATTTGGACCAGGTGCAAAAATGCCTGGCCGCCGCCCGCACTTTGCTCGGCCTGGCCCCCGCGCGAGAGCATCTCGTGCGCGACGTCCCGCACCCGCCGCAGAGCCTCGACGCCCTCGACGCGCGCCGGATCGCGCTGGCCGAAGCCATCCAGTTCGTCCTGAGCGACGAGTCCTACCACTCGGCCCCGCCGCCCTCAGCCGACCGCATCCCGCCCAATCAGGTTGACCCCCTCGCCGCCTACGACCGCCTCGCCGCCGAGCACTGCCGTCAACTCGAACCGCCCCCGCCCGCCGCGCCGCCGCCGTAGGTTATGCTTCAGCATATCCGCGCGGCGGAGCCGCCAAAGTAGTAGGCATACTCCGTATGCCGTAACCCGCGACCGCCGCCTGCCGCAACGCGCGACGCTCGGGCGCCACTTGAGCGCCGGCGACGGCACACAGGAGTGTGCCTGCGACTTTGGCGCAAGCGTCATCCATGCCGCGATCTGACGCACCGCGGCTTTTTTGCTTCCCTGCCGGGGATGTTTGTGTTAGTTTTGCCCTCGCGGGGACGCCGTTCGCCCTGCCCGGCAGCGCGCCATGCGAGCGCGGCAAGCAACACAGGGGTTGTCGATGAAGCTGAAGCGGGCGGTTCTGGCCGAGTTGAGCCGCGAAGAGCTGAAGGAAATCGTCGATCAGCTTGAAATGGACGGCGTCGATCGCCGCAGCGCCGAGGCGATGCGCGAGGCGCTCCGTCGCAGCCGCCGTGCGGCGCCGGCCTTATTGCTCGAATACTTGGGCGAGAGCCAGGTCAAAACAGTTTGCGACGCCATCGGCGTCGATGCGCGCGGCCGCCGGCGGCAACTCATCGAACGACTGCTCGCCAAAGGCGACGATGGCCGACTGCGCGCCAAAGGCGGCAACGGCCGCGGCGCCAAGCCGGTCCCGTCCCCGAAAAGCGAAGGAAACAGGCCCATCATGGCACGCAACAAGCCGGCCGCTGCCGCCGGCCCGTCCGCGGAAAATTATCAGCACCCCGAATCGAAGGTGCTGTTGCGGCCCGACGTGGGCACGCAGGCCCAGTTCCGCAAGAAGAAGCCGCCGCAGAAGTACCGCTACGATTCGTCCCTCTCGCCGGCGCTCGATTGGGATAGCCAGAACTCGGCCCGCGAGTTGGGCGAGTGGCTGCTGGCCCTGATCGAAGAGGCCGCCTCGCTGCCGGCGCCGCACGCCTTCGACGCGCCGCGGCAGTGGCCAGCGGCGGGGGTGGAAATTCGCAATCTGCAAGAAGCGGTCGAGCAGCTCAAGCGCATCTCGCGGCCCTTTCTGAATTGGACGGGCAAGGCCGAGCGGCTCAGCTTCGACGTGCCGACCTTGCCGCTGTTCGTCCACGAAAGGCTCTCGACCAAGGCGATCATCGAAACGCTCGTCGGGCACAAGCGGGCCACGCACTCGCAGCTCGAACTGTTCGGCGACCCCGAGCACTCGATCGCCGACCAGGTGCTCAAGCCGTACGAATACGAAGACCAGTGGACGAACCGGATGATCCTGGGCGATTCGCTGGCGGTGATGAATTCGCTGTTGCACTACGAGCGGCTGGGCGGGCAGGTGCAGATGATCTACATGGACCCGCCCTACGGCGTGCGGTTCGGCAGCAATTTTCAGCCCTTCGTGCGGAAGCGCGACGTCAAGCACGGCGACGACGAAGACATGACGCGCGAACCCGAAACGGTACAGGCCTACCGCGACACCTGGGAATTGGGCCTGCACAGCTATTTGACGTATCTGCGCGACCGGCTGCTGCTCTGTCGCGAATTGCTGGCGCCGAGCGGCAGCATCTTCGTGCAGATCAGCGATGAGAACTTGCACCACGTCCGCGAAGTGATGGACGAAGTCTTCGGTCGCGAGAACATGATCTCGACAATAAGCGTGCGAAAGACGGGAGGCGCCACAAGCGACACATTGCCCACCGTCGTCGACTACCTGATCTGGTATGCACGCGACTGCGAGCGGATCAAGTATCGCGCCGTGTTCGCGCCCAAAACGTTGGGCGAAGAAGGGGCAACTGAATACACGAACGTCGAAGAGCCCGATGGTACGATCCGACGGATAACCGAAGACGAAGCCTCCGGACGCAGCGAATTGCCGCGCGGCGCGCGCATTTTCGCTACTGACTCTGCGGTATCAGAAGGTTTTCGAACAAATACTTCGGTTCCCTTCACATGGCGCGGCATCAAATTCGATCCGGGACGCACAAAGAACTGGAAAACGTCGATTGAGGGCATGCTCCGCTTGTGCGAACTTGGCCGAATTCTTCCGCGGCCGGGATTTCGAATTTGCTGACTCTATCGGATTGCGGGTGTGACTTGAAAAAGCCGGGTTTTCAGTGAACGCCTGATTCGTCATCCTTCTGCTGACCAAAGTAGGAGGATGCGAGAATGGACGCTCGCCCGAAGACCCGGCGTCTGAATCGTGAG
>DATKRK010000116.1:0-9499 GCA_035532215.1 Pirellulales bacterium | reverse complement strand
AAAAATAGGGCTCGGGATTCGGAGTTCCGGCGCCGGGTCAGCCCCAACCTCTGCCGCTGGAGACGACCTAAAATCCGCTCTTGGAGATTTTGCCGGGCAAACCGGCTGCGGTTGTCGCACTGTAAGAAGGCGGCCAACGGCCAGAGTTTTAAACCAAAAACCCGTCTGGCTAAATTTTGCGGGGCAAGCCTTCCCTGTTTCTCGCACTGTACAAGGGCGTGCCGCTTTGCGCCTGAACACCGCGAGAGACACAAGCATGTCGCTATCCTCCATTCTCGATCATCTCGCGGCGCAACCGCCGATTTCCCGGCGCAAAAAGCGGCTGCGCCCGGCGCGTTTTTTCATCGAACGGCTGGAGCAGCGCGCCCTGCTGACGTCCGATGCCTCCCTTGCGGACCCGTTGAACGCGGCCGACACGGCCTCGGGACCAAGCGACAACCAAAAGTTCGTCGACCAGGCGTACCACGACCTGTTGGGACGTGCGGCCGACGCGGGCGGTCTGGCATTTTGGGTGGCTCAGGTCGATGCCGGCGCGCCGCAAGGCCAAATCGCTGACGCGCTTACGCACAGCGCCGAGTACTATTCGACGGTCGTCGATCCCGCCTACCAGAAGTATCTGGGGCGGCTGCCCGACAGCGGCGGGCTCAATTACTGGATCTCGCAGATGCAATCGGGCCTGACCGACGAACATCTGGAAGCGGGCTTCATCGGCTCGACCGAGTTTTACGTACACTCGGGCGGCTCTGACGCCAACTGGGTCGACGCCATGTACGCCGACCTGCTCGGCCGACCGGCCGACGCGCAGGGCCAGGCCTATTGGGTCGGGCAGTTGGCCTCGGGCGTCAGCCGCACGGCGGTGGCCTACGGCTTCGCCGACAGTCTTGAACGCGAAAGGCAGCGCGTCGAGGGCGATTATCAACATTACCTGCACCGGACCGCCGATCAGAACGGTCTCGACTTCTGGGTCGATCAGTTCGCTCAAGGCCTCACCAACGAGGATCTGATCGCGGGTTTCGTTGGTTCGCCGGAGTACTACGCCAGGGCGGCGAAAGGCAAGATCGCGCTTTCCGCGCAGTTGGCCGACGACACGGGCGCCTCGGCGAGCGACGGCGTAACCAGCGACCCGAGGATTACCGGCAAGCTCACCGCCGCCACGACCCTCACTAGCTTTGACGCCGTCGTCGGCGACACGCAAACGGACCTGACCGGCTTGCTAGGCACAGATGGCAGCTTTAGTCTCGGGAGCGATGAAATCGCCAGCCTGTTTGGCTTTGCTCCGTCTTCCTCGGGGGCGGGCGACGGACCGCACGCGCTCACGCTCGAGGCCGGCGATGCGGCGGGCAACACGTCGAGCGTCGACGTGGCGTTTACGCTCGACACCATCGCGCCGAACGTCAACTTCGCGGGTCCGCCGGGCGCCCAAACCATCAACCACAATCTGTCGATCGTCGGCCAGGCGACCGACGCCACGAGCGGCGTGGCGGCGCTGGCAGCCGCCATCGACGGCGGAGCTTACAGCAGCGTCTCGTTCGACAGCTCGGGCAACTTCAGCTATACCACGGCGCTGGCCCTCGACGGCACGGCCGACGGCGAACACACCATACATTTCAAGGCCACCGACGAGGCTGGAAATGTCTCGGCCGCGAGCGATTTCGCGCTCACGATCCTTACCGCCCCGCCGACCATCACCGCGTTTGACCTTTCGCCCGGCTCGCAGAGCGGCACGCCGGGCAGCCACGCCACCGACGCCGCGCGCGTCAACCTGGTCGGGCAAACCGAGCCGGGAGTGCAAGTGACTCTCGTGGGCACGGGCCTCACCGCTTTGGCCTCGGGGAGCGGCGCCTTCGAATTCCCGAACGTGACGCTCGCGGCGGGCGACAACGCCTTCACCGCCCAGTCGACCGACGTGGCCGGCAATACGGCGACTTTTCCCCTGACCGTCCATTACACGCCGCCCAGCGGCGGCCAAACCGATCCGGTGATCGCCTGGAACCAGACCGCACTGGACGCCATTCGGCAGGACGCCACCGACCCGAACCTGGCCAGCCGCGGGCTGGCGATGGTACAGTCGGCGGTTTTCGACGCGGTGAACGCAGCCGAACAGAAGCCGGGACGCTTCGTGACGTTTTCCGCTCCGGCCGATTCGTCGCCCGCGGCCGCCGTCGATCGAGCCGCCCACGACGTGCTCGCCTATCTCTATCCCGCCCAACAGGCGACTTTCGACGCCGAACTGGCCGCCACCTTGAGCGACGTGCCCGACGGACAGTCCAAGACCGATGGCATCGCCGCCGGCCAACAAGCGGCCGCCGCCATGATCGCCCTGCGGGCCGACGACGGCTGGAACAACTACGTCGATTACACGCCGGGCAGCGGGCCCGGCGTCTGGGCGCCGACACCGCCCAACTATCGTCAGGCACTGGAACCGCAATGGGCCACGCTCACGCCTTGGGCCATGACCTTCGACAGCCAATTCCGGCCGGCGGGTCCGCCGGACTTGACCAGCCAGGCCTGGGCCGACGCCTTGAACCAGGTGCAAAGCCTCGGCTCGGCGACCAGCACCACGCGCACCGCCGACCAGACTGAGATCGCCCACTTCTGGGCCGACACGAATGGCACCGCAACGCCGCCCGGCCACTGGAACGAAATCGCCGATCAGATCGCCTCCAGCGAGGGTAACAGCCTCGACGCCGACGCGCAACTCTTTGCGGAGCTTGACGTCGGCCTGGCCGACGCCGCCGTCGTCGCCTGGGACGCCAAGTTTGCTTACAACGCCTGGCGGCCCGTCACCGCCATTCCCGACGCCGCCAGCACCGGCAACCCCAACGTCACGCCCGACCCCAACTGGCAGCCGATGCTGATCACGCCCAACTTCCCGGAATACGTTTCCGGGCACAGCACGTTCAGCGGCACGGCGGCGGGCATTTTGGACGCCGTGTTCGGCGCCAACACCAGCTTCAGCGCGCCCTCCGACGCCTTGCCCGGCGTCACGCGCTCGTTCGACGGTTTCGACGCGGCCGCCGAAGAGGCCGGCATGAGCCGCATCTACGCCGGCATCCATTTCCTCTTCTCCGACCTCGATGGCCTGGCCGCCGGCCACTCGCTGGCCGACTACGTGCTCTCGACCTTCGACACGAGCGAAGACAGCGTTCCGCCGAAAGTGGCCATCACCAGCCCGCAACAAAGCTCCGCCGCGAACGGGCAAGTCACCGTCACTGGCCAGGCGACCGATAACTTGTCCGGCGTGCAGTCGCTCACCGCCGCGGTCGATGACGGCAACCCCGTACCGCTCACCTTCGACGCTTCGGGCAACTTCACGTTCACGACCACTCTGCCGCTCGATGGCTCGGCCGACGGCCCGCACGTCATCCATTTCCAGGCCGCCGATTTCGCCGGAAACTTCTCGATCCCGACTGACCTCAACTTCACGCTCGAGACTAATCCGCCCGCGATCGACCTCACGAGCCCGACCGATGGCGCCACGATCGACGGCGCCACGCAACTTACCGGCACGGTGACCAGCGCCTCGAACATCGTGGCGCTCGATTACGACTTCGACGGCGGCGCCGCGTTGCCGTTCCCCCTGGCCGCCGACGGCGGCTTCGCCCACGCCCTCGACCTCTCAACACTTTCGGCCGGCGACCATACGCTCACCGTCACGGCCACCAGCGCTGCCGGCCATACGAGCCAAGATTCGATTACGGTGCACTTGGCCGCGGCGATTCCGCTCACGGTGTCGAGCCTGCTGCCGGTCGAGGGCGGCAGCGACGTGGGCGTCACCTACCGGCCGCGGATCGACTTCTCGCGCGCGATCGACGCCAGCACCCTCACCAGTGCCGATTTTTATGCCACCGACAGCACCGGCGCGGTTATTCCTTCCTCCATTGTTCCCTCGCAAGACGGCACGTTCGCCTGGCTGTTTTTCGCCAACCCCTTGCCCGGCGCTTCGACGATCACCATCACCGTCGACGGCTCACAGATCAAAGACGCGGCAGGGAACCTGCTCGATGCCGACGACAGCGGCACGCCCGGCAGCGTGCTGACTTCCAACTTCACGACGGTGAACGTGGCCGGGCAGCCCGACACGACGGTCTACACCAGCCTCGACCAGACGCAGCCGAGCGTGGCCGCGGGCGCCAGCCTGACCGGCATCGTCGCCGATCCCGGTCCCGACCTGCAGCCCGGCAGCAAAGACGACGTGGCGGCCGGGCCCGACGGCGTGCTCGCCACCGCCGACGACGTATACAAGCTGCCGATCGCGGGCGTCAAGGTCTACATCATCGGGCACGAAGACCAGGCGGTCTACACCGACTCTAGCGGCCGCTTCACCTTCACGAACGTGCCCACCGGCGACGTGAAGCTGGTCTTGGACGGCACGACGGTGACCGATTCCGGCGGCACGCCGCTGATCGACAAGGCCGGCGGCTTTTATTTCCCCGAGATGGTCATGGACCTGACCGACATCAAGCCCGGCGTGGTGAACACGGTGATGGGGAACATGGGCACGCCGGAGGAGCAAGCCGCGCGGGCCGCCGTGCCGGGCGTCTATCTGCCGCGTATACCAGAGTCGATCCTGCAGCCGGTGAGCGACACGCAAGTCACGCACATCACGGTCGACGCGGCGGCCGCGCCCGAGCTGACTCCGGCCCAGCGGCAGTACCTTTCGCTCGACGTTCAGCCCGGCAGCCTGATCGGCTTCGACGGCCAGCCGCTGACCAGCGCTCGGATCGGCATCAGCACGGTGCCGCCGTCGCTGGTCAACGACATGCTCCCGTCGGGCGTCTTGCAGCATTCGTTCGACATCACGATCCAGGCGCCGGGCGTGGCCGTCTTTACCACGCCGGCGGTGCTCACCATGCCGAACCTTCTGGGCGACGCGCCGGGCACGCAGACCGAGTTCCTCTCGTTCGACCACACCACGGGCCGGCTGTTGTTCGAGGGAACGATGACGGTTTCGGCCGACGGGCTGTATTTGCGGTCCGATCCCGGCGAGGGGGTGACGCACGCCGGCTGGCACTCCGATGCGCCGCCGGGGAACAACAAGAGCGCCCCGCCCCCGCCGAAGCCGCCCGGCCCGTGCGACAACCCTCAGCAAATGCAGGAGATGGAGAAAAAGCTGGAGCAGTGCATACAAGCTGCAACGGATGAAGCCAAACGTGAGAGAGCTGTATTTTATGAAAACATCGAGTTTGAAGAAGAGGACGCAAAGGATGCTGAGGATTCGTACAACTTGACGGTAAGCAACCTTGCGAACTTTGAACCGGACCTAGACGGCGCTAAGAGCGAACAGGCGCAAGTGCAGGACGCGCTAGACAATCCAATTTTCGCCACTGTGACCGTCGCGCTTGAAAACTATATTACTGCCGTTCGGTTTCAGATTCAGTGGGAACAGCATGTGGGCGATGATGACCTTCAGGAAATAATAGCGCTCGCTGACGAAGAAACTGATATAAAAAATAAACTAGACGAACATTTTCAGGATCCAAACAAAGATTTCTTTTTTACATTAAGTCAATTTTTACAGCTTCTTCAAACTCAGACTATTCCGGAGCTACAACAGGAGATAGATGGCGAAAAGCAGGATCTGAAATTCTACGCAAACGAGGTGCGCCAGGACAATAACGAAATAGTCGACGACAAGTCCCAGCTCGCCCAAATCGACAAAGACGAACAGGCGGCCATCCTAGCGTGCGACGAAAAATACCTTTGCGTGGAACCTGGCGACAGCGGGGGGATGCCGCAGGGGCAAATGGGCGCGCCGAACTCGACTATGGCTCCCATGATGTTGGTGGCGAGCGACACGACCACCGACACGGTAACGCAGATCGAGAATCTCGTCGACCAGTACGTGGCCCTGCTCGATCCGTACCTGATTGCGGGCACGACGCCGCCCGACGACGTCGCCGCGCAAGCGCAGCAACTGCAGGATTCCGCCGCGGCGCTGGCCGGTGGAGACGTGGCGAGTTTTCTGAAGGCCGATATTCTGCAATCGGAGACAACCGACGCCAACCAAGGTATGCCGCTCTGGAACGCCGACGGCGATGCTCCGCCCTACCCGATCTTTTACTCGGCCACGATTTCAAACGGCCCGCAGCAGTTTGAAGTGCGCGGGATGACGGCCGCCTACGGGCAATATAGCGTCTTCGTGGGAGCGGGCGAAACTCTGGAGTCGGTCAGTTTCTACGACCCAAGAACAAACGAGTACGGGATTTCGTTCCCGTTTTTAAGCCCCGGCGCGCCCTACGCGCTGCCGAGGCCGACGCTCGGGCCGATCGACCCATCGCTGGCCGACAGCGACGGCGATGGACTGGTCGATCTGGCCGAGGACGTCGTCGGCACGGACCCGCACAAGTACAGCACCGCCGGCGATGGCATCAGCGACCTGGCGGCAGTGCAGGAGGGGCTGAACCCGCTGGGCAACTATCCCGTCAACACCGGCCTGGTGGCGAGCCTGAGTCTCAACGGCGAGGCGCAGGCGGTGACGCTCGCCGGCTCGACCGTCAACGCCCAGCAGCAGATCGCCTACGTCGCCACTGGCACCTACGGGCTGGCGATCGTCGACGCCTCACAGTTCACCAAGCCGATGCTCCTGGGTCAGCTACCCTTGCCCGGCGGCGATGCGACGAGCGTGAGCGTTGACACCAATCTCGAGGTCGCGGCGGTGGCCGACGGCGCGGGTGGGCTCGACATGATCGACGTCTCCAACCCGGCCGCGCCGCGGCTCTTGCAATCGATCGCGGCCGACGCCACTCAAGTCGTGGCCCTCGACGGCATCGCTTACGCCGCAGTGGGCAGCGAGCTGCGCAGCTACGACATGCTCACCGGCGACCGCATCCAAGTGCTCTCGCTCGGCGGCGGAAATCTCACCAGCCTGGCCTACGACGGCACGTTTATCTACACGTTGGATGACAAAAACACGCTGCGCATCGTCGACATCAGCCAGCCCCAGGTGGCCGAGCGCGGCAGCCTGACCTTGCCTTACGGCGGCGGCCTCTTTGCCGGAGGCGGCACGGCGTATGTCAGCGTGCCGCGCGTGCTCGTCGCGCCGAACTATGAAGGCGGCTACGAGACCGTCGATGTCAGCGATCCCGATCATCCGCAACTGCTGGGCGGTCTCGGCCCCTACACGCTGGCCGGACAGGCGGTCGCCGCCAACGGGTCGGGCGTCGTGCTCACCGTCGGCAACGCCGGCCCGCGCGGACCGGGACTGGAGGTTTACAACGGCAGCGATCCGACGAACACGACCAATTTCGTGACGCGATTCAACCTGCCGGCCTTGCCCAACGGCCTGGCCATCGGCGCGGGGCTCGCCTTTGTGGCCGACGGATCGGCCGGCTTGCAGGTGGTGAACTATCTGCCCTTTGACACGGGCGGCGTGCCGCCTACCGTTACGCTCGACACGAGCAACCTCACGCCCGACCCGACCCTGGGCGGATTTGATGCCGTCGAAGGTTCGCTGCTGACCCTCAAGGCCGCCGTCTCCGACGACGTGCAGGTGCGCAACGTCGAGCTGCTGGTGAACGGCCAGGTCGTGGCCAATAGCGTCTCGTTCCCGTTTGAGTTGAGCGCGTATTTACCGACGATCGCGTCGGCCGGAAGCGGCATCGCGCTCGAGATCAGCGCCACCGATACCGGCGGCAACACCACGGTCACTTCGCCCGTCACAATCAATCTCGTGCGTGACGCGACTCCGCCCACGATCGTCCGCCAGAACCCGCCCGACGGCGGCGCCATCAGCCAGCACTTCCGCGCTTTGACGGTCGATTTCTCCAAGCCGCTCGATCCGGCCACCGTCAGCGCCGCCGACTTCGAGATCGACGGGCCGGCGGGCGCCATCGTCGCGCAAGCCGTCGAGCTCCGCTATCGCGACGGCGAAGTGCAAATCACTTTCCCCGCCGGCGACCTGCCGGTGGGAGATTACACGCTCGTGATTCACGCCGCCCTGATCGCCGACACGGCCGGCAACCTGCTCGGCTCGGCGGACCTGACGAGCACGTTCCACGTCGCTCAATACAGCGACGTCTGGATCAACCCGAACGGCGGCAAATGGAGCGATCCGACGAATTGGGACAGCGGCCGCGTGCCCGGCGCCGGCGACGTCGTGCTGATCGACCAGCCCGGCAACCCGACCATCACTTTCGACTCCTCCGCCGGCACTGTCGACATCCGCAGCCTGCTGTCCAAGGATCCCTTCAAGGTCGCCGGCGGCACGCTGATCGCCGACCAATCGATCGAGGTCGATAACACCTTCACGCTTGCCGGCGGGACGATTCGGGACAGCCTCATCCTTCCCGGCGTAGGCGGAAACGCGATCGCGACGGGCGGCACGCTCGACGGCATGACGCTGGACGCCGACCTCTCGCTCGCGGACAGCACCACGCTCACCGTCAAGGACGGCCTGACGCTCAATGGCACGCTGACGTTGAAGCACAGCGCCTACTATCAGTATACGCTGGTCAACTTTTCGGGCGCCCAGACGCTCGACGGCGCCGGCACCGTGCGGTTTGTGAACAGCTTCGTCGGCTACGGCAACAATGGGCTCCAGCCCGTCGACGGCGGCACGCTGACCATCGGACCCGGCATCACCCTTCACGGCCAAGGCGCGGTCGTGGGCAATCCTTCGTTGCCCTTGATCAACGAGGGCACGGTCGACGCCGACGCCTCCGGGCAGACGATCAGCATCATCGGCAGCAGCGTGACCAACAGCGGCACGCTGGCGGCCGACAGCGGCGGGGCGCTCAACGTGTCGGACCTGACTGGAAACGCCAATACCCTGACGCTGGCCGGCACAGGCAGCAGCATCACCCTCAACGGCACGAACTACGTCGTCAATCAATCGTTGACCGTGCCGACCGGCGCGACCGCCACCTTCAAGGGGACGTGGACCGTCGCCGCCGGTTCGACCCTCAGCACCGCGGGTGGCGCGCTTGGCCTGGGCGACCCATCGAGCACTTCCACGAACGCCTGGACGAACGCGGGGACGATCGACGCCAGCGCCGCCGGCACGGTCAAGCTGGGCGGCAAATTCACGCTCGCCGATCTGGGAAGTTTCACCACCAGCGCCGACAGCAACGTCGACCTGGTCGGCACGCTCGACCTTTCGCCCGGCGGCGTCGCCGACACGTTGGCGCTCGACGCGACAAGCGGCGCCTGGAACCTGTCGGGCGGCGTCATCCTGGGCGGAACGGTCACGGCTTCAGGCGGCGCGGCCTTGGGCATGACCGCCAGCAGCGCGCTCGACGGCATGACGCTGGACGCCGACCTCTCGCTCGCGGACAGCACCACGCTCACCGTCAAGGACGGCCTGACGCTTAACGGCACGCTGACGTTGAAGCACAGCGCCTACCTTCAGTACACGCTGGTCAACTTTTCGGGGACCCAGACGCTCGACGGCGCCGGCACGGTGCGGTTTGTGAACAGCTATGGCTACGGCAACAATGGGCTCCAGCCCGTCGACGGCGGCACGCTGACCATCGGCCCCGGCATCACCCTTCACGGCCAG
>DATKRK010000115.1:0-35366 GCA_035532215.1 Pirellulales bacterium | reverse complement strand
GGTTTCGACAATGCCGGTTTCGACAATGCCGGTTTCGACAATGCCGGTTTCGACAATGCCGGTTTCGACAATGCCGGTTTCGACAATGCCGGTTTCGACAATGCCGGTTTCGACAATGCCGGTTTCGACAATGCCGCTTTGGAAGGCGGCTCGTCGTTGCGGCCCTGGACCGGGGCGCCGCGACCAGGCTCGCGAGCCGCCGATTATACCGGCTGGAGGCATTGCCAGGTCGCATCTGCGGACGGCGGCTGGACTGCACTGCGCTTCGTCGATCGCTCGAGCGTAATCGCCGCCGGCTGGGCGACGCTGGCGCTCGTGCTGGCTGCGACGCGCTGGCTGCTGCACGGGCGGCTGTCGACGCTGGTTTTCCTGGTCGGCCTGTTCGCCATAGCGGCCTTGCTCGTTCCAGAGGTCGCCGCTCCGCTCGGCTCGGGCGCGCTGAGCGGTGCGCTGATTTCGCTGGTCTACGATCTCTTGGCCTCGCCTCGATCGGCGGCGCGACAAGCCGGCCGCACTTCCTCGCCGTGGCTCAAGCCGGAATCGTTGGCGGCTTATTCGCTGCTGGCGACGTTTGTCTTCGGCGCGGCGATGGCTTGGGCCGACGACGAACTGCCGAATGCGGCGTCGCGAGAAGATCGCGTGTACCGCGTGTTCATCCCCAGCGACGCCGACGGAAAGCCCATAGAGGGCCGCCCTTATCAAATCCCTCGCGAATTCCGGGCCGAACTGCTCCGCCGCGCCATGGAAGCCACGGGCGAACCGCACGGCTGGCTGATCAAAAGCGCCCTATACCAGGCGCGGCTGGGCCGCAGCGACGCCGACTTGCGCGTGGCGGTCGCCGATTTTACGGTCCGTTACAGCCTGGAAGTCTTGTCGCCGGACACGCGCGTGCGGATCCCCTTTGCGCGGTTGCTCACGAGCTTGGTCCCTGATTCGGCGGCGCTCGACGGCCAGCCGATCGAGCTAGTCTGGGAAGAAGGCGGCAAGGCCTTGCTGTGCGACGTGCTCGATCCGGACAGCTACGAGTTGGAATTCAGGTTGCTTCCGGTCGTCAACGCCAACCTGGAACACAACAACCTGATACTCTCGATTCCGCCCGTGCCCGCCGCCAGGCTGGAACTGCAAACGCCCGCGGGTCTCTCGGGAGTGGAGATCTCCGGGGCCGTCGGTCCGCTGAACTGGTCGGCGGATCGCGAGTCGGCGGAGGCCCGCTTGGGGCCGAGTGCGAGCCTGGCGCTGCGTTGGCCGCAGACGGTCGGCGGGGCGCAGCCGATGCTCGAGGTCGAAGAACTGTTGTGGCTCAAGGTGCGTCCCGGCTCGGTGGTCGTCGATGCGCTGCTGCAATATCAGGTCAGCGGCGGTCAGGTGCGGCAGTTGGAACTGGCCGCAGACCGGCGGCTGCGTTTGATTCCGCCCGGCGCCGATTCGCCCGTCGCCCTGCGCGGCGTGCTGCCCGGCGCGGGCGATATGGCGGACAGCCCCCAGACGTTTCAGTTCGAGTTAAACCAGCCGCTGACCAACCAGCTTTCGCTGCCGCTGTCGCTGCTGCTCAGCGAAACGTCGGGGATCGGCAACTTGCGGCTGCCGATGCTCAAGCCGGCCGGCGCGCACTCGCGGCGGCGTTGGCTGGCCGTCTCGGTCGATTCGGGCCTGGAAGTCGCGGTGCAGAACGACGAAGTCCTGGAACGCGTCGACGTCGCCGACTTTACCGCCAAGTGGTCGGCGAATAACGCGCAGCCGCCGCTCTTGGCCTATCGGCTGCCGCCGGGTGAAAGCGATTGGAGCCTGGCGACGCGCCCCCGCGAACCCCACACCACGGTCAAGCAGATGCTGGCGCTCAGCTTTCAGCACGGCGCCGCCCAGGTGCAGTTCGAAGCCGAATTGATGACGACCGCCGGGTACTGTTTTCAGCACCGCTTGCTCGTCCCTGCGGCGCTGGAAATCGATGCCGTGTCGTTGCAAGCGGATGGAGCCGAGCGTCTACAGCGCTGGGCGCGCGACGATGAGGGCATGCTGAACGTGTTCCTCAACACGCGCACCACGGGGCCGCAGCGTCTTTCGTTGCGAGGCCGCTTGCCGACGCCTGCTGCCGGCCGCTTCGCTTTGCCCAAGATCGAGATCGAGGGGAGCGATCCGCTGCCCGAAAGCAACGTGATTCAACTCTATCGCCAGCCTTCGGTCTTGGTTTCGCTGGCAGATCCTCAAGGGCTCGTCGAAATCGCCGAACCCTTGGGCGCCAGCCCTCCTCCCCACTTCGGCCGCGCCGTAGCCGCGTTTTACGCCGACAGGCGCGATTTTTCGGCCATGCTCTCGGTCTCTGTCAACGAGCCGCTCGTACACTGCGTTCAAGTGACATCGCTCCAATACGAAGACAACGGCTGGAAGGCCGAAATCGAGCATCGTCTCAACGTCGAACAAGGCGTGCTCGACGTGTTGCGGTTCGAGATTCCAACCGGATGGAACGAGCCTTTCTCGACGACGCCGCAGGCGACCGTCGAGACGATCGAAGATAGAGCCGCGGGAAAAAACCGCTTGATCGTGCGTCCTCGCGCGGCGTTCGAAAAAGGCCGGCATCGCCTGACGCTGGGGACTCGGCTCGATTTCGCCGGCAGCCCGCAAGTCATGGCGCCCGATATTCGGCCCTTGCAGTTGGGAAGTCCGGAACGATACGTCGTGCTGCCGACCCAGGTCGGCGTGGAGCAAGTCGCCTGGGAAACGACCGGTCTGATTGCGGCGGAACTGCCCGAAGGATTCACCCCGCCGTTTGTCGCCGCCGAGGCCTTCGAGGTCTATCGCATCGCCGGCGATGCGCCCAGCGCCGTGCTCAACCCGGTGGAGCGAACCGGCGACACGGCCCGCGTCCGCCTGGCCGATATCCGAGTCAGTTGGCGGCCCGACGGCCGCCGCCAGGCCGCGGCGAGCTTCGATTTGGAACCGACCGGCCAGTCGTTCTGTCCCTTGCGGTTGCCGCCCGATTGGGAGTTGGTGCAACTTTCGGTTGACGGCCTGCCGGTCACGCCCATTCCCGACGCGGACGGCTGGAAATTGCCCTTAAGTCCGAACCGCCTTCCGCAGCGAGTGGAAGTGATCGCCCTGGCGGCGCCAGGCGAGGCGAGCGATGTTTGGAACGAATTCGAGCTTTCAGCGCCCAGCCTGGGCGAGCTGCTGGTCGAGCAAACGCTGTGGACCTTGGCGTCGCCGCCCGGCTGGGAGAGCGTCGAATTGGGCGACGGCGCCATTGCGATCGACGCGATCGCCTACGAAGGCTATCGGCTCAAGAGCATCGCATCGCTCGTCAGCGGTCTTTCGGGCGACATGGCGGCGACAATACCTGCGGTCGAACTGGCGGATTGGCGCCGGAAGTGGGCTCGCCGGCTGGCATCGGCGAAAGCGTCTCTCGACCGCCGCCGGAAGATGGCCCGCGGAAAGCCGGAGGCCGGCGAGTCGCGGGAAACGACCGCTCTCGACCAAGAATGGTCCGAGATGGTCGCCCGCGCCGGAATGACCGATTTGGTGCGGCAATTGGAGCAAGCAAACCTTGCTTTCGACCAGCCCGCCGACCTTTGGGACCGTACCGGCGTCGGCGCCGGCGCGACCAGGCATTTCCTCGTGCATCGCGCCGGCCCTGGGCCGCGGGTGCGAAGTCTACACCTGGGCGAAACCGGGTTTTGGCAGCGCTGCGCCGCCGCGGCCGCCGTGGCCCTGGCCACGTTGTTGCTGATGACGGCAGCACGCCGCGGCGTGCTCGTCGAGTTGGTGCGCCGCTGGCCGCAACCGGCAATCGCCGCGATCGGCATCTGTTGGTGGCTGTGGCTGTCGCCCAGCCTGGTCGGCTGGCTGCTGATTGCAGCGAGCCTCGCGGCGGCCTTCCTCTGGCCGCGGGCTTCCAGCGAACCAATTTCCGCCATGGCGCCAATCGGTTCGTGGGCTGAGCGACGCTGAACGTTTGTTGGGCGTCCGAGCTTGCGGCTTTCCTCAGTTGCGGCGGGACTTCCGCCCGGCATAGGCGGCGAAACGGCAAGAACCGAGCTTGCGTCAAACGGGCAATCCGCAGATGATACCCGCCCGCATGGACCCGCGGCGGCCTGGGCTCGCGTGCAAGAGACATGCCGGCCAACGTAGCGGCGCAGCCCCAGGCGCCGAATCGACGAAAGCTCTACGCACGGAGGCGAAGCAATTCATGCCACGCGTTTGGAAATCTCAACTCCGACTGGCCATACTCGCGTGCCTGGCGCTGGCGGGCTGCAGCAGTTCCGAGGCGCCGCCGCCCGAGGAACAGGCAACCGCCTCGAGCGAAAAACCCGCCGCGCCGAAAACCAAGGCTGCGGACGAGCCGATCGTGCTCGAGGAGCCCAACACCGAATACTACCCAATCGTCGCGCTCAAGACCTCGTTCGGCGAATTGACGCTCAAACTGGATGCCAAACGAGCCCCGCGAACCGTTAATAATTTTCTCCACTACGTACAAAGCGGGCACTACGACCAGACGATTTTCCATCAGGTGCAGGAAGGCTACGTGGTCCTCGGCGGCAGCTACGCGCCCGATTTGACGGAGAAGGACGGCCGCTATCCGATTCCGAACGAAGCCGACAACGGACTGAAGAACGTGCGCGGCACGATCGCCATGGCGCGGCAGCCCGACGAAATCGACAGCGCCACGTGTCAGTTCTTCATCAATCTCGACGATAACACGAACCTCGATCATCGCGGCGAAACGCCCGAAGAATTCGGCTTTTGCGTGTTCGGCGAGGTGATCAAAGGCATGGAAGTGCTCGACAAGATGAGCCGCGTGCAAGTCGAGCCGACCGAGCAGTTCGAGCAGTTCCCGGTCGAAACCGTGTTGCTGGAAACCGCGCGGCGCACCCGCTGAGGGCGCCGGAGAAAACGTTCTCGCGGGCCATTCGCCGATGCAAAACGAGCCGCCGCCAGACGATTCCGAGGGACTCGACGAAAGCGAGGACCTCGAAGAGCAGGATGGATCCGTACCACCGGCCGATTTCAAAGAGCCGTCCTGGGCCTTCGCCATCAATTTCTTTTGGCCCGGCGCCGGGCTGATTTATCTGCGCCGCCCGTGGCTGGGGCTGTTGAATTTCGCCGTGGTCGTGGCCATCGCCGCCGCGGCCTGGATCGCCCTGCCGGACGCCCGCCGCGAAACGGCCGCGCGGTGGATCGGGCTCGTACTTTGCGGCGGTTCCGGTTTTTTGGCTTACCAGATGGCCATCCGGGCGAACGAGCGGTTAAAGTGACGGCAGCGCCCTCGAAGCGTTGACTGCCTGCACGCCCCCCACCCAAGTCGTTGGGCCCCGCAGGTCGAAGAGTTGATCGTCAAGCAGGTTCGCCAACAAGTGCAGGCCGTCGGCGCGCAGTAAGCGTCGCACGTAGGATGCCAGCCGCAACGAACAGTCTGCGCCCGGGCGGAAGAATCGCCCGGGCCGACGAATCAATTTGGCTGAAATGGACCTGGCTGCAGCGCCGAGGCAGTTCGCCTGACGGCGCAAGCCAACGGAGTTCGAGGGCTGGCTTATTGAAGACGATCACTCGCCTTCGTCTTCCCAATCCTCGTCTTCGTCGTCTTCGTCATCCCAGTCTTCATCTTCATCTTCGTCTTCTTCCCAATCCTCATCTTCGTCGTCAACTTCTTCCCATTCATCATCTTCGAGGTCTTCATCTTCGTCTTCGTCTTCGAGGTCGTCCTCGAAATCGTCGTCCTCGTCTTCTTCGTCCTCGAGTTCGTCGTCATCACGATCGCCTTCGTCCTCCGCTCGGGCAAACAGCCCGGCGGTCCCGGCGAGCGCCGCAGCGGTGCGGGGGTTCAACAGGTCTTCGGGGGCCAACTCCAGGGTGGCTGCCAGTTTCACTTCAGGCTCCTCGTTCGAATCGCTATTAGGGGTTAATTCCGCATCCCGCCGCGCGGCGGGATGTTGTTTGTGGTTTTCCGCGGGCCCTTTGGCGCTGCGAAGCGCCTCGGCCCTCGGCAATTCGTCCAGGTTCCGCAAGCCAAAGACTTGCAGGAACCGCTTGGTGGTTCCGTATAAAAACGGCCGGCCCAAATCCTCGGCACGGCCGACAATTCGCACTAAATCGCGTTCCATCAATTGCCGCAGCATCTCGCCGCACTGCACGCCGCGGATCGACTCGATTTCCGCCCGCACCACGGGTTGACGATAGGCTACGACCGCCAATGTTTCCAGGGCCGGGCCCGACAAACGCGTTTCGACCGCAGTCTGGTGCAACCGTCTCAGCCAACCTCCAAACTTGGGCCGCGTGAGCAGTTGGAAACCGCCGGCGATTTCCTCAACGCGGAAAGCGCTGCCCTGCGAATCGTATAATCGGTTCAGCCGGCGGATTAATGTACGCGCTTCGGTGCCGTCCGCCAAGCTGGCAAACTGACCTATTTTTCGGCTACTCAAAGGCTCGCTGGCCAGCAATAAGACCGCCTCGACGCGCGCGGTGCGCGCGTCGCGCAAATACGCAGTCGCCGACTGCGCGGGCGCCGCGAAGCGCTGGGGCGACCAATAGACGGACGGACCGCCAGAAATCAGACTCGCGGGCGCCCGATTTCGCGGATTCGCCAAGGCGTGCCGCTGGGGCAAACTCGCGCTTTGCAACCGCCGTCCTAGTGTGACGCCACGCTGTAACATAGCCGCTCAAGCTAAGCCGAATGCGGGCTTCTAGCAAGTCCTAATTGCTCCCTGTGGCAGAGCTTAACGCCCCTCGCCCGAAACGCTATACTTCGCCAAAGCCGCCACAGCCAAAACGCAATCGATAAAACAACGCTGATGATTAAGCAGGTCACGATCGGAAAGTAGACCCGAACCGGGCCTCGCTCGATGACAACGTCTCCGGGCAAGCGTCCCAGCAGCAAAATCCGAGCCGCAAACTGCCAGATCAGGCCCGCGGCGATCAAGGTCAGGCCAAGTCCGATCAGAATTCGCGTCGCGGGTTGCATGTCGTTTGCCTTCTTTACGGGGCCGTCACACAGCCCGCAGCCCCCCCCGAGCGGCTAACCACGAAAGTTCGAGGCAGCCGGCTCCAGGCCTCGCAAGTTCGCCATCTCGGGACGAGGACTCATTGAGCAATTCAGAGACCACGAATTTCGCGGATAGCGCAGATTGAAAATGTCAAAAGTATCCGTGGCATCGTTGGCTACAATTTCTGCGAGGTTGGCCGCCTTGGCAAGAGGCACGCCTTGAGCCGCAATTTCCCTCGCGAGATGCAGCTTGAATCTACGCACAAGCCGGCTTGTGCTGGGAGCCGGCGGTGCTAAGCCGCGCGCCGGAGCGATCGACCGTCGCCGATTACCTGCTCCAAATAGCCGATGAGTTCACGCTCGTATCGCTGCGCATTGAAGCGAAGCGCCTGCTGGCGGGCAAGGGCCGGAGAGAATTGGCGGGCGTGCCTTTCCTGCCACAGAATCGCTTCCGACAGAGCTTCGGGCGTCTGCTCCTCGAAGAACACGCCCGTGCCAAGATTCCGCTCGCTGGCGGCGAGCACGGTTTCGGTGGCGCCCCCTGCAGCGTAGGCGATCACCGGCGCCCCGCACGCCTGGGCCTCGACCGGAACGATGCCGAAATCTTCCTGGCCCGGAAACAACAGTGCTCGGCAGCGGCGCATGTAATCGCGAATGTCGTCGTCCGACCGCCAGCCGAGCATCTCGACGCCGGGACCGGCAGTGCGAGCCAGCCGGCGATGCTCGGGTCCGGCGCCGATGACGACCAGGCGGCGCCCCAGTCGCCGGCAGGTTTCGACCGCCAAATCGATCTTCTTGTACGGCGCCAATGCCGAAACGCAGAGGTAAAAATCGTCTCGCGCCACGGGCGCGGGCGTGTAGAAATCGGTGTCGACCGGCGGGTAAATCACGGTGCTCGGTCGGCCATAGCACTCGGCGATGCGGCCGGCGATCGTCTCGCTGATCGCGATGTAGTGCGTCACGCGGTCGCTGGTGGCGCGGTCCCAGCGCCTGATCCGATCGAGCAGCGTTTCGCGGGCCGCCGACAGGCTGACGCCGCGAAGCCGCCCTGCGGGCCGAGGCGAAAAATAATCGCGCCGCAGTTGCCAGGCGTATCGCATCGGGGTAAAGCAATAGCACACGTGCGGCACGCCCGGCGGCGGTTGGATGCTTTTGGCCACGGCATGACTGAAGCTGACGACAAGATCGACGTCGGCCGGAATTCGCAGGGCCTCGATCGCCCGCGGCATCAGCGGCAGCCAATAGCGGTAATGACGCGAGATGCCCGGCAAATGCTGCAAAAAGCTGGTCGTGATCCGCATCCGCTCGATCGCCGGCGAAGTTTTCCCCGGACTGTGCAGCAGCGTGAACAGTTCGGCGTCGGGAAACCGGCGGCAGAGCACGTCCAGGCACTTTTCACCGCCCCGCATGCCAGTCAACCAGTCGTGAATCAAAGCCACTTTCAAGGCATCGCATCCTTGCGAAACTTACATTCCTCTCCCTCCGGGAGAGGTTAGGTGAGGGCGCTCGCTGCTATACTCGTTCGCGTGGAGCGGCCTTCGAGGCCGTCTTAGCCCGGATTATTCATCAGCCCAGTTATTACTTGACAAAGCGATCCATACAAACCCGAAGCGCCAGCGAGGTAAGTGCTTTGCTCCGCCTCGCTTGCGCTTCGGGTTGGTGTGGGCTGATGAATAATCCGGGTTAGGGCGATTGCCAAGCGGCTGACGGCCTGGAAGGCCGCCCCACGAAGAAGACCAAGTAGAAAACGGCTCCAAGCCGAGGGCCGAGATGGTCGGCGATCCGCAAGATTTCGTCAAGACGGTTCGAGCGAGCGAAAAACTGAGCATGCACTGCAATCGCCCCATTCGTGGCGTGATCTTCGACTTGGACGGCACGCTCGTCGATTCCGCGCTTGATTTCGACCTGATGCGACAGGAAATGCGACTTGCCCCCGGACAACCGCTCCTGGAAACGCTGGCCACGCTGAGCGAAGCGCGGGCCCGTGAGTGCCGGCAGATTCTGGAACGGCACGAACGTGCGGGCGCCGACCGCGCGAGCGTGATTCCGGGCGTCGAGGCGCTGCTCGCCGAATTGAAATCGGGTCAAATTCGCACGGCTGTGTTCACGCGCAACTCGCGGCAAATGGCCTTGGCAACCCTCGACCGACTCGGCTTGAAGCTTGACGTGGTGATTGCGCGCGAGGACGCCCCGCCCAAACCCGACCCGACGGGAATCTCGAAGGTCTGCGAGGTCTGGGGGCTCGATCGCCGCGAAGTGGCGATGGTCGGCGACTATGCCTTCGATATCGAAGCCGGCATTCGGGCGGGCGTTTGGACGGTGCTGTATGCCGGCGGGCGCGAGACAGGTCGGATCGCCGGCTACCCGCCGGCCGATTTTTATCTGTCGGCGTTCGAACCGGCCGACGAATGGCTGGCATGGCTCGCGGAACCGACCTAGGTTCGCGCAAGCGATTCTGCTACGATCCCGCCTCGCGCCGCACCTGCGCGCCTTCATCAACCTCGCACCGGAGATTTCCGATGCCTTGTGGCCATCTTCGCACTTGGATTGCTTTCGCCGCCGGCTGGTCGCTGGCGGCTTTCGCGCCGTCGGCGCTGGCTCAACGCGCCCCGAGCCGGACATCGGGCTATGCAGAGCGAGGCGCCGCGCCGGGCCAGCCTGTCCAACGGCGCCAGACGATCGAACAGCGCCAGCCAGCCGAGCAGCGTCAGGCGCCCAACGAGCGCTCGCCGGCGAACCAGCGGCCGACGGCGAATCAGCGCCCCGCGGCGCCCAGCGGCGGCACCGCGCTGACGCGCTTTCCCGGCTTGCCCGTACAGAGGGGCTCGGCGGCGCCGCCCCCGCCTCGCCTCGCGCCGGGCTTTCAACTGAACGAAGAGGACGACGCGGTCGTCGAAATGGTGCTGCGAAAGTGGGAACAAAAAAACGCCGACACCAAGACGTTTTCCTGCAAGTTCAAATTAACGGAATTCAACGGTGCATTGCGGATCAATCCCGCGCAGCCCGTGGCGCCGACCGAGCACCAGGGACAGTTGAGCTACGCGGCGCCTGACCGGGGCATGTATCAGGTTTACCCCAGCAAGGGAATACAAGACGGGCAGCACTGGATTTGCGACGGCAAGGCGGTCTACGAAGTCAAGGACAAGGATAAGCAGATCATCGAGCATCCGCTGCCCGAGCACCTACAGGGCCAGGCGATCGCCGACGCACCGCTGCCGTTCGTATTCGGCTCGACGGCCGACAAAATGCGGCGGCGCTTCTGGATTCGCGTTTCGACGCCCGAGAGGAATCATACGCAAATCGATTTGCAGCCGGGTCAGATCCTGCTGGAAGCCATGCCCAAGACCCAGCAAGACGCCGCCAATTTCCAATTGGTACAGATCATCTTCCTGGAACCTGACATGACCATCTTTGCGATCAACCAATTCTTGCCGAACCACGCTCCCAACAACGAGAGCCGGCTGATGTATATTTTCAATCGGCCGTCGATCAACAGCCCCTTGGAACGCTTGAAGAACTTCTTCCTCAAGCCGGAAAACAAATTGGGCTACAAGACGATCATCGAGAAGCCGCCCGCGGCCGCCGAAGAACCGCCCGCGCGGCCGCTTTTGCCCTCGGCGAATTCAAAAAGCCGCGGGCTGCCGGCGCCGTTGAGAAGGTGACGAAAAGGCGTCAGGTAAAACAGGCGTCGGGCGTCAGGTAACAGGCTTCAGGCGCATTTGTTTCGTGCGCCGGCGCCTCCTGACGCCTCCGATAAAATCACGCCAGCAGCTCGTGCAGCACTTTGCCGTGCACGTCGGTCAGCCGCATGTCGCGGCCGCCAAAGCGATAGGTCAGCCGCGTGTGATCGAGCCCCATCAGGTGCAGCACCGTGGCGTGCAGATCGTGGATCTCGACGCGGTTCTCGACGGCGTAGTAGCCGTAGTCGTCGGTGGCGCCGTAGACCGTGCCGCCGCGCACGCCGCCGCCGGCCAACCAGATCGAGAAGCCGAACGGGTTGTGGTCGCGGCCGTCGGCGCCCTGGGCCATCGGCGTGCGGCCGAATTCGCCCATCCAAATGACCAGCGTCGTATCGAGCAGGCCGCGCTGGCGGAGATCCTTGAGCAGCCCGGCGATCGGTTGATCGACCGTGCGGGCGTTCTTCTCGTGGCCGTCTTTCAGATTGCTGTGCTGATCCCAGCGGTCGGCGCCGACGCTTGGGCAGGTCAGCTCGATAAACCGCACGCCCCTTTCGACCAGCCGCCGCGCGAGCAAGCAAATCGCCGCGTAGCCGCGCGTCGGTTCATAGTCGGCGTCGAGGCCATAGAGCCGCTTCGTGGCCTCGGTCTCCTGGCTAAGGTCCATCAGCTCGGGCACGGCTGATTGCATGCGGAAGGCCAGTTCATAGTTGGCGATGGCCGATTCGAGCTGGTCGTTCGGGCCCTGCCGCTCGAGCACGGCCCGGTCGAGCTTGGCGAGCAGAGCCAGCTTGCTTTGTTGCAACTCGGCGGTGGGTTCGCTGCGGGCCACGTTATCGACCGGCATCGGCCCGTTTTTGAACATCGAGCCTTGAAAGCTCGCCGGCAGAAAACCGCTGCCGAAATTATCGAGCCCGCCGGGCGGAATCAACCCGCCGTTGAGCACCACGAAGCCGGGCAAATCCTGGCACTCGCTGCCCAGGCCGTAGCTGAACCAGGCGCCCATGCTCGGGCGGCCTTGCAGCCCCGAACCGGTGTGCAAGAAGTAGTTTGCACTCGTGTGTTCGGAAAACTTCGAGGTCATCGAGCGGACGACGCACAGCTCGTCGGCGCAGCCGGCCACGTGCGGGAACAAATCGCTGACGCTCATGCCGCACTCGCCATATTGACGGAAAGCCCAGGGGCTTTTGAGCACGGCGCCGACGTTGTTGAACTGCGTCGGCGGGGTTTTCATCTTGATCGGCTGGCCATGCTCGCGACCGAGCCGCGGCTTGGGGTCGAACGAATCGACCTGCGACACGCCGCCATCCATATAAAGGAAAATAACGCTCGTTGCCTTGGCCGCGAAGTGCGTCGGCCGCGGTGCGAGCGGGCGGCTCGCCGTTTCCGCTTCGATCTCGCCGCCGAAGGCCCGCTCTTGCAACAGCGCTGCCAGTGCCACAACTCCGAAACCATTGGCGCAGCGGCCCAGCATTTCTCGGCGAGACAGAGGGGCGGCGGCGTAGCGGCGGCAGTGCATGGCGGGCGAGGCTCCTTGAAGCGCCTAGCAATACGTACGCTCGGGCTTTCCAGCCTGACAGTCAGGCTGGAAAGCCTGAGCGTACGAGTGGTTGTGTTAGGGGTTCTTGGCAGGAATTCCAGCATAGCTGAAATCGGCCAGGGAAGCACTCTTGCAAATCGTCTCACACGCTCTCGAAAGAGAAAACGATGCCCTGCTCGCGAGCAGCGAATCTCTCACGCGGAGCCGCAGAGAGCATTTGCCTCTTATCCTCTCCGCGGCTCCGCGGCTCCGCGTGAACCCCAGAGAACTCGAATTCAAGAATTCTTGCGCGGCTCCGCGTCCCCCGGCGGCAGCGGCGGCAATGGCTCGCCCGGTTCGCCCAGCAGGTGGTCGAGCGGCCAGTTGTAGGTGCGGTGAAGCGCCAGCCGCACGGTCGAGGTGATCTCGCGCCGGCTGACGGGCTTCGAGAGAAACGAAAAAGCATCGGCCAGCCGCGCTTGCTCGACCAGCGTCTGGTCGGCGTTGGCCGAGAGCAAAATGCAGGGCAGCCGAGACTTGAACTGCTTGACTAGCCGCAAGGTCTCCAGCCCGGTGAGCCGCGGCATGTGCATGTCGAGCAACAGCAAGTGCACGTCCTGCCGCCGCACGATATCGAGCGCTTCGTCGCCGGCGCAGGCCAAGAGCGTATGAAAGCCCTCGGGCTCGAACACGCCTCGCAGCGTTTCGCGGAAATCGCGGTCGTCGTCGGTGATCAGAATCGAAGGCGCCAGCACGGCTTCGTCTCTCTTGCCTTTTTAGGCGCGAATGACGGTGGAAGGTGCAAATTTGCAGCTAGCTTAGGTTGTGTCTTCCCTAACGCAACTCGAATACCAAACGTTGCCTAATTACGACGGCAGCCAGCCACGCGAACCTAAATCCTTGATACCACAATTCTTTCTACCAGGAACTTTCGAGTCAATGAAGAAAGGTTGGCAAAGATGAGCGGGCTTGGAAGCTTAGAGAATCAATTTTTCCTGCCATTTGGGCAGGCAGACCGAGTCTACGAGGCTGAGGCGGTGAAACTCCAGCGAGCCGCTTGTCATCGGCTCTAACCCCTTTATACTGACCGCGGATACGGATTAACGCAGCACTTCATGCCCTGCCCCCTTCCTGTGGGTGGAGCGAAGGGGAGCCCTAACGTTGGAAGCCAGCTCGTCGTCAACCTCCCAGCCCGGCGATTTTCTCGGGCGTCATGAGTTTTTGATTCGCCGTTTGCACTCGCTCAGCGGGCTCGTCCCGGTGGGCGCCTACATGTGCGTCCACCTGCTGACCAACGCCAGCGTCTTGGCCGGCGCGAGCACGTTCCAGGACCAGGTCGATACGATTCACCGGCTCGGGCCGGTCCTGCCCCTGGTCGAATGGACGTTCATCTTTCTGCCGATCATCTTCCACGCCGCAGTGGGCGTCTGGATCGCCGTCAAGTGCGAGCCGAACTCGGGCCAGTACCGTTACGGCAGCAACATCCGCTACACGTTACAGCGGGCCACGGCCTGGATCGCCTTGTTCTTCATCTTCTGGCACGTGTTCCACATGCACGGCTGGTTCCACAACCAGCTTTGGATGGAAAAAGTAGCCCAGCCGCTGTTCGGCGGGCAGTTCGATCCCGAACACGCTACCTCGTCGGCGGCATTGGCGCTCGGCGGCCTGTTGGCGAAAATTCTGTATGCGATCGGCGTCGTCTCGTGCGTCTATCACCTGGCCAACGGCATCTGGACGGCGGGCATTACCTGGGGTCTGTGGATCACGCCGGCGGCCCAGAAGCGAGCGGACTACATCTGCGCCGCGTTCGGAGTGCTGTTCACGATCGTGGGCCTTGGCGCCTTGTACGGCGTGGGCCGGGCCGACGTGGCCAAGGCGGAGGCGGTCGAGCAGGCTCGCATTGAAGAAAAAGAAACGCTCGAACGCCGCGTCCACGAGCTAGAGCACGAAAAGCAGGCCGAAACTGCCATGGTGCCGGCGGCGGACGTGGAATAGCGAACCTTCTGACCGATCGTCCGCCAAGAATAAACCGCAGTTCCTCAGTGATTGGATTTCCCCGATGGCAAACGAACGGGTGTTGATCGTGGGCGGCGGGCTGGCCGGATTGTCGGCCGCCATGAAGTTGGCCGAACTGGGCGTCGGCGTCGACCTGATGAGCCTGACGCCGGTCAAACGCTCGCACAGCGTTTGCGCTCAGGGCGGAATCAATACCGTCAACAGCACCACGCGGCAACAGGGCGACAGCGAATGGCTGCACCTTGACGACACGGTCTACGGCGGCGACTTCTTGCAGCACCAACCGCCGGTGAAGGAAATGACCGAATGGGGCCCGCGGATCATCGACCTGATGGACCGCATGGGCGTGCCTTTCAACCGCACGGCCGAAGGCTTCCGCGACCATCGCCGTTTCGGCGGCACGCTGTTCAAGCGCACCGCCTTCGCCGGCGCGACCACCGGCCAGCAGTTGCTCTACACGCTCGACGAGCAAGTCCGCCGCTGGGAAGTCGAAGGCAAGGTCAAGAAATACGAGTTCTGGGACTTTTTGGGCCCCATTCTCGACGACTCGGGCGTGTGCCGCGGCGCCGTGGCGCAAGACCTGGTGACGATGGAAATCCGCAGCTTTCCGGCCGACGCCGTGCTGGTCGCCTCGGGCGGCTGCGGGCAGATCTACGGCCGCTCGACGATGTCGATGGTCTGCACCGGCAGCGCCGCCAGCCGCTGTTTCCGCGCGGGCGCCAAGTACGGCAACCCCGAGATGATCCAGGTCCATCCAACGGCCGTGCCGGGCGCCGACAAACTGCGGTTGATGAGCGAAAGCGCCCGCGGCGAAGGGGGCCGCGTGTGGGTGCCGCGCAAGCCGCAAGACCCGCGCGATCCGCGCAAGATTCCCGAAGCCGAACGCTATTACTTCCTCGAAGAACGCTACCCCAAGTACGGCAACCTGGTGCCGCGCGATATCGCCACGCGCGAAATCTTCAACGTCTGCACGCACGAAGGGCTGAGCGTCGAGAAAGACCGCATGTGCGTCTATCTCGACCTGACGCACCTGCCGCGGGCCACGCTCGACCTGAAACTGGCCGGCATTCTGGAGATTTACGAGAAATTCCAAGGGGTCGATCCGCGCGACGTGCCGATGAAGATCTTCCCGGCCATCCACTACTCGATGGGCGGCTTGTGGTGCGATTACGAGCGCACTGCGGCCGGCGGATTGCGGATCGGTTCGCCGCGCAATCAGTCGACGAACATTCCGGGCCTGTACGCCTTGGGCGAGTGCGATTACCAATATCACGGCGCCAACCGCCTGGGCGCCAATTCGCTCTTGAGCTGCATCTTCAGCGGGCTGATGATCGCGCCGAGCGTGCAGAGCTGGACAAAATCGGTTCCCGGCGGCGCCGCGGCCGATCAGCCTTCGAGCCTGTACGAAGGCGCCCGAAAGCTGCGCCAACAGGAGCACGACGCCTTGCTCAAGCGCGCGAGCGGCGGCGAGAACCCATATCTGTTGCACCAAGAATTGGGCCAGGTAATGACCAAGGCGGCCGCGGTCGTGCGGTTCAACGCCACGCTGAAGGAAGCCTATGGCAAAGTGAGCGAACTGGCCGAACGGGCCGAGCGCTGCTCGCTTTCGGACACCGGCAACTGGACGAACCAGAACGTTGTCTTCACCAAGGCGCTGAAAGACATGTTCCCGCTGGCCAAGGCGATCTTGAAAGGCGCTTTGCAGCGCGACGAGTGCCGCGGCGCGCACTTCAAGCCCGACTTTGCGCTGCCCGGCTTGACGCCCGACGCCACGCCGGCCGAACACCTGCACGAGGCGGAAGCCTGGTGCGACAAGTTCGAGGAAAGCACGAAGAAATGGCTCAAGTCGACGATCGCCACGCTCAAGTCGGACGGCGAGCCGGAGATCGTCTACGAAGAAGTCGATACCTCGCTGATCACGCCGCGGCCGCGGTTGTACGGCCTGGTCGGCGGCGAGGCGATCGAGGAAGTCTGGAACAAGCGCCAGGCGGCCAAATCGCCCGCCGCGGCGACTGACGGCAACGGCAGCAAGGCGAAGACGCCCGTCGCGGCAGCCAGCCACTAGACTCGTACGGAGATGAGATTTGTAGGGAATGCCCTCTGTGGCGTTCCGCAGTATCAGGTTGGGCAATCCATAGCGATGCAACGGAACGCCACAGAGGGCGTTCCCTACAGAACCATGAAGAGATTCTAGGGAAGTTGGACGACGCGAGATATTGCGACAAACCCTCGAGCAGCAAAGCCTCTTTCGAATATGAGCCATTCAGCAACGCACGCAGACGCTTCCCACGATGAGACGCACGCCGGCCATGAAACCAACGGGCACGGCGGCCACGGCCAGCCGGCGACCTTCAGCGTGCGGATTCTGCGTCAAGACGGCCCGGGCGAGCCGAGCTATTGGGAGCGGCATATCGTCTCGCGCGATAACGACATGAATGTGATCAGCGTGTTGCAGCGCATCGCGGCCCAGGCGAAGACGAGCGACGGCAAGCCGGTTTCGCCGGTGGCCTGGGATTGCAACTGCCTGGAAGAGGTTTGCGGCGCCTGCACGATGCTCATCAACGGCCGCGTGCGACAGGCTTGCACGGCGTTGGTCGACCGGCTGATGGAAGACAATCCGGGCGAAATCGAATTGCAGCCGATGAACAAGTTCCCGGTGATTCGCGACTTGGTCGTGAACCGCTCTCGCTTGTTCCGGGCATTGCAGAAGGTGAAAGCCTGGATTCCGGTCGATGGCTATCACGACATGGGCCCGGGGCCGCGGCAATCGCCCGAAGAGCAGCAACACGCCTATCCGCTCAGCCAGTGCATGAGCTGTGGCTGCTGCCTCGATGCCTGCCCGCAGTATCTGAAGACCGAACTGGATCGCCGCGAAGGCCAGACCGACGCCGAATTCGCCGCTGGTGAGCGCGAGGCGTTCGACCGCGGCTTCGTCGGCGCCCACGCCATCAGCCAGGTGATGCTCTTCAATACGCACCCGACCGGCCGCATGCAGGCCGGCGAGCGTCTGGAGGCCCTGACCTCCGAAGGCGGCCTGCAAGTCTGCGGCAACGCTCAGAACTGCGTCGCCGTCTGCCCCAAGGAAATCCCGCTGACCACTTCCATCGCTCGCGCCGGCCGGGCCGCGACGGTGCATGCGATCAAGAAGTGGTTCGATTGACTTCCGCCTGGCGCCGTCGCCAAAATAGGAACACTGAAATGCCCGCCAGGCTCGCGGAAGAGAATTTGCCCGCAAGCGCGAGCCGATCCCAAAATTTGCCCGCCAGACAGGCCGCCGAAGAGGATCGCCAGCATGAATCGCCCTGCAAAACGCTGTCCCGGTCCGCTCTCAAGGCGCAGTTTTTTACAGGTTGGCGCGTTGGGCGTAGGCGGCCTGGGCCTGGCCGATTTGCTTCGCCTGCGGGCCGAGGCGAATTCCGCCGGCAAAGCGGGGCCCGACACGTCGCTGATTTTCGTGTGGCTGCCTGGCGGGCCGCCGCACATGGATACCTACGACCTGAAGCCCGACGCCCCGGCCGAATACCGCGGCGTGTTCCGGCCGATCTCGACGAACGTGACGGGCATGGACGTTTGCGAACTGCTGCCGCTGTGCGGATAAGTACAACCTGGTGCGTTCGGTGGCCCACGAATTCGCCGATCACGGCGGCGGTCACAAGCGGTTTCTCACCGGTCGGTTGCCCGCCGAGCCGGTCGGCTTCGTCAACGACGCGCCGTGCGTCGGTTCGATCGTGGCCAAGCTGCGCGAACGGCGGAGCGTCGGCGTGCCGAATTACGTGGCCGGCGCCGACAACGGCCGCACCGGAGTCGACGTGTTCAGCTTCGGCGCCGCATATCTCGGATCGGCTTACGCGCCGTTCATCGTTGGCGGCGATCCGAGTTCGCCCGAGTTCAAGGTGCAAAATCTTTCGCTGGCGCCCGAGATGGAAACCCGGCTCGACCATCGCGTGCAGTTGCTCGGCGGCTTCGATCGCTTGCGGCGCGAAGTCGACAAGAGCGGCGCAATGGACGCCATGGACAGTTTCAATCGCCGGGCGATCGAGTTGCTGATGAGCGACAAGGCCCGCAACGCCTTCGACCTCTCGCAGGAAGACGCCCGCGTGCGCGAGCGGTACGGCATGCACGCTTACGGCCAGCGAGCTTTGATGGCCCGCCGGCTGGTCGAAGCCGGCTGCAGCTTCGTGACGATGGTCATGGAGAATCCGCTGCCTAGCAAGCCGTTGCCTGAAGGCGTGATCTACAACTGGGACTCGCACGCCGTCAACGGCCACATTTTCGACGACGCCCGCGTCCGCTTCCCGCTTTACGATCAGGCCGTCACCGCGCTGGTCGAAGACCTGTACGCCCGCGGGCTGGACAAGAAAGTGCTGCTGGTGGTGACGGGCGAATTCGGCCGCACGCCGCGGATCAGCACGGTCAACGGCCGGCCGGGCCGCGACCACTGGCCGAACGCCATGTCGATGTTCGTCTGCGGCGGCGGCATGCGGACCGGGCAGGCGATCGGTTCGACCAATCCCAAGGGCGAACACCCGCAAGACCGCCCGCTTTCGCCCAACGATCTTTGGGCCACCGTTTATCGGCATCTCGGCATCGACTACGAGACCGCCTTCCCCGACCACGATGGCCGGCCGATGCCGATCCTGCCCTTCGGGGCGCCGATCAGCGAGCTGCTGCCGGCGTAGAACTGCTCAGCAACGATTCAGGGCGACGTGATTTCGACGGCGCCCGCCGATCTAGCGATTGCGCGCGAGAGCAATTCCACGTGCTCACACGCTTGCTCTGCAATTGTGGAAGCATGCTGCCCCTCTTTTCGTCGAGCCGCGTGTGCTACGATATGGGCTTCTTGCTGAAAGCCGCGACTTTCTTTTCTTTCCGGATTTGCACTGCCATGAAGCGCTCCATCCATTTCGCCGCACAAGCTCGACGAGCATTGGTGCTGGGAAGCATCATCATTACCAACGGCGTGCTGATTCAAGCCGCGGACAAGTTTCCCCCCGTCTCCGAGTTGCCGGCGAACCCCAACCTGCCCGATCCGCTGGTGATGCTCGACGGCCAGCGAGTAAAGTCGAAAGCGGAGTGGTTTGCCAAACGGCGCCCCGAGTTAAAGGAGCTGTTTCAGTATTACATGTACGGCTCTGCCCCCCCGGCGCCGGAGAAGATCGAAGTCAAGGTCGAGCGAGTCAACCCGAAGTTTTTCGGCGGCAAGGCGACCAAGAAGGAAGTCGCCATTTCCTACGGTCCGCCGGGCACGCCGCCGATTCATCTGCTCTTGGTCACGCCCAACCATCGCCAGCGGCCGGCGCCGGCGTTCGTGGGCATCAACTTTTGCGGCAACCATGCGCTCACGGCCGACAAGAGCGTGGCGCTGCCCGACGCTTGGATGCCGCCGCACTGCCCGGGCTGCGTCGACAACCGCGCAACCGACGCGGGCCGCGGCAAGCAGATCGACGTCTGGAACCTGGAAGGTTCGATCGACCGCGGCTATGCCGTGGCCACGTTCTATTCGGGCGACGTCGATCCCGACAAGCCCGACTTCACCGACGGCGTCCACCCGCACTACTTCAAGCCCGGCCAGACCAAGCCCGAGAAACACGATTGGGGCACGATCGCCGCCTGGGCCTGGGGCATCAGCCGAGCGGTCGATTATCTCGTTACCGACAAAGACATCGACGCGCAGAAGATCGCCGTTGTCGGGCATTCGCGGTTGGGCAAGACGGCCTTGCTGGCCGCGGCGATGGACGAGCGGATTGCGATGGCCATTCCGCTGCAAGCCGGCTGCGGCGGCACGGCCCCCAGCCGCGGCAAGATCGGCGAGCCGGTCAAGCGAATCAACGAAGCTTTTCCGCACTGGTTCAACGACGAATTCCCCTCGTTCAACGAGCAGGTCGAAAAGCTGCCCTTCGATCAGCATTGCCTGGTCGCTCTCGTCGCGCCGCGGCCGGTGCTGTTCGCCAACGCGGTCGAAGACCAGTGGGCTAATCCGGCCGGGCAGTTCGACGTGATCAAGGCGGCCGATCCGGTCTATCGCTTTCTTGGCGCCGGCGGGCTGGACGCACGGCAAATGCCCGAGCCCGGCAAACTGGTCGACAGCACGCTCGGCTATTTCATTCGTCCGGGCAAACACTCCATGACGAGAATCGACTGGCAAGCCTTCTGGGACTTCGCCGACAAGCAATTCGACAAGCGGTAAGATCGAATCGATGTATTTTTTTCAGTTGTTTTTGTTCGGCTGCGCGATCGGCGTGATGAGCGGGCTGATGGGCATTGGCGGCGGCATCGCGTTGGTGCCGGGGCTGATGATGCTGTTTCACTTCACCCAGCAGCAGGCCCAGGGCACGAGCCTGGCCGTGTTGATTCCGCCGATCGGCATCTTCGCGGCGCTCGTCTACTATCAAAACGGCTTCGTCAAGTTGCCCGTGGTCGGCTGGATCGCCCTGGGATTCGCGATCGGGGCGTTCCTGGGGGCAAAACTGGTCGTCCACATACCGGCCGCGGCGCTGCAAGTCGCCTTCGGGCTGGTGCTATTATACGTCGGCTTCGAGTTCGCGATGACGCCCTTGGGCCTGCGTCGGGCGAGCGCCTTGCCCGCGGGCGCCGCCGCGCTGGGCGCGGCGATGGTGGCGCGGTTCGTGCGAAGGAAGCGCGACCGGTCTCGCGCGGCGCTCGCCAAGCCGTCGGATGAACTCGAATATCACATCTGAACTATTACGTCTGAATGGGCGCTGGCTGCGAAAGAAGTTCGCGATTCGAACGTCGCACAGAGCGCCAATGGGCGCCTCGCTGCTTGACGCCGTGCATGGCTGGGCTATGATCCTCGCTTCGGAACAAGTCCATCACGAGCAGAGCGAGGGGCGAACACGGAAGTCATGCGACAGCCAACACGGAAGCGGGCCCCCGCGGTGCGCGTCGGCCGCACGCCGATCGGCCGGGGCGTTTTCGCTCGCCGGCGGTTTCGAGCGCAACAGATCGTCGGCGTCATTCGCGGCCAGGTGATCGACGATCCTGACTATTCGTCCGACTATTGCATGGAACTGGATGACGGCCGGAGTCTCGAGCCGGCCGCCCCCTTTCGGTACCTGAATCACAGTTGCCAGCCAAACTGCGAGTTGTTTTCCTGGGAGACTGATGAACCCGCGCCGCACGACCGTCTGTGGCTGCAGGCGTTGACGGCGATCGAGCCCGGCGAAGAGTTGACGATCGATTACGCTTGGCCGGCGGACGCGGCCATCCCTTGCGCCTGCGGCGCTACGGGCTGTCGAGGCTGGATCGTCTCGCCGGAAGAACTGCCGCTGTTGGTTCAAACCGCCGACTGATCGAAGCCGACGACAAACGGCCGCCGGGGCGTCAAACGGCCTCGAATGGCGGCGACTTGCCTTCCAAGCTAAAAGGCATGCGTTTTGCAGCATTGTGAAACGGCGTGAGCCGACGCGCTCGGGCGTATCCGCAGTCTTCGCGGAAAGGAAGGTTGACGGCCATGGCGACGAAAAAAAGGGCGCGCAAGAAGTCGGACCATTCGAAATCGGGCCGTAAGTGGAGCCAAGAGGTCAAGACGGTCTCGACGTTTCCGCCCGAGGACGTGTTCACCAAGGACGCCCAAACCATCGCCAATTCGTTGGGCAGCAAGAAGGTCAGTCCCAAGGGCATCGGCTCGGGCATCCGCATGATTCAGTTCTTCATCAATCGCGCCGGCAAAAACTTACCCGACGAGCGAAAGGCCGAGTTGGAGCAGGCCAAGCACATTCTGCAAGCGCGCCGCCAGCGCGAAGCCGACCGCGGCCGGGCAAAGAAGTCTCAGGCGACGAAAGGGAAGGCGCGATGATCCGCAAGCTAAAATCGGGCGAATATCGGCTCTATTCGCGCAAAGTCGATCCGCGGACTGGCAAGCTCCGCAATCTCGGCACGTTCGACAGCCGGGCCAAAGCCGAGCAGCACGAGCGCGAGGTGCAATATTTCAAACGGGCGCATTGAGCGACTCGCCGGCCGCCGAAGTGCAAGCGGAATACCAGCGCGGCCTTCGGCCGCAACCCATTGAGCCACGGATGGAACACGGATCAAACACGGATGAAATGCAGAACGAGGCTCTTCCGCAGAATCCATGGGTGGTTTTATCGCCCCTGAGCAGGGTTGGGGTTGCGTTTTCCAAGGCATCGCCGGGCAAATAAACGTGACGTCGGTAAGTGAGACGCCGCTGAGGAGCCGAATTGGAAAACACCATGTCCGATCCGTGTTTCATCCGTGGCTCGCCTCCGCCAAAAGCGCCGCATGAATCTTCGCGAGACGCGGAGAAATAGAACATTTGTAGTACGAATCGTTCCCGGGAACCAGACGCGTGGGGCTGGCGCCCCACCCTACCTGTCTCACTCGGGCACAAGTGCCACGACTCGCGCCGGGCCAGCCGAGCCCCCTTTGACCTTCAAGGGGAACGCGCAAACGGTAAAGCCCGTCGGCGGCAACTGGTCGAGTCGTTGTCCAACTGTACGCTCAAATCGACGATCCGCATGCTCGTTTCCCACAGCCGAGGGGTCAGGATAAATGAAGAAGCCGGTTGAGTTGTACTTTTCCAGGAATTAGACTCCAAGGGCCTGCCGCCCAGGTCGCGGACAAAGGCGCCCAGCGACAGCCAGCCAGGGGCGTCTCGTGCGCCGCTGGTGCGTTCGTCTGCCGTTCGATTTTGCCCGGAGCCGATATCATGCGTCTTGGTCTTGCCGCCGTCAGCGCCCTCGCTCTGGCTTCATTCTTGTCTGCAATTGCGGCCCAGGCCGCCGACGGCGACGCCCCGGCGGCCAAGGCCGGCGGCGCCGGCATCGTGCCCGCCGACGCCAAGCTGGAACTGCTCTTCACGCGAACGGCGAAGATCAACGGCGGTCTGACCGAAGGCGCGGCCGTGGCGCCCGACGGCAGCATTTATTTTTCCGATATCCCGGTCGGCGAGGACAAGGGCCAGATCCTGCGGTTCGATCCTGCCACCGGCAAGACCGCCGTGTACAGCGCCGACAGCGGCAAGGCCAACGGCTTGATGTTCGACGCCCAAGGCCGGCTGGTGGCCTGCGAAGGCTCCGACCACGGCGGCCGTTGCGTTTCGCGCTGGGATCTCAAGACCGGCAAGAAAGAGGTTCTGGCCGAAGCCTACCTGGGCAAACGCTTCAACGCCCCCAACGATCTAGCCATCGATCTCAAGGGCCGCATCTACTTCACCGACCCTCGCTACCTGGGCGACGAACCGCGCGAACTGGAGCACCGGGCCGTCTATCGCATCGAGACCGAAGGGGGCGTGACCGAAGTCACGCACGACGTCGAAAAGCCCAATGGCATCGCGATCAGCCCCGATCAGAAAACCTTGTACGTGGCCGACAACAATAACGGCACCGACCGCATCGATCCGGCGGCGCCCCCGCCGGAAAAAGGCGCCATGAAGATCTACGCCTTTCCGTTGGGCGCCAACGGCCTGGTGGCGGGCCAGCGCAAGACGATTTACGACTTCGGCGCCGAGAGCGGCTGCGACGGCATGACGCTCGACGCGAAGGGCAATCTCTATCTCGCTTCGCGCAGCGCCAAGCGGCCGGGCATCTTGGTGATCGAACCGACGATGGGCAAGGAATTGGCCTTCATCCCTACCGGCAAACCCCAGCCCGCCGGCAAACCCCAGCCCGACGGCAAACCCCAGCCCGACGGCAAGCCGCCCGTCGGCCTGCCGAGCAATGTCGATTTCGGCATCGGCGACGAGAGCAACGTGCTGTACATCACGGTGGACGTCAGTCTGTACCGCATTCGGCTGAACGCCGAGGGATATCATATTCCCTGGGCGAAATGAACATGCTGCTAGCCCGGATTGCTTCGCCGCTGGTACTGTTGCTCGCATTGGGGGGCGTTTCGCCGGCGATCCGCGCGCAGCAGGCGACAAGTCAACCGTCCTCGGCCGCCGCGGCGGCCAAACGGCCGCTGGCGATCGAAGACTTGTATCTGTTCGATAGCCCGGACATTCTTGTCTGCCAAAAGAATATCGAGGCAGGCAAGAATGCCTGCCCTACTGAATGATGTCCGACGCACGATACACAATGATCTATGGAGCCAACGGCTATACGGGCCGCTTGATCGCTACGGAGTGCGTGCGGCAGGGTCTCAAGCCGACCATGGCGGGCCGCAACCGCCGGGAAATCGAGCAGCTCGCCGGCGAGTTGCAATGCCCGAGCCGCGTCTTCGCGCTCGACGACGTCGGCGCCGTCGCGCGGCAGCTCGAAGGCGCCAAAGCCGTGTTGAACTGTGCCGGCCCTTTTTCGAAGACCGCGGCCACGATGATGGAAGCCTGCCTGCGGGCCAAAGTTCACTACCTCGACATCACGGGCGAGATCGACGTCATTGAAGCGGCCGCGACGCTCGACGAGCGGGCGAAGCAGGAGGGAATTGCGATCGTGCCGGCCGTCGGCTTCGACGTCGTGCCCAGCGATTGCCTGGCGGCGATGCTGGCCGAAAAGCTGCCCGGCGCCACGACGCTGCTGTTGGCGTTCGGCGGCGGCGCGAGCATCAGCCCCGGCACGGCGAAGACGGCTCTGGAATCGATGCCCGGCGGCGGGCGAGTGCGGATCGACGGCGAAATCCGCCGCGTTCCGCCCGCTTGGAAGACGCGCGAAATCCCCTTTCGCGGCGGGCCGCAGTTAGCCGAGACGATTCCCTGGGGTGACGTCGCTAGCGCTTGGCATTCGACGGGCATTGCGAACATCGAAGTCTACGCGGCCGCCAGCCCCGCGCTGGTCCGGCAGCAGCGGCGCTTGCTCCGCATCGCCCCGCTGTTGCGCTTCAGTTTGTTCAGGCGGTTGGCCGCGTGGTACATCGAGCGCACGATCCGAGGCCCTTCGGCCGGCCAGCGCGCCCAAGGCCGAACCGAGTTTTGGGGCCAGGTTTCCGACGCCCGCGGGCGCATCGCCGAAGCCACGCTCGAAACGCCGGAAGGCTACGCCTTGACTTCGCTGACGGCCGTAGCCTGCCTGCGGCGCGTGCTCGACGGCGCGGCGCCGAACGGCTTTTCCACCCCCTCGCGAGCTTTCGGCAAAGAGCTGATCCTCTCGATTCCCGGCGTCGACTTGCGCTGGGAGCGGCTGCCCGAGTAGGGCAGGCATTCTTGCCTGCCTCGTCAGCCTTTCATACTGCATCGCCAAGCGTAAAATGCCGTGAACCAAAAATGCGGCGGAACGATTGTTAGGGAGGGCCGGGCGCCCTCGCCCGTCCGCCTCTTCGCCTACGGGCGAGGGCGCCCGGGCCTCCATGAAGAGCGGGCGAGGGCGCCCGGGCCTCCATGAAGAACGGGCGAGGGCGCCCGGGCCTCTATGAAGAACGGGCGAGGGCGCCCGGGCTTCCACGATGAACATGCGAGGGCGCCAGACCCCCCCTTGCCCTTTAGGAAAGGCTCGTTTCTGCGATGTACGTCCCCGCTTCGTTCGAGCAATCCGACCCGGCCGAGTTGCACGCCTTCGTCGAACGGCATAGCTTCGCGATGCTCGTTTCCCAGCACGACGGCGAACCGTTGGCCAGCCATTTGCCGCTACTCTTGCAGCAAGACGCCGGCGGACGGCGCAGCCTGCTCGGCCACATGGCCCGGGCCAATCCGCAGTGGCGGCAGGCCGACGGGCAAACGGTGCTGGCGGCGTTCTCCGGCCCGCACGCCTATATCTCGCCCAGTTGGTACGAAGCCGCAGCAGTCGTGCCGACTTGGAACTACGCGGCGGTCCACGTCTACGGCTGCTTTCAGGCGATTCACGATACGCCCGCCTTGCTCGGCATCGTCCGAGACTTCGTCGAATTTTACGAAAGCGCGACGCCCGAGCCGTGGCAGTTGCCCGAGGACGATTTCATCGAACGGCTGACGCAATCGATCGTCGGCTTCCGCATTCCGATCGACCGCATCGAGGGCAAATGGAAGCTGAGCCAGAATCAGCCCGCCGAACGGCGGCAAAAGGTCGTTGCCGCGCTCGATCGCCGCAACGACGAGAACTCGCGGGCCGTCGCGGCTTTGATGAGGGGACTGTAGGAGGAGAGGCGACAGGCGGCAGGAAAAGATACTCCCTCTCCCTTTGGGAGAGGGCCGGGGTGAGGGCGACCCAGTAATAAGTTCAGGGACGCGGCAAATACAGCTTCCGCAGTTCGATTGCCCTCACCTAACCTCTCCCAGAGGGAGAGGGATATGAGGGCGCCGGAAAATCATCGAGATAGTTGACAATAGACAGCCCTTAGCGATACCACTGCGAGAGACGCCGGTCGGCGAGATCTCGCGGGCGGCGCGAACTAAAGAACTCCAACCACTGGCAGCACCCGCCTGATGCGAAAGAAATGGCTCTTCTTCGGCTTGCCGCTGCTGGCCGCGGCGCCGGCGGTCGTGCTCGGCTTGTTGAGCGCCTTCTCGCGCCGGCCCGAGAGTCTGGGGGCGGTCGACGGCCGGCTGGCCGATTGCCCGGCCTCGCCGAATTGCGTGGCGACGCAAAGCGGCAGACCAAGCCAGCGGATGTCGCCCTGGCCCTTCGAGGGCTCGCCGCAAGCGGCGATGGAGCGTCTGAAGCAGATCGTCAGCGCCATGCCGCGGGCGAGAATCGTCGCGGCATCCGAATCTTACCTGCACGCCGAGTTCGCCAGCGCGCTGATGCACTTCGTCGACGACGTCGAATTCCTGATCGATCCCGCCGCGAAACTGATCCATTTTCGTTCCGCCTCGCGCGTCGGTTATTCTGACCTGGGGGCGAATCGCCGGCGGATGGAAGACCTTCGCCGCCGCTGGCAGGGCGGGTGATTCAGCCGTCTCGACACTTCATCCAGGGGAACAACGACATGCCTGACCTGAACGACGGTGAAACGACGGAGATCAAAGGCTCGGGCAAATCGCCCTACATCCTGAAGAACACGGGCGGCGTCTATAGCTGCACTTGCCCGGCCTGGCGGAATCAATCGGTTCCAATCGAACGGCGGACCTGTAAACACTTGCGAGCCTTTCGAGGCGAACAGGCGGAGCAAGACCGCATCGGCGGCCCCCTGCCGGCCAAGCCCGCCAAAGCGGCCGGCGAATCCGGTTCGGCCGCCCCCGGCTTGCTGCTGGCCCATACCTGGGAGAACGACGTCGACCTGACCGACTGGTGGATCAGCGAAAAGCTCGACGGAGTGCGCGCTTACTGGGACGGCCGGCAATTCATCTCGCGGCAGGGCAACGTCTATCACGCCCCGGACTTTTTCACCGCGGGCTTGCCTTCGACGCCGCTCGACGGCGAATTGTGGTTGGGGCGAAAGGCGTTCCAGCAGTGCGTGAGCGTCGTGCGCCGCCAGGACAAGAGCGAGCATTGGCGGTCGATCCGCTTTCTGGCGTTCGATCTGCCGGCGGCGGGCGGCCCGTTCGAAGAGCGGCTGGAACAACTGCGCGACTTGTTGGCCGCCAGCGGGCCGCAGTTCGCCGACGTGCACCAGCACTATCGCTGCCGCGGCCTGGACCATCTCCGCGAAGAGCTGGCCAAGGTCGAGGCGCAGGGGGGCGAAGGCTTGATGCTGCGCCAGCCCGGTTCGCATTACGAAGCCGGCCGCTCGGCGACGTTGCTCAAGGTCAAAACGTTCCACGACGCCGAGGCCCGCGTCGTCGAGCACCTGTCCGGCGCCGGCCGGCACAAGGGCCGGCTGGGCGCGCTGGCGGTGGAGCTGCCCGACGGCACGACGTTTTCCGTAGGCACGGGTTTTTCCGACGCCCAGCGCGAGAACCCTCCGGGCATCGGCAGCGTGATTACGTTCCGCTACCAGGAACTTTCCGATCGCGGCGTGCCGCGGTTTCCGTCGTTCGTCCGCGTGCGGCAAGAGGCGGCTGCCGCGGCTGATTCGGTGGCGCCGTCGAAGGCCGCCAAGCGGGGCAAGTCGGTGACTTCGGGAGTAACAAAACCAGCGACGCGTCATTTCGAACTGATCGAGGGCAAGTCGGCAAAATTCTGGGAGATCTCTGCCGCGGGAAACCAGGTCACGGTCCGCTTCGGCCGCATCGGCGCCCAGGGCCAGACGCAAACCAAAACCTTCGCCGACGCCGAAGCCGCCGCGCGACACGTCCAGAAGCTGATCGACGAAAAGACGGGCAAAGGCTACGTCGAAAACTAGGGTTCTTCGTCGCCCGGGAACCAATACCTTGGGTCGATCGAGCGCAGCATGAATCGTTCGCGCTCGCTTGGCGGCACGACGAGCAATTCCACCAGCGGCAACAGGGCGATGCTCGCTGTCTCGATCTTCGACTGCTTTTTAAGTTCGGCCAACTCCTCGTCGCAGCGTCGCCTTGCCTCCTCCAGATCGGCCAAGGCCCAGGCCTGCAGCCATTCGCCGCGCCCGACGGCGCCGCGAACGGAGTCGCCATCGGCGCCGATGAGTGGGGCCTTTGGCTCGAGGGATTTCAACAGCTCGCGCGCAATGGCCGGATCGACGAGCGCCAGCACGCGCGCGGTATTGATCGTCGCTGCAATCTCCCGCGAAGTCGACGCGGTTCCAGAATACGTCACCCGCAACGCCAGGACGCGGTCGATGACGCCAGGCACGTCGGGGTAACCCACGTCGCAGGCAGCCATTGCGACCCGCGCCGCTTCCACCGGCCGCCCGCCGGAGACGGAGCCTGCCGTCGGTGGAGCGTCAAAGTACAGGTCTAATGCGCGATCGATGAGCGCATACGCCTGGTCCGGATCGCGCTGAGCCAAAGCCTTGGCGACCCAGCAAAGGGCGTCCGCCTTGGTCCACAAGTCGAGCTGACTCATTTCGTCGACCAATTCGAGCGCTGCTTTCCAATCGCGGTCCGCCGAGAGGCAGGCGACCTGCGTCCGCGCGCGATCGGCGACCGGGCCAGGCTGCAAGAGATTCAAAAACTCGCGCGCTCGCTTCCAGTCGTTGGCCCCCGCCATCGCGGCCGCATGCCCCGCATAGCTGTAGTAACTGGCAAAGCCAGGAGCGTTTTGGATGGTGCGCAGCAGCCGCAAGGCTCGCTCAGGGTCGAGCACTGCGAGGGCCGCGGCCACGCGGCCGCGAGTCATCGCGTCTTCGGGCGCCGCCTTCTCCGCCGAGTCGGCGGCTTGCCCGAGCAGCTTGGCTCCCCACTCGACGCGGCCGGCGCGAATCGCCAGCGCCCCGACTTGGGCTCGGGCGGACGCGAGGTCGGAATCCTGCCATCGGGCGTCGGGGCCGACAAATGCGGACTCGCTCGGCGCAGCGGCCAGTGCGGCTTCAAGCAGCCGAATCGCCTGCTCTTGTTTGCCGGCGGCGATTTCACGGCGGGCCATGGCCAACAGCGCGGAACGCGCGGCATACGTCTTCATGCCGCGCAGCAGAGCCAAGGCCCGATCGACGTCGTTCTTGAAATCGCCCATGACTGCCTCGACGCGTACGGCTTCGTCGAGCCGCCCGCCTTCCGCCACCGACCAGGCCAGAGCTTGATTCAGGTCGAGACGCGCCATGACCTTCGACAACCGGACGGCTGTCTCGGCTTGCGAAGAGCTGCGCCGTTGCCGGAAGCGGGATGTCGATGCGGCGCGCGGGTTGTCGTCGAATCGCTCGCGTAAAGCCCACAAATCGACGACCAATCGACGAGCGAGTTCTTGTTCCGCGGCGAATCGCGCCCGCTCGTCGCTTTTGGCGATCGGCGCCCGCGGAATCGGCTGGTCGCTAGGCGACAAGGCGATTTCAACCGGTTCGCCGCCCGCCGCCCCGCGCCAGCCAGCGGCGCGGCAACCGGACCGTCGAGCCAAAAGATACAGCGGCCCCTCGTAAAGTCCTTCGAGCGCGAAGCGTCCGTCGGCGCCGGTCGTCGAGACGAGGGGCTTGTCGGCGTCGCCCGAGTTGAACACCTTGGCGCCCTCCAAGGGCCGACCTTCGGAATCGACCACCCGCCCTGCGATCGTCAGATCGTTGCGCGTGAGGACGAGCGGCGCCAGGGTTGTCGTCTCGCCGGCCGGCCCGTACACGGCCGCCGATTCGACCGGAGCATAGCCTGGGGCCGAGGCGACCAGATGGTAATTCTCATCGGGCCACAGTGCGGGGGTTTCAAACACGCCGTCGGCCCTTGCGGCGACCTGGCCGAACGTGACGGGGCCGTTGCTTGGGATCGACGGCCTTCCAGCGACAAGCCTCTGCCGCTCCTGTCGGTCGGGCCCGCGGCGGTCCCAGACGATGGAAACGCTGGCGCTCGGCGCAGGCTTGCCCTGGCGGTCAACCACCGCGCCTCGAAACCGGAAAGCGTACTTGGCCGAAACGACGAGCTTGACGGGCTTGTCGAAATCGGCCGGCAAAACGACCGTGGCGCCGCCGGTCGCCGCGGCGGCCGTTCGCGCCCGCAAAGCCAACGGGACCGAGGCGTCGATGTCGGCGATCGCAAACCGCCCTTGGGCGTCGCTGTGCTGCGGCGCCCGGAAAGGACGGCCCGGCGTGACGACTTGAACTTCAGCGTCGGCCACGGCTCGGCCTTCCTCATCGACGACGATGCCCGATACGACGAGGTCGTTTCGCTTCAGCACCAGCTCGCCGAAATCGTGGACGCTTCCGGCGACGCCTTGAATGATCGACGTTTCCAAATTCGCGTATCCTGGGGCGGCGACAATCGCCTGATAATTGTCGCCCGGCCAGAGCACGCTCGATTCGAACTTGCCGTCGGCATCCGTGGCGAGTTGTTCGAACTCCGTTCGCCTCCGCGTATAGCCGCGAAATTGCGGCGCGAAGCCATTTGGCAATGGCCGCAGGCGATTGCGGACGATGCCGTAGACCGGCCGCTCCCACTCGATCGATACCGTCGCCTGCGGCACGGTGAGTCCTGTCTCGTCAACCACCTTGCCGCGCAAACGGAAGACATGCTTCTTGGAAACCGCCAGTTTCGCGGGTCCCTTCAATTCCGACGCTGTGACCAGGACGACCCCATCGGTTACGGCCTCGGGAGTTCGCGCACGCAAAGAGAACCGCATCTCCGGGTCAACCTGGGAAATGGCAAATTTGCCGTCGCCGTCGCTAACGCTCGGCAGCCAGTCGTAGGGACGCGACGACCGACGATAGAGATCAATGTGGAGTTCGGCGTGCGGCGCCGGTTGGCGCGTAGCATCGACGACGATGCCTTCGACCTGCGCGGCGTGCGCCAGCTCGAACGTGGGCCATTCTTCACCATCGGCGATCGTGCGCGCGTTTGAGTTCGGGATGTCGGACGGCGGGACAAGGAACGTTCGCGGCGCATCGTAGACGAACACGTGAGTGCTGCCCGGCGGCAGCCGCAACTCGAACCGGCCTTCGGCATCGGTGGTCGCCGTTTGGCGAACGTCCGAACGGTCGCGATCAGGGCCGCGCGGCGACTGGGAACCAAGCACTTCGACACCTTCAATTCCCTTGCCTGTTTCGCGGTCCACGACTCGGCCGGTCAAGCGGACGGTCGGCGCAAGCGGCACAGAGACGCCTTCCATCTTTTGGCCCGGCTTCACTTCGACGTACGTCCTCGGGTGTGCGAAAAACGGGCGTCCCTGTCCTTCAACTGCGACAATCGCGTATCGGCCCGGCGGTAGTTCGCCGCTGCGAAAGGCGCCGTCGTCGTTGGTCGTCACCTCCTCCGAATGACTCACGACGAGCGGCTGCACGTTTCCCGGCTCGACTTCCTTGCCTTGCCGCGAGAGCCGCAGCTTGTAGCCCCCCTTGGCCGCTTCGACCCCTTCGAGAGGCGCCAGGGCGCCCGCGATCGTTCCCGGCCGCTCCAGCTTGACCACGACCGGCGCCTTGAAATCGAGATAGGCTTCTCCCTGGCCGAAGCCTGGCGCCGAGATTTCTCCGCGGACTCGCACTTGCTCGGGGATGCGATGCAAGACAAAAACTCCATCTTTGTCCGTGCGGCCTTCGAACGAGCCGCCTAACTCGGCAAACAACTCCACGCTGCCGGCGCTTGCCGGCTGATCGGAGGCGAGGCCCAAGAAGGAGCGCGGCGTAACCCGCGCGCCGGCAATTGGTTGCCCGTCGCCGTCAACCACTCGCCCGCGAGCGTCGCGAACGTCGCGAAGCCGAACTTGGTTGACGCCGGGGTGGACCGAGTTAAAGTTCCAGCCTAGCCGTCCCCGCGAGTCGCGAGCAATCAGGCTCAGTATGGTGTACTTTTCCACGGCCTCGAAAAAGGAAAATTCCCCCTCCGCGCCGCTATGCCCTTCCGACAATGGCTCGGGGGAACCGTTCCCTCGGCCGTCGGAGCCGACCAGCCAAACGGTCGCATCGGCGACCGGACGATTCGCCGCATCGCGAACCTCGCCGCTGATGCGCACGATGCGTTTGTCGTCTTTGGCGCCGGCTCGCTCGCGCTCGACCTGGCCGAGGCCGACGCTGGCCGCCGCCAGACTGGCCCAGAGACACAACGCGACGTGAATGGCGCGGCGTTGCCATGGGCCGCGTTGGTTTGCAGAGTGATTGCGCTTAACCACGGCGCCGGTTACGGCACACGGAGTGTGCCTACTACTTTGGTTGCGGCTCCGCCGCGGAATAAATTCGCCGCTTGGCATGACCACCTCCCTAAGACCTTCAGGTGCTCGGGGCCCCGCATCCGGCGGCGCAGCGTTCATTCGCCCTCCGAATAGCGTGCCACGCGAGATGCGGGCTGTCAACGAAACGTGTCATTCGGGCGATCCGAAAGCGGCCTGCACTTCGGCCTCGGTCAATGCCTGGTCTTGGCCGTCGCTCTGGAGCACGTTCACGGCGTCCAGATGGAAGCTGCGTGGATAGGGCGCCGAGGCTGGCTTGGCGCCGGATTCCGACGCTTTCGCCTTTTTCTGACCGGGCTTGCTCTTAACGCCCGGCGAGCGGAGCGTCAGGTCGCGAGGTTCCAGCCACGAGATTCCCGACTCGGCGACTTCCACGACCAGATAGGGCGTGATCGGCTTCGTCGAGGCGCCGGGCTTGGGAGGCGGACGATTGACGTCGGGGTTCTCCGGCTCGGTCGCGAAGTCGCCCGTGGCGCCGTCGAGCACCGCCAGGTAGCTGGTGTGCGACGAGATGAAGGCCTCTGGATCGCAAGGGCAGCCGTAGACCAGCGGCATGGCCTCGGCCAGCTCGCGATTGTTAGGCCCGTTCCACGGCTCGTTGAAATCATATTCCTTGTAAAGCTCTTCTTCCCGTTGGCCCAAATAAGGCAGCAGCAACACTCGCCAACTGTGCATCGGCTTGCCGTTCTTGTCGCGAACCACGGCCGGCGGGTACTCGCTGTATTCGTTGAAATAATTGTCCATGCCGACCCAGATCTTGTGCAGTTGCCCGGCGCATTCTTCCTGCTGCGCCCGGGCCTTGAGCATGTCTACCACAATCTTGCCGCCATAGCCCAGGCCGACAAACAGCAGCACGGCGACCGTGGCCAGAACCCAGGTCGATCGATCGCCGGACGAGCGAAATCGCCGACGCCCTGTCGAGGCGCCGTGGGCCGGCACGGTGATGATCCGCGAGCAGCTCGCGCAAGGGCCGCTCATCCCGGCGAACTCTTCGGAGACCTGCGTCGCGGCGCCGCAGTACGGACAAATGAACAGCCCAGCCATTGCCAACCTCCCCTGCGCCGATCGTTGCCAGTTTCGCTTCAAGACCGACTTGAAACGCCGCCCCGGCGCCAGCCGCAGAACCTGAGACTTCCGTATCGTAACTCTGTGAGACGCGGGTTTGGAAGCTTTCTGGCATTCGGCGAGGCAAATTGCTCTCGCCGCACATTTCTGGCGAAAGGCCTCGGTCGCCCAAAGGCCTCGGTCGCCCAATGGCCTTGTTACTTCAACTGCTTCGCCAATTCCGTCTCGTCGCCCGGGACGAGCTTGCCCTGGGGATCGACCAGCAGCACTGTGCCCAAGCCGGGCAAGCCATATCGTTCCCAGGTCTTGAACGTCGAATCGAGCAAGATCGGAAAGGGAATCATTTTGCCGTTCCAGGCGTGCTCGATCACGGGCGCGAGCGTTCGGTCGAGATCGGCCATCGACTTGATGTCGCCTTCGAAATCGATGCAGATCGAGAGAATCTCGAATTGCTCGCGCTGCCGGGCGTGCTGTTCGTAGAATGAAATGAGTTTGGGCATGCCGTTCTTCATGCACGCTCGGCAGCTCGGGCCCCAGAAATCAAGCAGCACCCATTTACCCTCAAAATCTTCGATGGAGACGTCCTTGCTCACTCCGCGCGCATCGACGGCATGCCATCGGGGCGGGGACTCTCCATAATGTTGCTTGTAGTCAGACCAACGACCTCCCGCCTTCGACTGCTCGACTCTGGACTGCATCGACAAGCAAGGCGAGAGCGATAACACTCCGAGATCGAGTTCGCGCATTCCCTGCTTGAGCACGATCGCTTTTTCCGGCGCGAGATGCGCGTCCTGTGGATCGTTGTACCCGTACAGCCGGTAGCGGCCCGGAGGCAACGACATCTCAAACCGCGCCTCGAACGATCCGCAACCGGCCAAACGAGTCGTATCGAGCGGCCGCGATTGATCGTCGGGGAGCATGACATAGACGTGCGTCCATTCGAGTTTCTTTGCCGGCTCAGGACTTGCGAAGCGACCTTTGACTTTCACCAACGGCAGCAGGCGAATTTCGATCTCCGGTTCATCGGCGCCCAACGGCAGGATTGCGAGCCCGCCGCGTCGCCGAGATTCGTCGATCGCCATTAACGCGTGGTAACCGCCAGGCACGTTGATTGAAAACGTTCCATCGTCCGCCGACTTGACCTCGTCGGCGCTAGCGACGTCCATCTGCCCGAGGCGCCCCCAGTATTCTTTTTGGTTCTCAATCGTAGAGAGGTCGCGCACTTGACGCTTTGCATCGCGGCCCGATCCGTTGGCTCGCCAGTACCAACAAACGCTGGCGCCGGCCACGGGCTTTCCTTGGTCGTCGACAACTCGGCCATAGACGGTTTTGTGGTCTGCCTCTTTTGAGTCCGCAGCTTTTGGGTCTGCGGCCGCCGCGAAACTGAGGTACGCGAAGACGACCCACGCCGCTTGAACGCCGATTCCGATCGCGCCGATTTGCATTGCTTTGCCCTCTTCGAGATCGAATGGATGCAGTCGCCCTGGTCGCCGCCCTCGTTGTTCTACACAAGTCACATGCTAGCAGTTCAAACGTTGTGAGACAGCGTGAATGCTGTGCTTTTTACTTAGCCCAGGCATTTATGCCTGGGATCCGCAAGCCGTTTAATCTCATCGGCTGATTGGCGCCTCGCGACCGCCGAC